>NZ_CP041352.1:3432949-3777265 GCF_009746125.1 Casimicrobium huifangae
GCCGTCGGGTGCTGCGACACGCATCACCGCCATCGCATGCGGGAACTCCGCTGCCCAGCGCAGCATATTGCCCGAATGCGATTGGAGTGCAACGCTAGCGGGCGCGGCTGCCTCCGCCAGCGTCGAGCACGCCAGCAACGCTGCCACCACTGCCAGTGCGACAGATGTTCTTTTCATGTTGATCTCCTCCGGTATGGATGGGTATAGCACGACAACCAATGACAATCAGTGTGGTGATTAGGTCGCCCGTCGAATAGTGCTTTGCCGAAGTTTTTGGGCCGCATGATCGGTCGCCCCACGAACAGATGGCTATCTGCCGCGACATTGACGTGGCCCCCAATTCGCGCTGTTTCATCAGACTTTCGAGCCGGATATTGATCGTGCCGACTACATGCAGTCGAGGCGAAATTCAAGTGTGTACAGCACAATACGGGAATGATTTCCGTCTTGGTTCCCGTCCACCGCCTCCCTCTCGCATGGTTTAACCAGTGCCTCGCATCGATTGAGTACGATCTTGCCCTGCTCGAGAATGCGCATCCAGACCAACCGCCGGCGGAGATAGTTATCGTCAATGACGGCAGCGATCAGACGGACCTTCTCAACTACCTCGAAGGGCGATCAAAGCAGCCGCGCTACCGTGTCGTGCACTCAGCGTCCAATGTAGGCATCCCGGCGGCGCTCAACCTTGGCATTGAGGCTTGCCGCCACGAATTGATTGCCCGCGTCGATTCGGACGACATCACGCTGCCGGGCCGCTTCCTTGCGCAGTGGGAACTGATGCAGACGACGCCGTCGATTGATGTGCTCGGCACGGCGTTGAACTACTACATGCAACAACCAGGCGGTGCCTGGGCCGCAGGACAGCTGGTGCGACACCCGGACGTGATCACGCGCGAGATTGGGCTGCGCAGCCGCTGGTTCATGAACCACGGTACGGTGATGTATCGCAAGTCCGTGCTGACCGCGGTCGGCATGTACGACGCCGGCCTGCGTGGATATTCCGAGGACTTCGAGCTGTGGATCCGCCTGCTGCGCCACGGGCGCGTGTTATGGAACCTGCCCTCGTCTTACTATCTGTTGCGAATCCGCACAGGTAGTGCGTCGCAGGGATTCAACGCGGCAAACGACGCGTTCCTGCGGACCACGCAAGCAACGCTGCGCGAATGAGGATCTTTTGCAGCTAGTGACTAGCCGCCATCGTTTGAGCGAAATTTCCACGGCGCTGCCTTCTCCGGCACGCAACCACGATTGCCCAGCTGGCGATAGTAGCCATCAATCGCAGCCAGGTCAGTGGCTGCATCGCCGCAGGGCGTGAGAAAGGTGTCAACGACGACGCGTTTGCCGGGAAAGTCGAAGGCGCCCAACGCAATGGGCACCCTCGCCGCGACTGCGACGTAGTAGAAGCTCGACCGCATATGCGGCACATAGCTGCGCGTACCTTCTGGCGCGATCACGAAGCGCATGCGCGGTTCGGCGGTGAAACGTGCCGCCATTTGTTCCACGAATCCGGTTGACGCCTTGCGATTGACCGGAAAGCCGCCAACGCCGCGGAAGAACCAGCCCCACGGCCACTTGAACAGGCTCTCTTTGCCAGCGAAGCGGAGGGCGTCGCGCTGCAGCGTGAGGCCAATCGCCCACTTGGTCAGCAGGCCAATCGGAAAATCCCAGTTGCTGGTGTGCGGGTACATGATGATCACGCACTTGTCCGGCATCGGCTCTGCGATCTCCAGGCGCCAGCCGCGCTGCCGTAACCACCAGGCGGACAAGCGCGACAGTGGCCCATAGCTGCCCGGCACGCGATGCCCTGGCGCGCGCTCCAGACGCGGCACGGAGCCGTCCTGTGCACGCACTGTTCCCGGCACTACCTCCTCCACCGCCATATTGCAGCCGCCGGCAAGGGCGGTTCCACGATAATTTGCACCGATGTTAGCCGCTGCCGTTTCACCCGACCTTGATGCAATCGATGTTTTGCTGCCACAAACCCAGTGTCAGCGCTGTGGCTACGCCGATTGCCGCACCTATGCGTCCGCGATGCACGCAGGCGAGGCCGATCTCAACCGCTGCCCGCCAGGCGGCGAAGTCACCCGCGTTGCACTAGCAGGCTTGCTGCAACGCGACGCGATTGCTCTCGCTGACGACGTTGATGCCTATGCGGCGGAACACGTCGCGCTGATCGACGAGGCCGCGTGCATCGGTTGCGCTGCCTGCCTGCCCGTGTGCCCGACCGACGCCATCGTCGGCGCCTCGAAGCGGATGCACACGGTGATCGCAGCCGACTGCACCGGCTGCGAGCTTTGCATCATCGCCTGCCCGGTAGATTGCATCGCACTGATCCCGGCCGTCACCCCTGCCAATCGTGTCCACGACACGCTGCTTGCCCGCCAGCCTCAAGCCAGTGACCTGCGCAAGAAGTACATCGCGCATCAACGGCGCTTTGCAGAACGGGCCGAAGCCAGGGCGGCGGCGCATGTGCCGAAGCCGCAGTCGGACAAGCAGGCGCTGCTTGCGGACATTCTCGCCCGCGCGAAAGCGCGTGCCGCCGTACCGCCGCGGGCGTGAGAGTGCGCAAATGAACGCCGAAAAGCGCTACCGCATCTTCGCCACACTGGCGAAGGCGAATCCCGATCCGAAGACCGAGCTCGAATACGGCAACCCGTTTCAGTTGGTGATCGCGGTGCTGCTCTCGGCGCAGGCCACCGACAAATCAGTGAACGCCGCCACGCGCAAGTTTTTCCCGTTCGTGAAGACACCGGCCGATCTCGTGCAGCTCGGCGAGGCGCAACTTTCCGAGCACATCAAGACCATCGGACTCTTTCGCAACAAGGCCAAAAACGCAATCGCCGCTGCACGGCAACTGATCGAGCGCCATGGCGGTGAGGTGCCGCATGATCGGGCCGCGCTGGAGGCGCTACCGGGCGTCGGTCGCAAGACGGCGAACGTCGTGCTGAACGAGGCCTTCGGCGAGCCCACGCTGGCGGTGGACACGCACGTGTTCCGCGTCGCCAACCGCATGAAGCTCGCGCCCGGCAAAACGGTCGACGAGGTCGAACGCAAACTGCTGAAGTTCACGCCGCCAGAATTCCTGAAATCGGCGCATCACTGGCTGATCCTGCATGGCAGATACACGTGTACGGCCCGATCGCCTCGATGCGATGTCTGTTGTGTTTTCGAACTGTGCGAGTACTCGGGCCGAACACGCGCAGGACGAAGGACGAAGGACGACGCTCCCGCTGGTCGCTAGGACGCAAAGGTATGCAACCACTTCTCTCGGTTCGATCAACCCTCGTTGCCAAGCTTTGCGTCATAGGCCGAAACGGCCGTCGTCCTAGCGAGCGCCAGCGAGCGTCGTCCTTCGTCCTTGCGCGGAGCGCAAATGTTTAACCCCTCCCGCGATCAGGCGCGGCAATTCTTCATCGACAGCTGGGCAAAATTCCGCCGTGGCGATGCGCTGACGCCGCTGGAAGAAAAGACCGTCGCCATCATTGCGCTGCACCCGGAATACCACCGCATCCTGCAGAACCCGGAGTCGTTCATCACGACCGACTGGCGGCCGGAAGCGGGGGACATCAATCCTTTCCTGCATCTCGGCTTCCATCTTGCGATTCAGGAGCAGCTCGATATCGATCAGCCGCCAGGCATTCGCGCCATTCACGCCCAGCTTGCCGCCAAGCACGACGACGAGCACGCAGCGAAGCACGAAATCCTTGAGTGTCTCGGCGAAACGCTGTGGCAATCACAGCGCACCGGGCAGGCGCTGGATGGTGCGCTTTACCTGAGCCTGCTGCGGCAACGGGTACCGGCGAAGCAGTAGACGCGGATCGCTCGTGGCGTTCTGTCGGGCAAGCAGCTTTTTCGTAAAAGTGCCTACCGATATGGGCTCCATGGCAAAAAGTACCAACAGTCGACTTAACCGCTTTTTGCGCTGCTAGCCCTTATTGAATAAGGTTTACAGCGAAAAGATGATGCTGTAACGAACCGTCTGCCAATGCGGTTTTGACCCGGTTTTTCCCGGCTGCGCTTTGATGGGTATCGGATCTTCTTTCCGGCCACCCATGACGCCTTTCTACCCATCGTTCAACGCCCGCCGCCTGCTACGTCACTTGCTGGCGGTGCTGGCGACACTGCTGCTCGCGGGCAGCATCGGCGCGCCCATCGCGCAGCCCTACACGCAAATCGCCACTGGCGAATATCACACCTGCGCCCTGCTCGACAGCGGCGGCGTGCACTGCTGGGGCGATAACTTTCGCGGTCAGCTCGGCAACGGCATATCCGGCAACGGGCAGGAATCACCGGAACCGGTCCGCGTGGCCGGCCTCAACACCGCCGTGCACATTGCCGCCGGTACATCGCACAACTGCGCTGCGCTGCGCGATGGCCGGGTGCAGTGCTGGGGCTACAACTTTCGTGGCCAGCTCGGCAATGGCGGCACCACCCCAAGCAGTACACCAGTGCTGGTGGGCACGGTGACCGACGCCATCGCCGTGGCCGCCGGGGGCGATCACAGCTGCGCGCTGCGCCAGGGCGGCGGCATCAAGTGCTGGGGCTACAACGGCGACGGCGAGCTGGGCCATGGCGGTAGCGACTTCTATCTCACCAACCCGGTTGACGTGGCTGGCATCACCACCGCCACGGCGATCAGCGCCAGGCACCTGCACACCTGCGCCCTGCTCGCCAGCAATACAGTCAAGTGCTGGGGCCGCAACAGCGACGGCCAGCTTGGCGACGGCAGCTACGTTTCGCCGCGGCGGACGCCGGTTGACGTGCAAAGTCTCACCAACGTCAGCCAGATCGCCGCTGGCTGGCTGCACACCTGCGCTGCACTGGTCTCGGGCGGTGTCGTGTGCTGGGGCAGCAATACCTACGGCATGCTGGGCACCGGCAACACCACGGCCAGCAACACCTGGGTGAACGCCTATCCGACATTGACCAGCGTGACGGCCATTGCCGCCGGCGAACAGCACAGTTGCGCAGTTCGCCAGGCCGCCGGGCGCATCGAATGCTGGGGCTACAACGGCAACGGACGACTGGGCTACGGCACGATCGTCGGCACCGGCATCACCGTTGGCACGGCGAAAGTGCTTGGCAACGACAACTTCGTCAGTGTCAGCGCCGGACGCACCCACACCTGCGCCCTCACCGCGGCCGGCAGTGCCAAGTGCTGGGGGGCCAATGGTGCCGGGCAAATTGGCACCACCCACTTCGCGACTGGTGGTGACGATCACGCGGTGCCACAGTTTGTCGCGCCGCGTTGCGAGCTTGATATCGACGGCGATGGCATCTTCTCTGCGGCCACCGACGGTGTGCTGGCGGCACGTGCCCTGGCTGGCATGAGCGGCAGCGCGGTCACCGCAGGCGCCATTGGCGGCGGGGCAACGCGCACCAGCTGGCCACAGATTCGCAACTTCCTGATTCGCGCCTGTGGCGTCGCGGGGCTCGCACCATGAACAGCAAACCATCATCAGGCCGGCTGGTAGCCGCTGGCGTGGCCGCACTGGGCCTGTCCCTGATCGTCGCTGCGCCGGCATCGGCGCAGACCATCTACACGCAGCTCTCTGCGGGCAGCAGTCATAGCTGTGCCGTGACCAACAACGGTCGCATTCACTGCTGGGGCGCCAACACAGTGTTTGGCGTGCTCGGCAATGGCAGTATCAGCGCCAGTGCCGTGCCAGTGCCGGTACGCGGCATCAGCAACGCGGTGGAGGTGCGAGCGGGGCTGTTTCACACCTGCGCGCGCCTGGGCGATGGCAGCGCCCGCTGCTGGGGCAAGGGCAGCGATGGCGCCCTCACGCAGGGCAGCTTCGACAACAGCACAGTGCCGGTAACCGTGTGGGGCTTCGGCGCGGCCGGGCCGGCGCGGCAGATCGGCGTCGGCGCGCAGCACACCTGCATCCTGCAGCAGGGCGGGCGACCCTTCTGCGCCGGCCGCAACGATTGGGGGCAGGCAGGCTTCGCCCCCAACCCGGCCAATCAACCGTGGAGTGTGCCCATCCTCAACGTTGATGAAATCGCGGTCGGACACTATCACTCCTGCGCCCGCGTGGGCGGCACAGTGTCGTGCTGGGGCCAGAACACCAGTGGTCAGCTCGGCAATGGCAGCGCCGTGACGTCGAGCAATACGCCGGTTGCGGTCACCGGTATCAGCACCGCGATCGCGCTATCAGCGGGTCGCTCACACACCTGCGCTTTGCTGGCACCCGGCGGCGTGCTGAGCCTGAGCAGCGTCGTTTGCTGGGGCGACAACTCGACAGGGCAACTGGGTGACGGCGGCAATGGTGGCTTCAGCAACACGCCGGTGACGGTGGCCAACCTGGGCAGCGCCGGCAACACCCCGGATGCCATCGCGGCGGGTGCCCAGCACAGCTGCGCGCGCCTGCTGGATGCCACCGTGCAATGCTGGGGCCTTGCCCTCTACGGCGCTGTCGGTGATGGCAGCGATGGCAGCGTGACCTATCGTCTCAGCCCAAGCACCGTGGTCGGCCTCGCGCCGGCAGCGGCCGGCGTCAATGCAACCACCGCCAGCCTGGCGGCGGGCGACAACACCAGCTGCGCCATCATGTCTGACGGCGGTATCCGCTGCTGGGGATACAACGAATTCGGGCAGGGCGGCCACGGCCACGGCGGCACCTATCAAACCACGCCGCAGTACGTTGCGGCGCCGGGCTGCGCGCTCGACATTGATGGCGATGGCGTGGCGATGCTCGGCAGCGACGGACTGCTGCTCGCACGCGCCCTCGGTCTGCGCAACGGCAACGCGGTCACGCAATCGGCCACGGCCACCGCTGGCACCCGCCAGACATGGTTTGCGCAATGGCAACACTTGACGGCCCGTTGCGGCGTCACCGGCTTGTCACCCTGAAGGAGTGTTCGATGCAACCAGTCACCATCCCGTCAATTCGCCTGGCTCGCCGCCTTGCCCGCGTCTCCGCCCGGCTCGTCCTGCACACGACCATGGGTGTCAGCCTGATTGCAGTACCAGCAGCGAACGCTGACTGGGACCCGGCTGAAGAAGCGCGTTACCAGGCCGCGCAGAAAAAGGCGCGTGCCGACGCGGTGCGCGCAGCAGCCGAGGCGAAGCGGCAACGCGAACAGGCGCTGCGCGAGCAGCTGGCCAGTGCCCGCTTCAACGAGAACCGCGCACGCGTCGACGCGATGGACGAAAAAGCCCTCACCGCGCTCTATCAGCGCCGTGAAAAGGAGGAACAGTCAGTCGCGGCGAAGCAACGTAACGAAGCAAACGCGCAGGTCAAAGCGTTTCTCGACCAGATGACACCAGCCCAGCGCGCCCAATACGAAAAGATGTCGGGCAAGAAGATCGACGACGTACGCAAGGACCTGGGTAGCTCAGGCAAGTGAGCGCCAACGTCAGCCGCGCCTGCGGCCAGCTGAGGCGCTTTGTTCACAGGCATTGACCGCGGCGTCCACACCCGCAAACACGTCGGTAGCTGTAAGCGCGGGGTCACTGGCAGCCAGCTGCCTCGCGGTGGCCAGGTGCTGCGCTGCCCGCGCGCACGTCTGCGCCGGGGAGCGGGCACCAGCGGTCATGGGCGCAGCAGCGCGCGCCTCCACCCACGCTTGTGCGAGCAGCAGTTTGAGCTGGCTCTGCCGTGCGACGAAGTGATCGCGAAGTCTGGCGGCGAGCGCCGTGTGCACCCGTTGACCCCGCTCGACCATTGCACTGGTCTGCGCAACATCGCCAGCGCGCCGGTGATAGTCGGCGAGCGATGCGATGGTCTTCAACAGGTCGAGCACGGCGTCCTCATTGGCCGCGTCCGCCTGGCGCAGTGCTTCAAATTCGCCAAGAACGGCGTCTGCCTCGGCGATTGCTGCTTTCAGATCGTCGGCCGCAGCGTAGGCGTTGGCCAGCTCCACGCGCGCGTTCAGCGTGCTGCGGCGATAGCCAGCATCGCCGGGATGCAACTGCTCGTTGGCGCGCATCAGCGCCACGCCCCGCTGGTGCCAATTGACGGCCTGCCGGGCACCGTCGGCGCCGCCACTTCGGCGCGACGCTTCCGCGAGCGCGGTGTAACAGCGCCAGAGAATGGCGCGAATCGTCTGGGTATCATCGGACGCCGGGGCATGGGCGGCCTGCCTGGCCACCAGCGCCTGTGCGCTTTGCTCCATCGCAGACTGGTCGAAGCTGCCGTTGCCCAGATAGAGCGCCGAGATGTTGCGGGCGACGATCACTTTCTGCACGGCGTAGAACAGGTCGGCGTCGTCCGCCGCGCGCGTTGTCGCCTCGCTGCCGAGCGCTGCCGCGCGGGCGAACAGCGCCGATGATTTCGGAAAGTTGCGGTACAGCCCTTGCTGCTCGGCAAACTCGGTCAGCGTCTTGAGCTGCTCGACGGCCGTGGTGGTCTGCGGGCGAATGGCAAGCGCCGCATCGAGTGCGGCTACTGCCTTTTCGTAGGCCTGTTCGCTGGCGTCGCGCTCGCCCGTGTTGGCGCCCTGAATACCGCCAAGAATGCGCCCCAGCCGGCGATAACCGGCGCCTACCTCATGCAACAGTCCTGCGTCGCCAGCAGCGTCTGCACGCAGACCATCGAGATAGGCGAGCGACTGGCCGATCAGGTCTTTCTGCAACTGTGTGGTGCCAGGGATGCCGGCAAGCTTGCGGTGCAGATCGAACAGCAGCTGATTGGTCATCTTGCGCACGCTGGCGAAGTGCTGCTCGGCGCGGGCGCGCTGAACACTTGCCTCGCGCTCGGCCGCGCGGGCAACCTGCGCCTGATACAACGCGATCGACGCGGCCACCAGCACTCCCACTAGTGCAAGCGTCGCCAGGGCGACGCCACCCGTGTGGCGCTGCACGAATCGTGTTGCACGATAGCCCACGCCGCCGCCGCGAGCCTGTACTGGCTCATGTGCGAGATAGCGGCGCACATCATCTGCCAGTTGCGCCGCACTGGCGTAGCGTTGCGAGGGCACCTCTGCCATGGCCTTGCGTACGATGCAGCGCAAGTCGTCATCGGCAACGTCAGTGCCGTTGGCCAGCGGTTCACCGCCATTCGCCAGCCGCTGCAGCAGGGCGCCCAGCGCGTGGATGTCGCTGGCGGTGGTGACTGGTTCGCCACGCAGTTGCTCAGGGCTCGCCCAGCCGGGGGTCAGTGCAACTGCGGCGCTGTCTGCCGAAGCCGGGCCACCGGCGCGATCGGTGATTTGAGCAATGCCGAAATCGATCAGCTTGACGCTGCCGTCGTGCGTCACCATCACGTTGGCCGGTTTGATGTCACGATGCACGATCAGCCGCTGATGGGCGTACTGCACGGCAGCGCATACATCCAGAAACCGCGCCAGCCACTCATCCGGCGCCGGCCGCTTGCGTACGCACCAGCGATCAATCGCCTCGCCCTCGACCAGCTCCATCACCAGATACAGCGTGCCGTCCTCGGCGGCGCCGCCATCCAGCAGTCGTGCAATGCACGGATGCGCGAGCGAGGCGAGCATCTGTCGCTCATCCAGAAACCACTGTGTGCTGGCAGTGCCACGCGCGCGCAGCAGCTTGATCGCCACCGTCTGCTCGTAGGCCGCATCGTCCCGGCGTGCCCGGAAGATCAGCCCCATGCCACCGCTGGCCAGCCACTGCTCGATTCGCCAGGCGCCGACACGACGACCAATCCAGTGCTCCGGCGGATCGGACATCGTCGCTGCCGCATCGCGCGCCAGCGTCGTCGCATCCAGCCAGCGCGTTGCTGGCAACACAAAATCGGCGTGGGTATCGGCAGCGAGCAGCGAGCGCACCTCGGCGAGCAAGGCCCGATCGCTGGCGCAAGAGGTATCAACGAAGGCCGCTCGCGCCGCCGCATCCGGGATGCTCAGCGCGATTTCGATGATTTCGCCGACGCGCGACCAGGTCTCCTCTGCCAGCAGTGGGCGCCCGCGGGTATCGTCCGCCGTGCCCACCTCCCGCCCGTCGTCCCCTGTTCTCGTCACCATGCGCCTGTCACCCCGTTCCCGCAGCCTCTTTTGCCCACAAAGCTGAAAGCGTGAATTGCCGGAATCGGCTCACGACGCGGCGTCCCGCTCCGCCCGGATCGCCGCCAGCTCGCGCAGCAGAAACAGTCGGGCCACGGTCCACTCGCGCTTGACGGTTGATGGCGAGGTGCCCAGTTGGCGCGCTATGTCATCAATGCCAACATCGGCGAAGAATTTGAGCTCGACAATCTCCGCCTGCCGCGGGCTCTGGCGGGCCAGCGCGTTGATGGCCTGGTCAAGCGACTCCAGGTCCAGCTCGCGGCCAATGCGCTGCAGTTGTGTGGTGTCGCCGGACGGCGGGTAGAGCCCCTGCGCACAGGCCTGCTCGTAGTCACGCACAGTGTCGTCAAAACTGGCCGCCGCCACACCACCGCCGCGCTTGACGGCGTTGCGTTGCCGGGCATGATCGACCAGCAGGTTGCGCATCACCCTCGCCGCCAGCCGCAGAAAATCCGTCCGCTCCACCGGCATTGCGCCCGCTGCCAGCCGCAGCCAGGCTTCATGCACGACGGCCGTGCGCGACAGGGTGTGACCCGCCGCCTCGTGCGCGAACACGGCCTGCGCGATCTGTCGCAGCTCGGCGTAGAGTTCGTCGGTCAGCCTGGCAGCCATGCAGGCAGCATAGCGCAAGGTATTGGCTTTTTATGGAAATCCTTATCTAATCAGGGCTCGCACGACGTTTGACGTACAGTCGACTATGTTGCAAATTTCTATCAATGCCCTTTTTGTAAGCGGTCTCCAGGCCTATTTTTACGAAAGCTGCTTCTGCACAAACGCCAGCGTGACACCTTGCACGGCAACGCGTTTGTGACGGTTCAGTTCGCCTGCAATCAGCGCGACGCGGTTTTTGGCAACGCCGCAGCGCTCCGCCACGAAAGCGATCACCGCAGCGTTCGCCTTGCCCTCCACCGGTGGCGCGTTGATGCGCAGTTTCAGCGCGCCATCATGTTCACCCGCGACTTCAGATTTCTTCGCGCCGGGCTGCACGTAGAGCGTGATTTCAACGCCATCAGCAGTTGCCTTCAGCCACACTGGCAACGCCGACGATGCTGGCTCCGGCGTCGCCACTAATCGTCTGCCATCGCGCCCAGTTCGGCACCACGATCCCGCGCCGCGCGTACCGCATCAATCAGCGCCTGCTGCACGCCGCGCTCATTGATCACGGCCAGCGCCGCTGCTGTGGTGCCGCCTTTGGACGTCACGCGTTCGCGCAGTACGGCCGGCGATTCGTCGGAGGCCTCCGCCAGCGCCGTCGCACCCTTGAGTGTCGCCAACACCAGCGTGCGCGCATCGGCATCGTTGAAACCCACGCCTTTCGCCGCCGCCAGCATCGACTCAATCCAGTGGAACACGTAGGCTGGGCCGCTGCCCGACACGGCGGTCACGGCGTCGATCATCGCCTCGCTCTCCACTCGCACCACCGCCCCCGTCGAGCGCATCAGTTCGGTGGACGTGGCTACGTCAGCCTCCGACAACGATGGTGGCGCGAACAGCCCGGTAATACCCTGGCCGATCAGCGCCGGCGTGTTTGGCATGGTGCGCACGATGCGTGCCGAGGTGGGGTCGGCACCGAGCCAGCGCGCAATGCTGGCGCGGCGGGTGCCGGCAGCGATGCTGACGATCAGTTCGCCCTGAAGATGCGGCAACAACTCGGCGCACGCCTGCTTGAGCATTTGCGGCTTGACGGCGAGCACCACGACATCGGCGCCGTCCACTGCCTCACGACAGGCAGCCGCATGCACCACCACGTCGAGCGCGGTCAGCTTCTCGCGCGCTGGCGCATAAGGCTCAATCACATGGCAGCTCGGCGCCGGATGTTCGCGGCGCAATCCCGCCAGCATCGCGCTCGCCATGTTGCCGCCGCCGACAAAACAAATCTTCTTCACACAGTTATCCTGGTTGCTGATTGACTGGTCGGGCGCCGAACAGCGCGGTGCCGACACGCACCATCGTCGAGCCGGACGCGACCGCGATTTCGAGATCGTCGGACATGCCCATCGACAGCGTATCGATGCCCGCGACCTGTTGTTTTGCCTCGGCGTAAAGCCGCGCCAGCAGCGCAAACTGGCTGCGCGTCGCCTCCGCGCCAATGCCGGGTTCCGGCATTCCCATCATGCCGCGCACGCGCAGCCGTGGCAGGCCGCTGGCTGCTTTCGCCAGCGCCACCGCTTCGTCCGGTGCGCAACCGCTCTTCGAGGCTTCGCCGCTGATGTTGACCTGAATACAGATATTCAGCGGCGGCAGATCTGCTGGCCGCTGCGCCGACAGGCGCTCGGCAATTTTCAGGCGATCGACCGAATGCACCCAATGCATTGTTTCCGCCACCACACGCGTCTTGTTTGATTGCAGCGGCCCGATCAGGTGCCATTCGATACCGGCAAGATCCGCGAGCTCAGCGCACTTCTGCACCGCTTCCTGCACGTAGTTTTCGCCGAAGGCGCGCTGACCGACGGCGTAGAGCTCACTGACCTTCGCGGCCGGTTGCAGTTTGCTCACGGCGAGCAAGGCAACGGCTGCCGGATCGCGGCCGGCCTGTTGTGCCGCCGTGCGAATTCGCTCGCACACGCGCACGAAGCGGTCTTTGGCTTGCGAAGCCTCTGAGCTTGCGGTCATAATGCCAATGTCACAGTCACAACTCGATTGAAGAGCGTCGCGGTCCGTATCCAGTCACTGCAACGTTGCAGGGCGCTCAACGGGGCAAAGGATTATAGGGATGGACATCGCGGAGCTTCTCGCGTTCTCGGTCAAGAATTCGGCATCGGACCTGCATCTGTCGTCCGGTCTGCCGCCGATGCTGCGCGTGCATGGCGACATTCGCCGCATCAACTTGCCGGCGATGGAGCACAAGGATGTGCACAGCCTCGTCTACGACATCATGTCGGACGCGCAACGCAAGGTGTTCGAGGAAAACCTCGAGGTCGACTTCTCGTTCGAGATCCCCAACCTCGCCCGCTTCCGCGTCAACGCGTTCAATCAGGACCGTGGTGCCGCCGCAGTGTTCCGTACCATTCCGTCGCGCGTGCTCACGCTGGAAGATCTGGCCACGCCCAAGATCTTCGCCGAGCTGGCGCTGAAACCACGCGGCCTGGTGCTGGTGACGGGGCCGACCGGTTCCGGCAAGTCCACCACGCTGGCGGCGATGGTGAACCACGCCAACGAGAACATCATGGGTCACATCCTCACGGTGGAAGATCCGATCGAATTCGTACATGAGAGCAAAAAATGCCTGATCAACCAGCGCGAACTGGGCGAGCAGACGCTGTCGTTTGCCAATGCGCTGCGCTCCGCGCTGCGTGAAGACCCGGACATCATCCTGATCGGCGAAATGCGCGATCTGGAAACCATCCGCCTGGCGCTGACGGCGGCGGAAACTGGCCACTTGGTGTTCGGCACGCTGCATACATCGTCTGCCGCCAAAACCATCGACCGTATCGTCGACGTGTTCCCCGCCGCCGAGAAGGACATGACCCGCTCCATGCTGTCGGAATCGCTGGTGGCCGTGATCTCGCAATCGCTGCTCAAGCGCAAGGACGGCTCGGGCCGGATTGCCGCGCACGAGATCATGCTCGGCACGCCGGCGATCCGCAACCTGATCCGCGAAAACAAGATTGCGCAGATGTACTCGGTGATCCAGACCAGCCTCGGCGCCGGCATGCAAACCCTCGATCAGTGTCTGCAGGAGCTGATCCGCCGCAATCTCATCACGCCAGCGGAAGCTCGCCTCAACGCCAAACAGGGCGAAATGTTCGCCTGATCCCACCGCAACGTCGCCCCGAGCCCGCTGACAGGAAAGCCATCTTATGGAACGCGAACAAGCCACTACCTTCATGAACTCGCTGCTCGTGATGATGGTGCAGAAGAAGGCTTCCGACCTTTTCCTGACCGCCGGATTCCCGCCCGCGCTCAAGATCGACGGCGAGATTCAGCCGGTATCCAAGACCCAGCTGACCGCCCTGCACACGCTGACGCTGGCGCGCTCGATCATGAACGACAAGCAGGCCGCCGAGTTCGAGCGCACCAGCGAGTGCAACTTTGCGATCAGCCCGGCCGGCACTGGGCGCTTCCGCTGCAGCGCGTTCATCCAGCAGAACCAGGTCGGCATCGTCATCCGTACCATCAATACGACCATCCCGCGCTTTGAAGAGCTGATGCTGCCGCCGATTCTGCGCGACATCATCATGGCCAAGCGCGGTCTGGTGATCTTCGTCGGCGCCACCGGCAGCGGCAAAACCACCTCGATGGCGGCGATGCTCGATCACCGCAACCGCAATTCACGCGGCCACATCATCACCATCGAAGATCCGATCGAGTTCGTGCATGAGCATCGCAACTGCATCGTCACCCAGCGCGAAATCGGCACCGACACCGACAGCTGGGGCGTGGCACTGAAGAACACGCTGCGGCAGGCGCCCGACGTGATCCTGATTGGCGAAATTCGCGAGCGGGAGACGATGGACCACGCCATCGCCTTCGCCGAAACCGGCCACCTCTGCCTCGCCACGCTGCACGCCAACAACACCAACCAGGCGCTCGACCGCATCATCAACTTCTTCCCGGAAGAGCGGCGCCAGCAACTGCTGATGGACCTCTCGCTCAACCTGCGTTCCTTCGTGTCGCAGCGCCTGATCGCACGGCGCGACGCCAAGGGCCGCGTACCCGCCGTTGAAATCCTGCTCAACTCACCGCTGATTTCCGATCTCATCTTCAAAGGTGAAGTGAGCGAAATCAAGGAAATCATGAAGAAATCGAACGAGCTCGGCATGCAGACCTTCGACCAGTCACTGTTCCAGCTGCACGAGGCCGGCCACATCAGCTACGAGGACGCACTGCGCAACGCCGACAGCGTCAACGACCTGCGTCTGCGCATCAAGCTCGAAGGCCACGAGGCACAAGGCCGCAACATGCTGGCCGGGCTGGAGCATCTCGACATCGTCAAGTAGCGCAGTCAGCTTTTTCGCGAAAGCCGCATCTACGTTGGGCACTGCCGGTCATTTCGGCATAAATCGACTATTGGTGGAAACGATGCTTCTGCCCATAGCCATTGCGGCTTCCAGCAAGAAGCCATAGGGCCTTCGCCCTCCGCGTAGCATCTCGTCATGCTCGCTTATCTGTGTCTCGCCAGCGCCATGATGATCGTGGGCGCTTACGTCGGTTTCTCGAAATTGCTGGTGGCGGTCCTGCCGGTGTTCCTGCTCGCGTGGCTGCGCTTTGGCATTGCTGCCGTGGCGATGGCGCACTGGCTGCCGCGTGGCGCCGATGAGCCGCCGCTGGACGGCCGTTCCCGCGGCTTGCTGTTCCTTGAGTCCTTTCTCGGCAATTTTCTGTTCTCGATCTGCATGCTGTTCGGCATGCGTGAGGCGACGGCCATCTCGGCCGGTGTGATCATGGCCGGCATTCCGGCGGCGGTGGCGCTGCTGTCGTGGCTTTTCTTGCGCGAAACGCTGTCGCGCCGCATGCTGGCCGCGATCGCGCTGGCGGTCGCCGGCATCGTCGTGCTCGCTTTCACCCGCGCCGGTCCGGACGACGCCCACACCTCAGCGCTCGGCATGGTGCTGCTGGTCGGGGCGGTGTTCTGCGAGGCAAGCTATGTGGTGATTGGCAAGCGGCTCACCGGCAATCTGTCGCCGCGACGCATCAGCGCGCTGATCAATCTGTGGGGGCTGATTCTGGTCACTCCGTTTGGGCTCTGGGCGGCGTGGTCATTTGACTTCGGCGCTGTCAGCGGCAACATCTGGCTTGGCCTGGTGCTCTATGCGCTGGCGGCCAGCATGTGGACTGTGTGGCTATGGATGACAGGGCTCAAGCGCATCCCGGCCGCCAAGGCGGGGGTGTTCACCGTCTTTCTGCCGCTGACCTCCGCCATCGTCGGCATCGTGTTTCTTGGCGAACGATTCACCACCGTGCATCTGATCGCGTTCGGTTGCGCCATCGCCGGCGTACTGCTGGCGACCTGGCCGTCGCGTGCCGCTGCATCTATGGCTGACTCGGCGACCGCTCTGCGAAAATAGCGGCATCACTTCCGAAGGACACGACCGATGCCCGGTCTGGAACCCGATACCCCAATCCCGACCGAGCTGACCCTCGACCGCAAGCGTCACGTGCTGGTGCTGGCTTACGGCCATGCTGGCGGCGAGCAGCGTCATGAGCTCAGTTTCGAGTTCCTGCGCGTGCATTCGCCCTCGGCCGAGGTGCGCGGACACGGCCCGGGTCAGGAAGTGCTGCAGGTTGGCAAGCGTGCCGTCGATATCACCGAGCTGGAACCGGTCGGCATGTACGCCGTGCGACCGACGTTCAGCGACGGTCACAATTCCGGCATCTATTCATGGGACTATCTGCACAAACTGTGCAGCGAGCAGGAAACCCTCTGGCGCGACTATCTGGCGCGGCTGGAACGGGCAGGAGCACATCGTGACTGAAGCAGCGGGCAACACCGATTTCGCCGACGGCACCACCCACTTCGGCTATCAGACCGTCCCCGAGCACGAAAAGCAGCGCAAGGTGCGCGACGTGTTCGATTCCGTCGCCCGCAAATACGACATCATGAACGACGCGATGTCGGGCGGCCTGCACCGCGTCTGGAAGCGCTTCGCCGTGGCCCAGCTGCACCTGCGCCCGGGCGAGCGCGTGCTTGATCTTGCCAGCGGCACCGGTGACCTGATTCGCCTGATGAGTCGCGAGGTCGGCAGCAAGGGCTTTGTGCTGCATACCGATATCAACGCCGCGATGCTGGAGGTGGGCCGCGATCACCTGCTCGATCAAGGCGTCGTGGCGCCAACGGCCCAATGCAATGCCGAGTGCCTGCCGTTTGCCGACAAAAGCTTCGACGCCGTGACCATCGCGTTTGGTCTGCGCAACGTGACCCACAAGGATCGCGCGCTGGCCGAGATGCGCCGCGTGCTAAAGGTGGGTGGCCGCGCCCTGGTGCTTGAGTTCTCGCGCCCGAACGCGCTGCTCAAGGGGCCGTACGACTGGTACTCGTTCAACGTGCTGCCCAAGCTGGGCGCCAGCATTGCCGGCGACGCCGAGAGCTACCAGTATCTCGCCGAGAGCATCCGCATGCACCCGCCGCAGGAGGAACTGAAGACGATGTTCGAGACGGCAGGTTTCCGTCGGGTCGAATACTTCAATCTGACGGGTGGCATCGTCGCGGTTCACCGCGGCTACCGGATGGGATAACCCTGTACTTTCACCCCTTGTGATTTTTCGGACAAATCCGCATATTGCGCCTATGCGTTGATGTTTTTTAGAGGAGGACGCATGCTCAAATCCCTATCCACCGTAATCGTTGCCGCGACGGTCGCCTTCGGTGCCGTCGAGGCAGACGCCAAAAAGTTTGGTGGCGGCAAATCGGTCGGTGCGCAACGTAGCGCGCCCACGCAATCGGCCGGCCCCACGGCTACGTCAACTCCCGCCGCAGCGCCCGCCAGTGCGGCCACGGCAGCTCCCGCTGCGGCTGGCGCCGCCGGTGCAGCCGCAGCAGCCGCTAAGCCAAGCCTGATGTCGCGCATGGCTGGGCCGCTGGCTGGCATCGCTGCCGGCATCGGTCTCGGTTATCTGTTCTCGAAGATGGGCGCCGGCGGCTTCCTCGGTTTGCTGCTGATCGTCGGCATCGCCGTCGTGGCGCTGATCTGGTTTGCGCGTAGCGCCGCACGTCGCGGGCAACCGGCCGCCGCTGGCGCGGGTGCAGGCGGGTCGAATTTCGACGCCGCACCGCAATCACAGCCAACGCAATACGCCGGCGCTGGCGCAGCGGCCGGCGCTGCGGCCCCGGTGATGGCCAGTGGCTTGGGCGGTGGCTTCGGTATCCCGGCCGGGTTCGACAAGGCCGGGTTCGAGGACAACGCCAAAAAGCAGTTCATGACGCTGCAGGGCGCCAACGACAAGGGCGACCTCGACGGTGTGCGCAACTTCGTCACCGACGAGCTCTACAACGAGATCGCGAAGGACGTCATCAGCGGCAACAAGGAATCCACTCTGGTGGACGAATTGCACGCTGAACTGCTTGGCATCGAGACCGAGCGCAACCAGTACTGGGCCAGCGTGCAGTTCAGTGGCAAGATGCGCGAAGACGGCATGGTCATGGCTTCACCTTTCCGCGAAATCTGGAACCTGGTCAAGCCGGTGGATGGCAGCAAGGGCTGGCTGGTCGCCGGCATCCAGCAGGCCTGACGCCAGCACTGCTCCGCAAAAAAGCCGGCCTCGCGCCGGCTTTTTTTGTGCCCGACATCCGTAGCGCAGGTCACCGTGCAGTTTGCGACAATTACGCCATGATTCCCGCCTCGCTGATCGCCCGTGCCCTCTCCCGTCTGCTCTCGCATGACGACGCTGCCCGCAAGCTGCTGGCGGCGCATCGCGGCGAGACCTTGCAGGTGCGCACGCCACCATTCGCGCTGACGCTTCGCGTCACCGATGCTGGTGATTTCGCTGCCGTTGAGGGTCCTGCCGGCGACAACGACGTGTCGTGCAGCGTCGAATTCCCGCTCACCTCGCTGCCGCTGCTGGCACAGGGCAAGGAGGCCGCTCTGCGCAGCGCCAAAGTCGCCGGCAAGGCGGCGCTGTTGCAGGATGTGTCGAAAGCCTTTTCGTCACTGCCGCTGGCCGCCGAGGCCGAGCTTGAACGTGTGGTCGGGCCGATTCTCGCCAACGAAGCCGTGCGCTTCCTGCGCGCGCTGAAAGCGCTGGGCGACAACGCGCGGGCGAGCCTGCACGAAGCCGGCAAGCGTTACCTGCATGACGAAGCGCAACTGGTCGCCGAGCGCGACGATGTCGCGAAATTCGCCGCTGATATCCAGCGCCTGCGCATAGACGTGCAGCGCCTGCAGGCACGCGTCGCAAAGCTCGCCTGAGGTCAGACCTTTTCCGCAGGCATTTCGAACACCAGACAGGTCGTTGACGCGTGCGCGTACAGCGTGCCATCGGCACCATACAGACGGCCTTCTGCGGTAGCCGTTTGCCGCCCCACATGCACGGTGTAGCCTTCGGCCCGCACCAGCGGCACCTTTAGCGAGATCCCCTTGACGATGTTGAGCTTGAGCTCCAGCGTGGTATAGGCACGCCCGATTGGCATGGCGGTGTGCACGGCGCAGCCGACTGCTGAATCCAGCAGCGTTGCGTACCAGCCGCCGTGCACGGTGCCCATCGGGTTCAGCAGGCGCGGTGATGGCTTGCCCTGAAAGATCGCGCGACCGTGCGCCACTTCGATCAGCGCAAAGTCCAGCGTCTCCGAGATCGGGGGCGCCGGCGCCTTGCCATCAAGCAGCAACTGCATCTGCTGCAAGCCAGTCAGACCCGCCATCTGCTCGCGTGTGGCAACGCCGCGACCAAAGATGCGCGCACGCACCGCCGCCTCTTCGTCCTGCCAGCGTTTGAGGGTTGCTTCTGCACTTGCATCCTGCTTCATGAACTCACCTTGCTTTTCCATCGCAATCAATTGCAGATACAATTATTGCATATACAACATTGTGCCGATGTAACAACATGACGACAGACCAGCCTCGCGGCTGCACCAATTTCAAGTTGCGGCAACTGCTGCGGCGAGTTTCGCTGGTGTATGACCACGCGATGGCGGAGTGCGGGCTGAAAATCACCCAGTATTCGCTGCTGACCCATGTTGATCGCCTCGGGCCGATCACGCAGGCCGATCTGGCGCGGGCGATGGCGATGGATTCGTCCACCCTGTCGCGCAACCTGAAGCCGCTGCAGACCGCCGGCTGGGTTGCCGTTCGCGCAGGGGACGACGCACGCAGCAACGCACTGGCGCTCACCGCCGCCGGGCGGCGCAAACGCAGCGAAGCGCAGGGACTTTGGAAGAAGGCGCAGTTGCAATTGAACGACACCGTCGGCGTGGACGATGTGATCGCGCTGCACGCACTGATTGATCGCATGAGCGAGGCGCTCGCCAATGACACCACTGACGACAGGAACGCAGCATGAGTAACACCGCATCCCGATACGCCGTCTGGATGATTCTGCTTGCTGCCGCAGGCACTTTTGCACTGACGATGGGCACCCGGCAGACGATGGGTCTCTTTCTGTCCGACGTCAACTCCGCCACCGGCCTGGGCATCGCCAACATCAGCCTGGCCTTTGCCTTTGGCCAGCTCTGGTGGGGGCTCACGCAGCCCTTCGCCGGTGCGTTCGCCGACCGCGTCGGTGCCGGACGCGTGCTGTTGATCGGCGTGAGTCTGGTCGCGCTCGGCACCATCCTGACGCCACTGATGACCAGCACCGCCGGGCTCGTGTTTGCAATCGGCGTGCTCGCTGCGGGCGGCGCCGGCATGGCCGGGCCTTCCGTGCTGATGGCAGCGACGACACGCATGCTGCCAGCAGAAAGACGCGGAATGGCAACCGGCATTGTCAACGCTGGCGGTTCATTCGGGCAGTTCATCATGGCGCCAGTCGCCGCGGGCCTCACCGCCGCGCTGGGCTGGATGACATCGATGCAGGTGCTCGGGCTGATCGTGCTGCTGGCGCTTCCGGCAGCGTGGGTGTTGCGTGGCAACTCGTCAGCTGCAGCGACCTCGGCACCCGCGGGTGTCGCAGGCGGCCCTGCGCCCGCGCGCGAAGGCACGCGTGCTGCGATCACCCGCGCACTTGCTGATCCGAGCTACCGGCTGCTCGCCTGCGGTTTTTTCGTCTGCGGCTTCCACGTGGCCTTCCTCGCAACGCACTTGCCGAATGTGGTGGCGATGTGCGGCCTGCCGCCTTCGGTGAGCGCGTGGTCGCTTGGATTGCTCGGGCTGTTCAACATCGTCGGCAGCCTCACGATGGGCTGGGCGGTGGGCCGCTGGCGGATGAAGTCGCTGTTGTCGCTGGTCTACGCCGCGCGCGCCGTCGCGGTGCTGGTGTTCCTGCTGTCGCCCAAGACGGCGACGACGATGCTCATCTTCGCCGCCGTCATGGGGCTCACCTACCTGTCAACGGTGCCGCCCACGGCAGGTCTGGTTGCCAAGTTCTTCGGCCCCGCCAACATGGCCACCCTGTTCGGCATCGTCATGCTGTCGCACCAGATCGGCGGCTTCACCGGTGCGTGGCTGGGCGGCAAGGTCTTCACCATGACTGGCAGCTACGACACCATCTGGATCATCGACATCCTGCTCGCCGTCGGCGCCGCGCTGGTGCACATGCCGATCAAGGAGGCGGCGTTGCCGCCGAAGGTGCAGCCGGCGTAGGTTGCGCCTTCAGCGCACTTCAGGGACAGTAGCCTCGATGGAACAACGTGGAATCGAGGAAGCTGGCATCGGCGAACCCTCGATTCCGCTTCGCTGCATCGAGGCTACGGCACTGCCTTCGGACTACCGACGATCAACCGAAACGTTATTGCTATCGCAATTCCGCAGACAAGGCCCAAGACCAACATCGCGAGGCATTCCTGAACTGCACTCAAAACGCCGTATTTGCGGCCGTCGCGAAGTGCAACACACACGAGCACAACCGCCATCAGGAACGGCACAATAGAACCGAGCGCAGCCCCATAAAGCAAGACTCGCGTCCAGCTAACGGCGCCGCGCTCGGTCGCGTTTCGCCATGCTGGCAACGCCAAAAAGAACATTGTTGGGTACGCGACAACCACCATAACCCACAGTGCAGAAAACATCCCCGCCTGGTCGCCGTATTGGCCGACATAAAGCAGAACCGCAAACACTGGCAGTACCGCAAGTGGGCTAACCCACGCCGCATAGAACTCGCGGCGCGTAGCGGTCAAACGCTGCATTGCAACGAGCAAACTTGAAAACGTCTAGCGCGTAGCGAGCGGCCCGAGGTCTAGGCGGAGGGCGACGCCGCGTACTCATGTACGCAAGGAGCCCTCCAACGACGAGATCGGGCCGCGCAGTAGCGCTTTACTCCATCTCCGCCTTGGCCGCCTCGATATCCAGACACTCCATCGCATCCTTCGGCTCACAGGCTGCTGCTTCCGCGTAGAGCTTCTCGACGTCCTTCATCTTCTTGTCGCCGAACAGCTTGTAGAGACCGTCGGCCATTTCAGTGCGGGCGATGGCGGAGTCGGGGTTGAGCTTCAGGGCTTTGTCGTAGTTCTCGACCGCCGCTTCCTTGCTGACGCCGTAGGTCATCTTGCCGATCATGCTGCCGACTTTTTCGATGACTTCGGCGTTGAAGGTGCCGAGCGCGATGTGCGCGTCGGCGTGTTTCGGTTCCAGCTTGATCGCGGTGTTGAGCGCGGCGCTGACCTTGCCGCCAATGCCTTGCGTGAGCGCCTTGGCAACGCCGATCAACTGGCCGTAGCGACCAAGCGCGTAGGCGGCGAGGTAGTAGGCGTTGGCGTTCTTCTTCTGCGCGGCTTGCAGCTCTTCGCACCGGGCGGCGATTTCTTCGTACGCCTTCTGCTTTTTGGCGTCGCTGGTTTCGAGATAGTTGTTGTAGATGCACGCGGCCTTGTTGGCGGCGTTGTAGCCGTCAAGCCCGGCAGCGAGCCCCGCCTCATACGCTCCCTGAAAATCACCGGCGTGATATAGACGCCACGCTTCCTCGACGGCTTTGTCAGCAGGGAACGGTTCAGCATCGCCCTTGTGCAGACGTGCCCAGTTTTTCTTCAGTGCAGCACCGTCGTAGACGAATGCGCTGTTGTCGTGCGGGAATGCGGTCCAGCCGCCTTTTTTGGTTGCCATGGTGGTGTTTTCCTTTGGAAAACAGGACGAAGGACGAAGGACGACGGCCTGTGGGCCTAGGACGCAAAGGCATGCAGCCGCGACCGCCCGGAATGGGGAAGGCAGTCTGCATAGCTTTGCGTCCTAGCGACCAACGGGAGCGTCGTCATTCGTCATTCGTCCTGACTTTGTTAACGATACTCCGACGCCAGTTTCTCAAACAGCAACCGTGCGTCACCCTGCAGATACGGCGCCAGCAGCACCATGACCTGAAACACGCCGTGGCCCATCGCTTCGGCTTCGTCGAGCTTGCGCGGGTTCATCACATACGAATACGAGTGCCAGTAGGTGGCGAGCATGACGAGGTTGGTCGCGACGGCGCGAATTTCGCCGTCGGTAGCCTTGAGCTGGTTGATCGAACGCATTTCGTTCATCAGCCGCTCCGTGTTCTTCTGCGCGTTCTGCAGGATGGTCTTGAAGTGCGTCTCGATGATGCGGTTCTTCGACAGCAGGTCATTCAAATCGCGATAGATGAAGCGGTACTTCCAGATTTTTTCGAACAGCAGATGCAGCCAGAACCAAGTGTCTTCCACGTTCGCCGGACGGTCCTTGCCCATCGCGAAGAGCTCGTCAAGCTCGCGCTCGAACTGCGCGAAGATCTTGGTGACGATCTCGTCCTTGCTGCGGTAGTGGTAGTAGAGATTGCCGGGCGAGATGTTCATCTCGTCGGCGATGGCATTGGTCGTGACGTTCGGCTCACCGAACGAATTGAACATGCCGAGCGACACTTCGAGAATGCGCTCCTTGGTGCGGCGGGGGGCCTTACGTTCCATAGCGGCTCGTGCCTCCGGCTCCATCGCGGCTATCGTCATCCGGCTCCATGCGTTTCTCCGTCCTTTTTCTCTTCCTCTACAGCTATTGTCGGAGAACCTTTGCAGAGTGGCA
Organism: Casimicrobium huifangae; assembly: GCF_009746125.1. Lineage (NCBI taxonomy): Bacteria > Pseudomonadati > Pseudomonadota > Betaproteobacteria > Casimicrobiaceae > Casimicrobium > Casimicrobium huifangae. Next base: position 3,456,472 of record NZ_CP041352.1, read on the forward strand.
ACAATTTAGAGTAAGTCGATCGTCTTTTGCGTGAAAAGACAGCCACGCAAGGCATGCGAGCACAAAACGCCTGAAGTCGACTTCAAGCCAAATTCAGCCTAATGCCCTTTGCTGACGCCATTTCTGAAAAAAGCTGATCGCTTAGCCTCGCTCAACCAGCGCAAGCTCCAGATCATCCAGCGCATGGGTCAGCTGCGACATGACGACACCGGTGTTGCCGCGCGACACATGCCGCGCCGTGGGCAGCAGCCGGCGGTGCGGATCGCGCAGCGCGTGCAGGTTGAGCTTGACGCCATAGTGCGCGAACTCCTTCGCGAGCACGTCGGCACGGGCCAGCAATTGCTCACGCGTGTGCTGATAGGCGTGCTCAGCGAGGCGGCGGCGGTTGCTGTAGCTGAACAGATTGGAGAAAAACAGGTCGGCGTCGCCCTTCGACGGCTCCAGCACAATCAGCCGCGCATCGCGGTAGGTGTTCGCATAGCTGGAAAGGCTCTTCTCCAGCCGTGAATGAATCAACGCCCGGAAAGTTTGCGACAGCACCGTCGGCAGGCCCTTCTCGACCAGATGCGACTGCGCGTGTCTAGCCACCGTGCTGTTGAAGGGCACCAGCGGATTGACGCAGATGACCAGTTTGGCGCCGGCGTCGAGCGCGCTGGATGCATGCAGCGTCTTGTTCAACGCGCCATCGACGTAATGCCTGGCACCGATCTTCACCGGCGTGTACATGCCGGGCAGCGCTGCGCTCGCCTGCACCGCCTGTGAAATCGGCACGTGGTCCATGCCTTTGGCACCAAACTCAACCGTCTCGCCGGAATCGAGATCGGTCGCGATCAGGAACAGGCGCGCCGGCAGTTCACGAAAATCGTTGCTGCGACCGGGTTTGCTGAGCAGCTCGCGCATGGCGCGCTCGATGGCGCGATTGTCGAATAGCCCGGTCGGGATCGCAGCAGCCAGGCGCTGCAGCTCGGACAGTGCGCGGCTCGGTCGCAGTGACTTCGCACTGGCCCACAATGCCGCCATCACCGCGCCGGGCAGGTTCGCCACGCGCGAGGCGTACTCGCGCAGCGCAGGGCGCATGAACACACCGGGTGACAGCGCGTCGCCGTCTTCACCCTCGTTCTCGATGAAAAGCTGCACCATCTCGCGCGGCGTGATGCCGTTGGCGAGCCCGGCGGTGACGAAGGCACCGGCGCTGACGCCCACATAGGAATGCAGCCGCGTGAAGTCGAGCGTCGGCAGCGCATCATGCAGCGCCGCCAGCGCGCCCACCTCATACACAGCCCCCAGCGGCCCGCCACCGGCGAGCGCCAGTGCAATGGGGGGGCGATCAGAAGAGGTTTGCTGCGTCATAAGGTTTCCGTGTCTGACGTTTTGTATCTCTGGCGGACAGGCACCGGTTTGCGGCGCGTCAACCAGCCGCCAATCATAGGCGGCAATGAAAACGGCCACCGAAGTGGCCGTCTCGTTTTTGCGTGTCCACGCGATTGGTGCAGTGCGCAAACCAACGGACGATGATGCTCGAGGAGGAGGATTCGTTCGTCAACTGCTTGTGCCCGCACCCGGGCCCGCCTTAGGCCGCCTTCTTCGCGGCCGGCTTGCGCGCTGCAGGCTTCTTGGCCGCAGCGGCAACTGCCGGTGCAGCCTTGCCGCCGTTGAGCTTTTGTACCTGCTTGGTCAGCTCTTCCACGCGCTCGGTGAGCTTCTGGATGTCGGCCTTGGTGGGCACGCCCAGGCGGCCCACGGCGCGGCCAACGCGCTCTTCAAACACGGTCTCCAGGCGATCCCACGCGCCAGCCGCCTTGCTGGTGGCTTCGGTGATCTTGCCCGACACTTCGTTGGTCACGTCGCTGACCTGTGCATCGGCGAATTGACGGAATTTCTTCTGCAGGCCTGCGCCTTCTTTGACGAGTGCTTCAAACACTTTGCTACCTTCTTCCTGAGCTTTGGCAAACGCACCGAGACCGGCCAGCCAGATCTGGCTGGAAGATTCCTTCACGGTACCGAGCAGATTGCTGTCGGCCGTGCCCGCTGCGGCGGAGGCTTTGCTGAATTTCTTGACCATTGTGTAACTCCCTGTGGTTGCCGGATTGTTGGCGGGTTGCGATGGTGTGAACTGTATGCACGGCGCATAGAGCGCGCATCCTAGAAACCCTCGATTTCGCTAGGAGCTTGGCTCTAGAATGGTTTTGCACGTTCGCGCTTTCGCGCGAAGGACGAAGGACGGAGGACGACGGCCTAGCGGCCTAGGACGCAAAGGTCTGCAACGAAGGCCGCCAGGAATGGGGCAATTCGATCGCACAGCTTTGCGTCCTAGCGACCAACGGGAGCGTCGTCATTCGTCCTTCGTCCTGCCGCGCAGCGGCTAACGTCCTGCCGCGAAGCGGCAACTAAACAAATGGAGGCAACATGACTTACTTCGTTACCGGCGCATCCGGGTTCATTGGCAAACGACTGGTGCGCAAGCTGCTGGCGCGCAAGAACAGCACGGTCTACTTTCTGATCCGCGCCGAGAGCAAGAAGAAAGTCGACAAGCTGCTCGCCTTCTGGGGTGAAGACGCGGCCAAACGCTGCATCCCGGTGGTCGGTGATCTGGCCAAGCCCTTTCTCGGTGTGCACCCCAATGACCGCGCCAAACTGAAAGGCAAGATCAAGCACTTCTTCCATCTTGCGGCGGTGTACGACATGACCGCGAGCGCAGAGGACAATCACACCGCCAATGTGCTCGGCACCGAGCACGCTGTCGCGCTGGCCAATGAGATCAAGGCCGGGCTGTTCCACCACATGAGTTCCATCGCGGTGGCTGGCAACTATGAGGGCGTGTTCCGCGAGGACATGTTCGACGAGGCGAAGGACTACCTCGATCACCCCTACATGCAGACCAAGCACGAGAGCGAGGCTTACGTGCGCGAGCACTGCACGATGCCGTGGCGTGCCTATCGTCCGGCCATCGTGCTCGGCGATTCGAAGACTGGCGAGATCGACAAGATTGACGGGCCGTACTACTTCTTCAAGCTGCTGCAACGCATGCGCTCGATGCTGCCGCCGTGGATGCCCACCATCGGCATTGAGGGTGGCCGCGTCAACATGGTGCCGGTGGATTTCGTCGTCGACGCCACCGACCACATCGCGCACAGCGCCGACAAGACACTCAACAAACGCGCCTTCCACCTGACCGATCCGGCGCCACTGCGCATCGGCGATTCGCTCAACATCTTCGCCCGCGCTGCGCACGCGCCGCAGATGACCATGCGCATCAACGCTGCGCTGTTCGGCTTCATTCCGCAGAGCGTGATGAAAGGCATGATGGCGCTGCCACCCGTGCGGCGCATCAAGAACGCGGTGATGAAGGATCTCGGCATCCCCGATGACGTGCTCGGCTTCATCAACTACCCGGTCCGCTTTGATTGCCGCGACACGCTGAAGGCGCTGGAGGGCACCAAGATCGCCGTGCCGGAACTCGACACTTATGCGGCCAGGCTGTGGGATTACTGGGAGCGCAACCTCGATCCCGATCTCTTTATCGATCGCACGCTGAAGGGACAGGTCGAAGGCAAGGTCATCCTGATCACCGGCGGCACCTCGGGCATCGGCCAGGCAACAGCGCTGAAGATCGCGGAAGCGGGCAGTGCGAAGGCAGTGATCGTCTGCGGTCGCGACCAGGAGAAGATTGACGAAACCCTGAAGCTGGCGAAGAAGCGCGGCGTCAAGATCGTTGCTTACTCTGCCGACGTGTCCGATGAAGTGGGTTGTGCCGAATTCGCGAAGAAGCTGCACGAGAACCACGGCGGCGTCGATATCCTGGTCAACAACGCGGGCCGCTCCATTCGTCGCGCGCTGGAGCACAGTTATGACCGCTTCCATGACTTCGAGCGCACGATGCAGGTCAACTACTTCGGCGCGTTGCGTATCACCATGGCGCTGCTACCGCACATGAGCGCGCAGAAGCGTGGCCACGTCATCAACATCAGCTCGATCGGTGTGCTGACCAATGCGCCCCGCTTCTCGGCTTACGTCGCCTCGAAGGCAGCGCTGGATGCGTGGACGCGCTGCGCCTCGTCGGAATACTCCGATCGCGGCATCAGCTTCACCACCATCAACATGCCGCTGGTGAAGACCCCGATGATCGCGCCGACCAAGATCTACAACAACGTGCCGACGCTGGAGCCCGACGAGGCCGCCGACATGATCATCCGCGCCATCGTCTACAAGCCGGTACGCATCGCCACCCGCCTTGGCGTGTTCGGGCAGGTGCTGCATGCGTTTGCGCCCCGTATTGCGCAAATCGTGATGAACACCAGCTTCCGCATGTTCGGCGACAGTGACGCGGCGAAGGGCAAAAAGAATGAAGTGGTGGGACCGTCCGCCGATCAGCTCGCATTGTCGAACCTGATGCGCGGCATTCACTTCTGATCGCTCGCCAGCAGCAAGCCCGGCGACTGGCATAGGCGGCATGACCGTGGGTTCGACCCGGTCGGCCGTCTATGGTCAGTGCGGTTACAGCACAACTTCCGGTGGCGCGTCACCCGCTGCCATGCCATCGGAATGCGGCAACAGCTCTCCCACCAATGCCTTGTTCGCAAAGGGCCCCAGGCTGATTTGCCCCTGAAGTCGACTTCCTGCCGTTCTGGCACCTGGCCCGCATCTCCCATCCACAGCGCGGAAAAAGCTGATGCGTGCAGCATGAGTGTTGCGCGAAGGGTACGCTCCCGCGCTGCACTATGAAAACTCTGCGCGATTCGCTATGCACTACGCGTGAAATGGTCTTTAATCCGCGATGAACTTGGCACCGCAGGTCAGAGCGAAATCAGGACATGCAGCGGCAAGATTCACCACACATGTGTGCACTGTTATCAATCGATTGAAATTGGGAGAATCCATCCATGGCAGCCGCCAAGAAACCCGCAGCCAAGAAGCCCGCCGCGAAAAAGCCGGCAGCTAAAAAGCCCGCCGCCAAAGCAGCAGCAAAGAAACCCGCCGCGAAGAAGCCAGCAGCCAAACCGGCAGCCAAGAAGCCGGCCGCGAAAAAACCTGCTGCCAAAAAGCCCGCAGCGAAAAAGCCTGCCGCCAAGAAGCCCGCAGCCAAGCGCAAGCCGAATGCTGCCTTCATGAAGGCGATGACGCCGTCGGCAACGCTGGCCGCCATTATCGGCGCCACGCCGATGCCGCGCACCGAAGTCACCAAGAAAATCTGGGACTACATCAAGAAGAACAAGCTGCAGGACGCCCTCAACAAGCGCATGATCAATGCCGACGCCAAGCTGAAAGAGCTGTTCCAGAAGGCGCAAGTCTCGATGTTCGAAATGACCAAACTGGTCTCGAACCACCTCAAATAACAACGTCACCGCACAGGGGTGAGCCGGCGTTCGCGCCGGCTTTTTTTTGCCCTGTTAGGCGACTGCTGATCAGCTCAGTCGAGCGCGACTTCGTCGCGGTACTCCGGCACCGAGCAGCTCCAGCCAAAGCGCTCGCCGATCTTCCGGCGCAAGGCATCGGCGGCGGACGGTTCGCCGTGCGTCACAAACACGTGGCGTGGCGCCCGCCTGAAGCCGGCGAGCCACTGCAGCAGCTCCTCATAATCGGCATGCGCTGACATCGTTTCGATGTTCACCACCTCAGCGCACACGGGTACGTACTCGCCAAAAATCTTCACCACATCAGCGCCACTGACCAGCGTTGCGCCGCGTGTTCCGCCGGACTGGAAGCCGGTAAACAAAATGGTGTTGCGCTCATCCGGCGCCATCTGCACCAGATGATGCAAGACGCGACCACCGGTTGCCATGCCGCTGGCAGAAATGACGATCATCGGCGTCTTCTGCTGGCAGAGCAGTTTCGACTCCTCGGGCGTGCGGACAAACTTCGCCATCCGGCACATCGCTGAGTAATCACGTTCGGAGAGCTTGTGTTCTCCGGCAAACTCACGATAGATCTCGGTTGCATCAATTGCCATCGGGCTGTTGATAAAGATTGGCACCGGTGGCAGTTCACCGCGCTGCCGCAACTGGTAGAGATGAAACAGGATCACCTGCGCCCGCCCCACCGCAAATGCCGGAATCAGCACACTGCCGCCCCGCGCGACGGTGCGCGTCACGACGTCGCGCAAGGTCGCTTCAGTGTCGCTTGCCGGGTGCCGACGGTCGCCGTAGGTCGACTCGACCACCACATAGTCAGCCTCAGTGATTGGATTCGGCGGTCGCATCAGCGGATCATTCATGCGGCCAAGGTCGCCGGAGAAGGCGATCTTGACCCCGGCATGCGCGATCTCGATACTCGCCGAGCCGATGATGTGCCCGTTTGGCCGCCAGCATGCCGTCACGCCTTTGGCCACTTCAATCGTGTGTCCATAATCCACCGGCGCAAGATGCCGGCAAACCGCGCGCGCGTCGTCGGCAGTAAACAGTGGCAACGCGGGCTGATGACGCGAGAAGCGATGCTTGTTGGCGAAGTTCGCTTCTTCTTCCTGCAAGTGGGCCGCATCAACCAGCAGAATCTCCGCCAGCGCCTGCGTGCCACGCGTGCAGTACACGCGACGCCGGAAGCCGCGCTTGCCGAGCACCGGCAGATAGCCGCTGTGATCAATGTGGGCGTGGGTCAATAGCACTGCATCCAGCGAGTGTGCTGGAAACGGCAGCTCCGCCCAATTCTTCAGCCGCAATTGCTTCCAGCCCTGAAACAGTCCGCAGTCGACCAGCACCCGGTGGTCACCGGCCTGCAAAAGATACTTCGACCCAGTGACGGTGCCGGTGGCACCAAGAAATTGCAGACGAAAACGGCTACTCATGATGCCTCTCGCGCGTGCAGCCGCCCCAGCTCCCGCACCAGGACATCACGAGCCCGCGCGCCGCCGGGCATGCTCACGTGACCGATCGCCGAAATGCGTACATTGTTTGCTCCCGGCATCACCGATGAATCCTGCGGCGAGATCACCGTATCGTGCACGCTGTAGATGCTGGTGAACGGCACCGGCACGACAGCTTCGCTGAGTTCGCGCAACCACGCGTTGCCCGGCCGCATCTGATGGCCGTTTTCGCCGTTGGCCACGAAGGCGTGAAAGGTCCCGTGATGAGGAGAACCCATGGTCACCAGTGCCTCGACCTTGTCGCCGCCAAAACTCCGCAAGTAGGCCCGACAGACCAAGCCGCCCATGCTGTGCGCCACCAGTGTCAGGCGCCCGGCACCAGTGGCTGCCAGCACCTCGTCAATACGCGCCGCCAGTTTCGCCCCCATGGCGTCGATCGACGCGAACGCCGGCTGGTCGCTCGTGAACACGCGGTAGCCCATCGCCGACAGTGCTTTCGTTGTCGGAAACCACACGCCGCCATTATTCAAATAGCCGTGCTGCAAAAGCAGAACACGCCCGCCGCCCTGCGTGTCTCCGCGTTCGGCGGCAGTGCGAAACAGCGTACGGAATGGAATCAGCAGCAAGTTCTGCACGCAGAGTTGCAGATACTCAGCCATGAAGAAGCGGCACCAACTGATTGGGCCCAGTCGCAACTCAGCGGGGATCTCAATGCCCTTCACTCGCGATACGACATAGCTGGCAAAGGCGATCAGCAAACGCAGCAGCAGCGGCCCGAGCACCAGGCAAAGTATTCCTGCGGCAACACCGCGATGCTGCACCACTGGCAACACCAGTAACCAGAGCCAGAGCGTGAACTCAATGGTCAGCGCGACCACGCCCAGCGCCCACATGGGGATACCCCGCGCCGGGGAGATCGCCTTGCCGGGTACACCTATCACTTCATTCATGCGATCAGCCGATGGGCATCAGCCAGGGAGCTTCGATAACGACAGTATCAACCCCGACGCATGTCTCCGGCAAGTCGTGCGGCGTTGCGCCAGGTCAAACCGTAGATGGAAAGCTGCGGATTGGCACCAATCGAGGTCGGAAATACCGAGCCGTCCATCACGCTCAGGTTCTCAATCTGGTGGTGGCGGCCATAGCCGTTGACCACACCCTCCTTCTCGCTGGCCGCCATGGCGCAGCCGCCCATCACGTGAGCGCTGGCGACACGGGTCGACAACGGGCGCAGGTCAAGCGCTTCGAGACCGGTTTTGGCCTCGGCCCACGAGCGATAACCGTTGATGCGTTCATCGACGGGAAACACCTCCCTCGCACCGGCAGCAAACTGAATTTCGGCCATCGCCAGAAAGGCGCGCTTCGCCGCATCAAAGAAATAGCGATTGAGGCCGTAGTCCAGTTGCGGAAAGCCATCACCAAGCAGTTTGACCGTGCCGCCTTCACTGTCTGGATGAAAGCCGTCGCGGCATAGCGCAATCATCACCTGCGTATTGGTCATGTTGGTGATGCGGGCGCGATGATGCTCCGCCATGCCATTGACCGAAATCGCGTAGAGCACCGGATGCACCGGGGCCGCTTCCAGCTTGAAGCCCATCGCGCCATCGACCGGCTGAGTGCCGAGATAGTGGTCGCTGTACATCGTCTGCGGCGCACCCGACCAGCCCTCGACCTTGCTGCCCATATCGGCCCCGGAAATCAGCGAGGGATGCAGGAAGGTACGGCGACCGATCCGGCCGTGCGGGTCCGGCATCTTCGAGCGCAACAACAGCGCCGGCGAATTGATGGCGCCGCCAGCGACCACAAAGTGCTTTGCGGTCACCCGCACCCGTGCTGACCCCTCGTCGTAGCCGCTACCGCGCATGGCGGTGCATTCCAGCGCGCTCACGCGGCTACCCTGCCAGACCAGTCGGTCAGCGCGGGCGCGGCTGACCAGCACGGCACCACGCGACAAGGCCGCCGGGATGGTGGTCGTCAGCATCGACTGCTTGGCATTGGTGGGGCAACCCATGCCGCAATAGCCCAGGTTGTAGCAACCCTTGACATTGCGACGGATACGCTCGACCTTGACGCCAATCTTCTGACCGCCGCGCTCGAGCACGCTGTTGTTCTCGTTGGCCGGTGCCGTCCAGTCGGAGATACTGAGCAACTGCTCCGCCAGCTTGAACCAGCCGGCCATGTGTTCATCAGTCAGCTCGGTCAGACCGAAACGCTCGCGCCAGTGCTTGAGCGTCGGCGTTGGCGTGCGAAAGCTGCTGGTCCAGTTCACTGTGGTGGAACCACCGACCGTGCGCCCCTGCAGGATGTTGATCGCCTTGTCGGCGGTCTTGCGCGATGCGGACTCCTGATAGAGCGTCGGGTACGCCTCAGCCTCCAGCATGCGGAAGTCGGTCGAGCTTTTCAGCATGCCCTCTTCAATCATCACCACCTTGAGGCCGGTGCTGGACAGCACGTCGGCGGCAATGCCGCCGCCGGCACCGGTACCGATGATGCAGACGTCGGCTTCGAGCACGGCATCCTTGCCAAGCTGCGACGCGTCAATGTGCAACCAGCCTTTGGCCAGGCCTTCCTTGATGGGATCAACGAACATCTGCGTTTGCCTTATAGGGGTGGGATTGCTGCCCGGTGGGGGTCACGCCAGCTTGGGAGGGCCGGGATAGCCAGTCGCGGCCCAGGTGGTCGGCTCGGCGTAGAAACTGCCAAGCACCATGTCGTGCAGCGCGAAATACGCCTGTTGCTTGAGACTAATGCTGCTGTCACGCAGCCCGGCCAGAAAGGCGTTGACAACATTACTGTCGGCGTCCGGCCAATCACCGCCGTAGCCGAGCAGCGCCCGCGCCGGCTTGAGGGCGAGCAGGCCAAACAGATCGCCGATTTCACGACGCGTGCTGGCAGGCAGATTGTCGATCAGCGCGCCGCACGCCTTCAGTACGGCGCTAACTTGCGCATCGCGTTCGCTCCCTGCTGTGGGCAATGCGGGCCCCAACAGTGCGAGAGCAACGGCGCGCAGCATGTCGGTATGACTTGCCACCAGCTCTGCGCCGGCGGGCGCCGGACCAGCTGATTTGAGGCGCGGCAGAACCACGGCAGCGCCAGCGGCCAGCACCCCGGCAACGCCCACAAAAATGACTCTACGGCGTGTCCACATTGCAGCGTCCTCCTGCACCAGTTGCGGGGGATTGTAGGGAGAGGCGCTAGAGTCTGTGGCCTACCGTCCGCAGCGCGAATTTCACGCAGTGCATCACGCCGGCGACGTTCACTGCCCGCCACAATGGCGATCGCGGGCTTGATCCAGGTCCAGCAAGAACAACTCGGTTTGCCCTACGCTTGCGGCATGGCCAAATCGGGAACATCCTACGAGTCCACGCTGCGGGCCCACTTTGCAGCTGCCCGTGCAGAACGCGCGGCGGCACGCGATGCTGCAGTCAGTGCTGATGATCGCCTCGCCGTCCGCCGCTGGCAGCAAGCCCGCCTGGCGGCAACTCACGCCGATCTGCTTGCATCCAGCGAGTTTGGCCCCGCCGCAAGGTTCTTTCTGTCCGAACTCTATTCCACCGAAGACTTGACGCAGCGTGATGCCGACATCGAGCGCGTGATCCGCATTCTGGTGAAATTCCTCCCGGACAAAGCGCTGGCCACGCTCGCGGCGGCCCTCGAAATGGATGCGCTCTCCGAGCTGCTCGACGCCCGACTTGGCAAAGCGCTGCGGGAGCAATCCCCCGTGACAACTCAGCCGCTGACGATCACCCCAGCGAATTACGAAGTCGCCTATCGGGCCATGGGTGACTACCATCTGCGCCTGCGCCAGATCGCGCTAACCGAGGAGATTGGCCTGGCACTGGACAAACTGGCGCGGATGCCGCTGCTTGCGGGCCTGCTGCGCATGATGCGAGGTCCGGCGCATGCTGGCGGCGTTGGCGGTTTGCACGAATTCCTCGAACGCGGTTATGCCGCTTTTGCGCACATGAAAGACGGCCGTGCCTTCATCCTGACGATAGTGGAACGCGAACGAACTGAACACGAACGCCTGGCTGGCGGGACGCGCCGGGACTAACTTGCGTGCTCACAACCATCCGGTGGCGGCGATGACTTGAAGTCCAACCGACCTTTGCCCACTGCTACAGTCTTCGCTTGTCAAATTATGGCCGCTGCCAAACTGCGGCTGTCGCGTCCGGCGACGCTGTCCGAGTAGTCTTCACCCGCAACCGTCAAACTAGGCCCGAGCTTGCGACGCCCGACGTCGATTCCCGATGACGAGCGAGGGCCTCCCGAATTCTTGCGGTAGTATCGATTGATCGGGCCGCCTGAATAGCGCGCGCTTCGAGGGCGCTACGTTTTTCCGCGTCGCGCACCAGCGCCTCGCAACGCTGAGCAAGTCCGCCGTAGCCTTCTATCGCAAGCCCCTGCTCGTATACGAGTCCAAGTTGTTCGCCTGCTGCCATCTCAGTAACCACAGGCACACCGTTCGTCAACGCATAGAAGACGCGATACTGCTCAAAAACGCTGTTCTCTACCAGGCCAATGTTGAGCAGTAACTTGCTACGTCCGAGCAGCGCGTCGCGTCCCTCGCCAAAACAGGATTGCCCTGCAGCGTGGACACGAAGTCCGCGCTCGTCGCATTGCTGCAGCACGTGCATGCGGCGATGGTTGAGGGAACCATAGAACAGCACGTCAATATCGCGATCTACCGTGCGCGCGACTCGTCGCAAACGCTCTGCGTACCCGAGTGGCACCCAACTTTGCGTACGCGGACGAACGCCAAACCGGTCCATTGCCGACAAATTGCGAATACTGTAATCCCAGACGTGGCGCCCGTTGATAGCTTGGGCCAGCGTATTCCACGCGATGTCCACCTGATGGCTTTGGGCAAATGGCTCCGAGTTGACGATCACCGACGACATTGGCAGCGCAGCGATCACTGCAGGCGCCGTGATGGTATGAGCCCCGAAAATGTAGTTGGTGCCTTCCCGCAGAAACTCGTTGGCAGCCATCGTTGGGCGTAGACCGATCGCTTCGAGTGCGTCCGCGACTGCGTGCGCGGCGTCCTCGAAGATCGGGACGATGGTTGCGCCACCAAAGATGCAAATATGATGCGAGTGTCGCTCGCCGTGACGAATGCCGACTCTAATTGATGCCATGTACGGTCAAAAAAACGACAGCGGCGCCATTCGACGCATCGCGACATTGGTCGACTGATCAACGCAGGACTGCGTGGCGCGCCCGACAGGAGTCGAACCTGTGACCCTTGGCTTCGGAAACCAATACTCTATCCAGCTGAGCTACGGGCGCATAGGTCAGGATTATAGGCGGTGCCGGGACCAGCCTGGCGGCTGGCTATAATTAAAAGTTGCCAGTCGCAGCCCGGACGGCTTGGCCAGAGCAAAAAGCAAATCCGGATCCACCCGTCACAGTCACCACCTGCACACGGCCATGAGCGAAGAACACGGCACACTGATCAAGACCCCCAAGCAACTTATCGTCGTATGCGTGTTGGCGCTTGTCACGCCGGTCGCGATCGCACTGTTGGGCGCGCAACTGGTTACCGGCAGCAAACGCATCGACACGACCGAAGACAAGAAGTCCGTCGAGCAACGCGTCAAGCCGGTTGGCGAACTGGTCAAGCTTGAAGGCGCAGCTCCGGCGCCGGCCCCCGCTGCAGGCGTGGTTGCCGTTGCTGCCAAGGCCAAAAGCGGCGACGAGGTTTACAACGAGGCCTGCGTGGCCTGCCACGGGACAGGTGCGGCTGGCGCGCCAAAAACGGGTGACAAGGTCGCCTGGGCACCGCGCGTGGCACAAGGCGTGGCAACACTTTATGACCACGCCATCAAGGGCTTCAAGGCAATGCCCCCGAAGGGTGGCGCCTCCGCGCTGTCGGACGCCGAGGTAAAAGCCGGTGTCGATCTGCTGGTAGCCAAGGCCAAGTGAGGCTTTACGCAATCCGCAATGAACGCGCCCATCGGCGCGTTTTTTGTTTCTGCTGCGGTCATGCCAAGCTCGCCAGTTTGCATGCTGATACCCGGCGGGTAACTGCATGAGCACGTGGGTGATCGGCGATGTGCAGGGCTGCGCGGCCGAGCTTGATGCGCTGCTGGCACTGATCCGCTTCGACCCGGCGCATGACCGGGTGTATTTCGTCGGCGATCTGGTCAATCGTGGGCCTGATTCAGCGGCCGTGTTGCGGCGCGTCAGGGCGTTGCAGCAGCAAGGTGTTGCTGACAGCGTACTCGGCAACCATGATTTCTTTCTGATCATGGCGCACGAGGGGTTCTCGTCGCTGCACGAGGGCGACACACTCGATCAGGTACTTGCCCAGCCAGATGCCGACGAGCTGGTCGCCTGGCTGCGCCATCGCCCGCTGCTGCTTGACGTCGGTCCGCACACGATTGTCCACGCCGGCTTGCTGCCAGCATGGAGCCTCGCCGACGCACGCACGCTCGCCCGCGAAATCGAACGTGAGCTGCGTGGTCCCGACTACCAGGACTTCCTGCGCTCACTGTTCGGCAACGAACCGCGCACCTGGCACGAAGCCTTGAGCGGCCTGCCTCGACATCGCGTCATCGTGAATGCACTAGCGAGACTCCGTTTCTGCACCGCGTTCTCCGAGATCGATTTCCGTGAAAAGCGGGACGCCAGTTTCGCTCCGGCCGGCTTTGCACCCTGGTTCGCGCTGCCTGGCCGGCGATCGGCAGGCGGCCACGTGCTGGCGGGCCACTGGTCCAGCGAAGGCTTGCGGCTGTGGCCGAATGTGAGTCTGCTCGACTCAGGCTGCCTGTGGGGCGGTGCGCTCACCGCGCTGCGACTTGAAGACCGCGCCGTGTTCCAGGTGCCCAGCCGACAACCGCTGGCGCTGACGACTGGCGACTAGGGAAACGCTGAATAAGTCCGCGTGATGCAGCGCGCGGCGGATTAGGATGAGCTGTAAGCCCAAAATTCTGAGGCACAGCGGGGCTATGTTGAAGAATTTTGGGTTTGCAGATCGCCCAAGTCCGACGATGCGATGCGCACGGGGGACTTATTCAGCGTTTCCCTAGGCCCGAACCGCCTCGCCGATCAGCGCCTGCGCCCGTTGCGCAACCTCACGTCGTGACATTCCGGCGCAATTGATCGCCTCGATGAAGCGTACTTCGGCAATCACCGGCTCGGCATCGTGGATCGCGCGCAGCGACTCGATCAGGCTCATCGCACCGATGTAGGCAGCGGCGTCAGTACGCTGTTCAGCCACCACGCCATGCGCGGCCGGCCGCCGGAAGTAGCGGATCGCCACCACCCACACCTCCCCCTCGCTGGCGACGATCGGCTCCAGCAGTGACGCGTGGAACTTGAGCACATCGCGACCAGCACTGGTCGTGCCCTCCGGGAACACCGCTACCGTCTCACCGGCATCAAGCAGACGATGTACGACCTCCTTCAGCCGGTGCGTCTCCTTGCGTTCGCTGCGATTGATGAACACGGTGCCGACGTTCGCCAGCAGGCGACCGGCAAGCGGCCAGCGACGCAACTCCGCCTTGGCAATGAAATGGCAGGCGCGCTGCGTATTGAGCGCGAAAATGTCAGCCCAGGACACATGATTGGCAACCAGTGTCACGGGTCGCTCGGCATCGTCCGGAAAGTTGACTGCGCGCACTTCGATGCCCGCCAGGTGCAGCAGATCACGTGACCACGAGCGGATGATGGCGTGCCGCTGCGGCGAATCGGCCCGGGCAAACGATGTCGCAGAAATCCACAGCCCGACGAGCAGTTTGGCGAACAGCCGCGCCACGCGCCACGCGAAGGTCAGATTCCTCACCCGCCACACCCGATTGTGGACAACCCCGGTAGCCGCGCTGCGGGGATTTCTCTATCATTACTCACAGCAACGCCGGAAGGGTGCATGCGCCCTGCGTGCCAAACGCACCAAATGACGCGCGACATGACGCTTCGCGCGCTCCGAATGCGTCCTATCCGGAACACGAACATACTTTCAGGAGAGACCATATGTCACGCATTTTCGCATTCAGCCTGGTCGCCGTCGCCGTGGTCCTTGCTGGCTGTGAAGCCTCGCAGCCCAAAGTCGGCTCCGATCAGGCGCGCACCGCCGCCACCGGATCCGCCGGCGGCGCCGCGGCACAAAACGTCAACGCCAAGCTTGGCCGTTGTGATCGCCCGGCCGGCACCATCGCGCTGGTGGAAGACACCAGCCTCGACTGGTACCGCGCCTACATGGACAAATATCGCCTTGGTTCCACATCGCCGGTGCTGCGCCTGTTGATCCAGCAGTCGAACTGCTTCATCGTGGTTGAGCGCGGCCGCGCGATGGCCAACATGCAGCAGGAGCGCGCGCTGCAGCAATCCGGCGAAATGCGTCAGAACTCCAACTTTGGCAAAGGCCAGATGGTTGCAGCGGATTACTCGCTGACACCGGAGGTGCTGATGAGCGCCCGTGGCACCAGCGGTCTTGGCGCTGCGCTCGGTGGCTTCGGTGGTCGTCTCGGCGTGCTCGGCGCCGTGGCCGGTGGCATTCAGACCAACGAAGCGGCCGTCATGCTGACACTGGTCGACAACCGTTCAGGCGTGCAGGTCGCTGCCGCAGAAGGCTCGTCGTCGAATACGGACTTCAACCTCGGCGCTGTACTGGTCGGTTCGTCCGGCTTTGGCGGCGCGGGTGGCTATACCAACACACCGCAGGGCAAGGTCGTCACCGCTGCCTTCACCGATGCTTACAACAACATCATCACCGCCGTGCGCAACTACGCGCCGCAATCGATGGGTGATCGTGGCATGGGCACTGGTGGTCGCCTGACTGTCGAAGGCTCGTCGCAGCAACAGGGCGCATCGGTGCAGTCCAGCCAGGCCGCCGGCCCGTCGTCGAACCCGGCGCAGAACGCCAACCTCTCGGTGCGTGACGTGCAGGTCAAGCTGAACCAGCTCGGCTACAACGTCGGTGCAGCGGATGGCCAGCTTGGCCGCGCCACGGTCGCCGGCATCCGCGCCTTCCAGCGCGACCGTCGCCTGACCATCTCTGGGCAGCTCGACCAGGCCACGATGAACGAGCTGGCGAAGTAATTCTCGTCACGCTCCAAAAGGCCCGCTATATGCGGGCCTTTTTGCTTTCTGACAGCGGTGATGCGCGACAATCCAATTGGCCAAGCAGTGTGGCTTGACCTTTCAGGCACCATGACCGAAACGATCCTAATCTCCCCATTCGCCGGCTGCGGCCCGCAACAGATTCCCAATCGCGTCTACAGTGACAACGGTCTCTACCAGCGCGAGATGGAGGCGTTCTTCTACAAGGGTCACTGGTGCTACGTCGCGCTCGAATGCGAGATACCGAACGCAGGGGACTACAAGGCGACGATGATCGGCGAACGCCCGGTGATCGTGGTGCGTGATCGCGATGGTTCAGTCAATGTGCTGGAGAACCGCTGCGCGCACAAGGGCGCGAAGTTTTGCCAGAAGGAATTCGGCAACGCGAAAGTCTTCGTCTGCCCGTATCACCAGTGGGGCTACCGGCTGAATGGCGAACTGGCCGGGGTGCCGATGAAGAACGGCGTCGGTGGTCAGGGTGGCATGGACGCCGATTTCAAACTGGAAGAACACGGCCTCAACCGCCTCAAGGTGCAGGTGCACAACGGCATCGTGTTCGCAAGTTTCGACCCGGACGTCGAACCGTTCGAGCAGTTCATTGGCAGCGGGCTGATGCCCTTCTTCAACCGCACGTTCGACGGCCGCAAGCTCACCCTGCTTGGGTACAACCGGCAGCGCATTCGCGGCAACTGGAAGCTGATGCAGGAGAATATCAAAGACCCGTACCACCCCGGCCTCCTGCATGTGTTCTTCGTGACCTTCGGCCTCTGGCGCGCCGACCAGAAGAGCGAGCTGCGCATTGACCCGCGTGGCCGTCACGCGCAGATGATCTCAACCCGCAATGCCGGCGGCGAAAACGCCGAAGTGACCAAAGGCGTGACCAGTTTCAAACGGGCACTCAAGCTCGAAGACCCGCGCCTGATGGACGTGGTGCAGGAAGGCTGGTGGCAGGGGCCGACCGCCGTGATGCAGACCATCTTCCCGAGCGTGATCATCCAGCAGCAGGTGAACTCGCTCTCCACGCGGCAGATCATCCCGCAGGGGCCGGACGCGTTTGATTTCGTGTGGACGCATTTCGGCTTTGCCGACGACACGCCCGAGATGACCGAACGCCGCCTCAAGCAGGCCAATCTGTTCGGCCCGGCAGGGCTTGTGTCGCTCGACGACGGCGAAGTGATCGAATATTGCCAGCAGGCAACCAGCGCTTATCCCGACGGCGAATGCGTCGTCGCGCTGGGCGGCAACGACAGTGGCACTGCCAGCCCGCACATGGTCACCGAAACACTGATTCGCGGCATGTACCGCTACTACCGCGAGACGCTTGGTCTATGAGCGATATCGCCTTGCTCGACGTCCTCGCGCTCAATGCGCGCTACGGCGACGCGCTCGACCGCTTTGATCTAGCGACATGGGAGGCGCTCTTCACGCCCGCTGCCGTGTACCGCGCGCAGGCGCGCGAGAACTTCGACCGTGGCCTGCCGCTCGCCGCGATCTATCTCGATGGCCACGGCATGATGGCCGACCGCATCACCGGGATCGAGAAGACGCTGGTGTTCGCGCCACGCAGCACGCGACACATCATCGGCCTGCCGGTGCTCGACGGCGTGCATGCCCGTACGCCATTCATCGTCGCGCAGACCGTCGGCCCCCAGCCGCCCGAGATGCTGGCAACCGGTTGCTATCACGATACGCTGGTCGCCACAACCGAAGGTCTGCGCCTCGCCGCGCGCAATGCCGTCTACGACAACGCGCTGATCCCCAATTCACTCGTTTATCCGCTTTAGAAAACACCCACTATGGACCTCGGACTCAAAGGCAAAAACGTCATCGTCACTGGCGGCAGCCGCGGTATTGGGCGCTCGATTGCGCTGGCGTTCGCCGACGAAGGTGCCAACGTGGCGATCTGTGCGCGCGGCATGGACGCGCTGGCGAGCGTCCGCGACGAACTGACTGCGCGGGGCGTAACGGCGTTCGCCCAGTCCTGCGATGTGGGCGACGCGGCGGCGCTGGCGGCCTTTCTGGATGCGGCCAACGCGGCGCTTGGTGGCGTCGACGTGCTGGTCAACAATCCGTCCGGCTTCGGTCTGGGTGACAGCGAAGAAGCCTGGTCGCTCGGTTTCAACGTGGACATGATGGCCGCCGTGCGCGCCAGCCGTCAGGTGGTGCCGTGGATGGAAGCGCGCGGCGGTGGCGCCATCGTGCACATCTCGTCGATCTCGGGCATGGAAGGCACCACGCGGCAGGCCGCCTATGCGGCGATGAAGGCGGCGATGATTTCTCACTCCAAATCGCTGGCGCTGACGCTGGCGCCGAAGAACATCCGCGTCAATTGCGTGTCGCCGGGATCGGTGGAATTCCCCGGCGGGCTGTGGGACCAGCGCAAGCGCGATGGCTCGCCGCTCTATGAAGCCATCCGCACCGGCATCCCGTTCCAGCGCCTCGGGCGACCCGAGGAAATCGCCGCCGCTGTGGTGTTCTGCGCCTCGGCCCCTGCCAGCTGGGTCAGCGGCGTCAATTTGCCGGTGGACGGCGGACAGCATCGGGCCAATCTGTAGCGGGGCTTCGGGCACTCGGCGGATGCACTGACAGCGTTGACACGTTAGCAGTGTGCAGCAACTTTTTACTCAAATGACGTTTCTATTGGGCTCGGCAGGCGAAAAGACTAAAAGTCGAGTATTCGAACTTTTATGCATTGGGCCCAGTTTGAATAAGACTTTCACTGAAAAGCTGATCCAATTTAGATTGGTCAATTCTGTCGTCATAAACGCCACGACACGCTACGTCAACGTCACTTTTGTGACGTAAATTGACATGCGTCGCCTGCGACACCCAATTCGTAAGCTTTTGTTTTAGAAGCCATTTTTTCCGCGTTCACGGCAGGCACGGAGATCGCCATTGATCAATCGAATCAAACTCCGTGGGGGTGGTCACATGGGCTTCTTCGAGAACTGGATCAGCGACAAAGTCAGCGCGGCCTTCGGGCGCGGCACTGGCATGCTGCAGCCGGTGCCGGCAGGCGGCCCACCGTTACAAGCACGCGAAAAGGCGCCGCAGAGCGCCCCCGTGCCCTCGTCCGACGCGAAATTGCGCAAGGCTGCAGCAGAGTTGATGGGCGGTCATGACTTCACTGCAAAGCCGACCATTGATCCGTCGGTGCTGCAAACCATCATGCCACGCGACGGCAATGCCTCGCTGACCGTCTCCGGTCTTGACGGCGTACTGACGGTCGGCAAAGACATGGTGATGACCACCGACCAGCCAATCCGCTGCGAGACCATCCGTGTGCTCGGCACGCTGGAAGCCACTGTGTACGCGAGGAAGATCATCATTGCCGAAGGCGGCGCGGTGATCGGCTCGGTGCGCACCAATGAGGCCGAGGTTCGCGGCGAGTTCGATGGCTCGATGCAGGTCAAAGGCAAGGTGAGTTTCTATCCGCGCTCAAAGATCAGCGGCAAGATTCGCGCGCTCGATCTCGCGATCTCCGCTGAGTCGAACACCAACGACGCCGACATCAAGCGCGTCGTGCCACGGATTTTTGAAGACGACGAAGGCGGCGCGCCGGCTGCTGGCTTCGAGGAAGGTTATTCCTCCATGCACATCACCGTCTCGCAAAAATCCGCGCTGCGCCGCTAACTTTCGGCCGTCGGACGCGAACCGCTCCGGCCCGCAATCCTCTCACTGCCCGTGGCCCGGTTGCTCGCAACCGGGTTTGCCATTTGCGTCCGCGAAACCCGCTGTGAGCAATCGGGCTACCAGCGCTCGCCCCACACTTCGGCAAAGCGCGCGCGAATCGCCGGCTCGGTGAAATTGTGGTTCTGCCCGCCGCGTTCGGCAATCTTGATCGAACCCACCAGGCTGCCCAGCTTGCAGGCCTTCTCCACGTTCCAGCCGTGCGCGATGCCGTAGAGCAATCCGGCGCGGAATGCGTCGCCGCAACCGGTCGGGTCGACCAGCGCGCTCGCAGGCACCACCGGCACGTCGACCACGCGCCCGTCGGTGTACACGCGTGAACCAGTGGCGCCTAGCGTAACGACCAGAGCTTTCAGGTTTGGCGCGAAGGATTCGATCGCACGCCCGGTCTTCTGCGCAATCATCTCGGCTTCGTAGTCGTTCACGCTCAGGTAATCGGCCATCCCGATCAGCTCGGCAATCTCGTCGCCCGAGAACGCCGGCATCGCCTGACCGGGGTCGAAGATAAAAGGGATCTTCTTCGACGCAAAGCCACGCGCATGCTTGAACATGCCGTCGCGCCCATCCGGTGCCACGATGCCCAGCGCAATGTTGTCCACCGCAGTCACATCGTTCACCTGCGACTGGAACATCGCGCCTGCATGAAAGCTGGTGATCTGGTTATCGTCAAGATCGGTAGTGATGTGGCAGTTGGCCGTGAACGAGCCGGGCACCGCGCGCAACGCGTCGAGCCCGATGCCAAAGCCCGCCATGCGGTCGCGATACTCGGCGCCATCGTCACCAATCGCCGCGCAGATCACCGGTGCGCCACCGAGCAGCTTCAGCGTGTAGGCAATGTTGCCCGCGCAACCACCGAATTCGCGCCGCATGTTCTCCACCAAGAACGACACGCTGATCTTGTGCGTCGCCCCCGGCACAATGTGCTCGGCAAACCGCCCCGGAAACACGCAAATCGTGTCAAAGGCCATCGAGCCACAAATCAGGACGCGGGGTTCGGCGGACATGCGGTGCTTTCGAACAGGGAAAGATTGCATTTTATGCGGGCAACCTCATGCAACCGATCACGCCGTAGCCTTGATGCAGTTAAACGAAATCGAGGACTGTTGACGTCACGAAACCTCGATACCGCTGCGCTGCATCGAGGCTACACTCGCTACCACGGTGTGAATCTCGCCACTTAAGTTAGCCCTTCAATGAACAACCCTCTGTTTACTTCCGGGCAAGACTGGCGGAGCAACGCGTGCATTAGTCGCAGCCACGTGCCAATGCGCCTATACATCCTAGGGTATAAGAAAGCAGCAGACCTTCTCGCCCAGCAAGTGGTGGAGACAGCTCACAGAAGTGGCCCCATTCGTCAAGACAACAAACCCCGAAAGATAAGTGGAACTCGGAGGGTGGGTTGAGAGCGTAGCGTTATCCACGGCGCGCGCGAAAACTCGTCGTATAGAGCACGTTTCGCGCGCGCCGTGGGTAACGCGGAGCACGCCGGTTCGCTTCATTCTACGCAGCCGCCTTCAAGCTCCGTGCCGCCAGTTTCTCCCGTGAATTGTCGTAGGCTTGTTTCGGCGTCTGCTCCATTTCGTTGGAAGTGTGCGGTCGCTGCTCGTTGTACCAGTCGATGTACTCAGCCACGTCGGCGCGTGCCTGGCTCACCGTATCGTAGGCACGCTTGTAGATGCGCTCGTATTTGATTGTTCGCCAGAAGCGTTCGACGAAGACGTTGTCGCGCCACGCCCCCCTACCGTCCATCGATAGCTTGATGTTGCGCGTCGTGATCGCCTCAACGAATTTGAGCGCGGTGAACTGGCTGCCCTGATCGGTGTTGACGATCTCGGGCGTACCGAAGCGATGGATCGCCTGCTCGACGATCTCGACGGCGTGATACGCCTCCAGCGTGGTGCAGAGCTTGTGCGCGAGCACTCGGCGGCTGGCCACGTCGATCACGGCGGTGAGGTAGGCGAAGCCGTGACGCATCGGGATGTAGGTGGTGTCGAGCGCCCAGACCGTGTTGGCGTCCATCTGTTCGAAGTTGATGCTGCCGAGCAGGTAGGGGAACACCTTGTGCCGGGGGCCACGCCCTCGCTTGCTGGTGCCGGGCTTTGGACACTGCGCCTCAATCCCCATGCGCCGCATGAGGGTGGCGACGTGCTTGCGCCCCAAGGGTTGTTGCTCGATCCAGGGCTTGATCGATGCGTCGCGCCTGAGCATGCGCAAGAGGCCCCGCGAGCCCCAGAACGGCTGCTCCAGATGCAGCTCATCGATGCGCCGCATCAGCGCCAGATCGCGCTCGGAGACCGCCACGGCCTGGTAGTACACCGCCGAGCGGCTGATGCCAACCAGCGTGGCCTGCCGCGTCAGCGATAGTTTGTGCGTCCGGTCGATCATTTCCCGGCGCTCAGCAATCCGACCTTGGTGAGCGCGCGTTCTAAAAAATCAATCTCCAAGGCTTGTTGCCCAATCTTGGTCTGGGCCTTGACGAGCGCTTCGTCGTCGCCAGCGGCCAGCGTCGTGCTCCCGCCAAAGGCGAGTGTGGCGCGCTCCAGCAATAGCTTCTTCCATTCGCTGATCTGGTTGGCGTGAACGTCAAAACGTGCCACCAACTCGGCTGTCGTTGCGTCCTCCCGCAGCGCTGCCAGGGCAACCCTGGCTTTGAATTCCGGTGTGAGCTTGCGCCGCTGGCGCCGAATTGCGCTGCTCTTCTTCGTTGACATCGAATAGTCTTTCTCGCGGCTTCCGCCGCGTCATTTGCTATCCGAGTTTCCACTTATCCTGCTGTCTTGAAATGTGGGGCCACTTCTCACGATCAAGACATTCTTGTCTACCCGATTGCGTTTCTGTACAGACAGTACATCGAACTCCAACTCAAAGAAGTCATTAAAGAAAGTCGAATTCTCCTGTCGGAAGGTAGTGGTTTTCCGGAACACCATAAGATCCATCACTTATGGGATCTTGCGAGTGGACTCATGCGGAAGATTGCCGAAAAAATTGATCCGTCAGTTGATGATTACATCAAGTCTGATGACGTCGACCTCATTGGGACTGTGATTGCCTGTTTCACAGATGTCGACCCAGAGTCAATGGCGTTTCGCTACCCAACAAGCAAATTTGGTAAGAGCAGTTTAGGTGAAATTACGCTCATCAATATCCGCAATCTAGCGGAGCGAATTAGCAGCCTTAGTGATGGGCTAGATAAATTTGATCTCGTCGTTAGCGTTCTTCGCCAACAGCAAGATGAAATGCGTCAGATGTTTCAACCGTAGCCAGCCAGGTAGGGTGGGCAACTCGTTGCCCACGCATTCACAAAGGTCACCAGACCAAGCGGGATAGGCGCTACCAAGGCGTCGCGTGGGCAACAAGTTGCCCACCCTACGGCAATGCGCTATCAATCGTCATCGCCGTAAACTGAGATGACGATGCCAACTCACCCCGCAACGCTCTACTTCATGTGCGGCAAGATGGCCGCTGGCAAATCCACGCATGCCAAGGCGCTAGCAGAGGCGAAGAACGCCGTGCTCATCGTGCAGGACGATCTGCTGGCGGGCCTGTATCCTGGCGAGATACTGGTGATCCCGGATTTCGTGAAGTATTCAGCGCGGCTGCGTGATGCGCTGACGCCGCACATTGTGGCGCTGCTGTCACATGGCGTTTCTGTGGTGCTCGACTTCCCCGGCAACACGCGCACCCAGCGCGAATGGTTCCGCACGCTGTTCGAGGGTGCGGGTGTGGCGCATGAGTTGCACTACATCGACGCACCCGACGACCTTTGCAAGCAGCAACTGAAGCAGCGCAGCGCCGGGTTGCCAGCGGGTGCGCCGTGGACGACGGATGCCGAGTTCGATGCAATCACGGAGTACTTTCAATCACCGGCAGAAGATGAGGGATTCACCGTCGTGCATCACACGCGCAGCGTGTGATGTTGGCGGCAGCAGCATAACTGCCTGCAGCGAAGCTAAGACAGAATTGCCTCGTCGTGGCACGTACTCTCGCCGTCTGGCGATCACGATCGCTTGACAGTCAGCTCGTTGTTGACGCTTGCAACCCCTTTCACCGCTCTGGCGATGGTGGTGGCGCGATCCTTTGCCGCCGCAGTCGGGGCCGGGCCGTACATGCTGACCACGCCGTTGCGAGTGTCGACATCGATTTTCAGGGCACTGAGATCCGGGTCCTTCAACAGTCCGGCACTGACGGAAGCGGTGATCGCCATGTCGTCGCTATCGCGCGCCAAGGTGTCGTTCACACGTTCGGCCGACTGCTTTGCGCCGTCGACGCTATCGAGCACCGCCGTGCGCGCCTGATCCACCGCCTCTTTCGCTGATTCCGTCGCCTGTGTTGCGGTCTGCTCGGTCCTGGCAACCGCCGCATCGAGGCGCTGACCGACCGTCTGCGTGCTGTCCTGTTCACCGCACGCCACCAGAAAGGGCAGCGTGAAGGCGGCAACTACTGCGGTCACGATGGCAGCCGCAACAGGCTTGCGGGTAGCGGAAGGACTCAGTGTTTCTTGTGATGGCAAAGGCATGTGAACCTCCTGCGTCAAACATCAATTCGTTGTACGACCGGCGGTGGTGCTTCCAGTGGAAATGGATTGGGTAGCGCCGGTTCGCGGATGGGGGCCGGTGTACTGGGTTGACCCGGTGGCACCACCGGCGCCGGCCCAGGCGCCGGTGGTAGCGGCGAGGGCGTGAGGGCCTCGCCTGGCTGGGCGTTCATCACCCGGCCTAGAGCTTGTCGACGATGTCTTTCGCCTTGTCCCTGATCGCCTCTTTGGCATCGCCGTAGTTGGCCTGCACCTTGCCAGAGATTTGATTGGCGCGACCTTCGGCCTTGAGCTGTTCATCCGACATGACTTTGCCGGCGACCTCCTGCAGCTTGCCCTTGACCTGATCGACACGACCTTCGACTTGATCCTTGTTCATGGCTTGATTCCTTTACGGTTTTGCTGGCATCCGCACAGCGCGGTGCCATGGATGAATTGTTCTGCGGCACCGCGAAAGCAACCATCAGAAATCGCTCATATCGGTTGTAGTCTCCCACCTACATTGCGACGCAATAGTGCCGCCGATGCGCATCGACCATGTCGGAGAACCTTTCGGACACGGTGCCGAAAACCTCTCCTCATCTCTGGGTGCAAACCACTCATCGCATGACGTGGCCGTCCTGATCGAAAGCGCGCCTCAGAATCAATGTTGCGGCCGTCAGCTGAATTCTCCTGGCCGAACTCCCGCCTTCAGCGCTCTCCTCCAACGCTGCACTTCACCGTCCACCTCAACGATCGTCGAACGTCTTACGTCTCCGCCAACGCCCGAATGCGCAATGCTGAGTTTGGTTGTCTCGTCCGCAGCGCACTCATGGAACGCTATGCGGTCGTGGGCATTTACTTCCGCCGTCGCAGCGTTGACTCTGCGCTTTTCTACCCTTCCTGCGAAAAGCGACATATTGTCGACTGCCAGTCAACTTAGACTGTCTTTTCCTACGACACACCCGTTTTCCGTTGCCGCATCGCTTCGGAGGATGTCCGTTTTCGCCTCGTGCCCCACAATCGCTTCCGGCAAACCAATATGTTTCATCGTGCTTTTGTTTTTTTAGGCAGCAACACCACCTCATTCACAGTACGGCTCTGCAAGGTCGCGATCTGGATAGGCTGCGCGGTGACAAGTATCGGTTCGATGTCAGCGACGATCGGCGGGAACGTAACCGGATTGACCCAAGCCGGGTTGCAGTTGCAGGTCACCACACCAACTCAGGACGGTGTCTCATGGTCGGAAGTGTTGGCCGTACCCAGCGGGGCCACGCAATACACGTTCACCTCCAACTTCAACACCCAATACGGGCATTCGTTTTCGGTCACGGCCCAACCACCGGGTTCGTTCTGCGTGCTCACGCGCGAATATGCGCTTGCGAACGATGGCGGCAACATTACCAACGTAGATGTAGTGTGTGCGCCTGGCAAACCAATTGGAGGTAAAGGATTCGTACCGGGGTTGGTGCTGCAAACGGGTGGTCAACAAGTAACCGCGTCGCTCTCGCCATCTGGCGTGTATCGCTTTTCGCAGTATCTACCGTCGGGGGATCGCTACGACGTGTGGGTGGCTGCACAACCTGCAAGTTGGCATTGTGTGGTGCAAAACGGCACCGGCACCATGGCCTCATCGGTAGTTAGCAACATTGATGTCACCTGTATCCACGAATCAAACTGTTCACCGGATGTCGATGACGACGGTCGCGTGCTGGCAAACACGGACGGCCAAATTGTCAATCGCCTCATGCGGGGCCTGCGGGGTCAAGCGGTACTTTCTGGCTTGAATCATCCAAACGCCAGGCGCAACAACTGGGGGGCATTGCGCGACTACCTCAATCTAAGGTGTGGCATGGCGCTGCCATAGCTCGGGCCGCATGAAATTGCCGTGGTGATCGATGCGTCGAACCATGACGATGTCGCACTGGACGAGATGAGTTTGAATGAGAAGCCGAATGAAAATGGACCAACACCACGATTACTCGATTGATGAGCACAACGCTTGCCGCATCGAAACACCCCCAGCCCGGATCAGCTCCCCACGCCCGTACAGCGCGTTAGCCCGTACAGTGGTGCCGTTGCGCTCCGCGGGTGCAGGCACCGGATCGCGAGTCATCGCCATGTTGGCACTCGTTGCCGGAATGAGTGTCATGGTCGGCGCACATGCGGCAGAGTGTCCTCATGGCACGATCATCACGGCCGAAGACACCGTGTGCACCGTGCCGAGTGGCACGGGTTTCGTGACGGTTGAATTGTGGGGCGCCGGCGGGGGATCCGCAGCGGGAAGCAGAGACTTCGGTGGTGCTGGCGGTGGCGGCGGTGGCGCTTACTGCTCCGGCATGGTCGCGGTTGACCCCGGCAATTCAATTACTCTCAAAGTCGGGCGAGCGGGCACAGGCAGCGTCTTTCAAAACGTTGACGGCTGGAAGTACGGCGACAACGGGGGGGCAAGCACGGTGACCGGCCCTCCGGGGCTTGCGGGATTCCGCGCCGCAGGCGGCAAAGGTGGGCGGGGCGGCAAGTTGCCTGCGATACCGTTGCCCCTCACCGTGACATTGGCATGGGGCGGCGAAGGCGGGGACGCGGAGCAGTGCGCCATCACTGACGTGGCGATCAATCGCCTGCGCTACTCCGGCGGCCGGGGTGGCGGCACCCAGGGTCATGCCGGTGGCGGCGGCGGATCAGCCTATCGCAATGGCAACGGCTACCCCGGTCAGGACTCGACCACCAACGACAGTGGCCTTGGCGGCGCCGGCTTTGGCCGTGGCGGTGACGGGCATACCGGTGAGCGAGGCAGCGCTGGCACATACCCCGGCGGCGGTGCGGGCGCTAGTGCAGTAACCCCAGTGACGCCCGTATACATCGGCAATGACGGTGCCAACGGACAGGCGATTTTCTGGTTTGCACCTGGGTATCGTGTCGGTGGTGCCATTGATCCCGGATTTTGGGCCGATGGCTTGGTGCTAGGGCTCAACGGCAGCGAGGAAATAGCAGTAAGGCCAACCGGCTACGAATACCTGTCCACGTTCTATCACTTCTGGACCCCCTTGCCGGCGGGTAACGCTTACAACGTAACGATCAAAAGGCAACCTGCGGGACAAACCTGTTACGTCAACAATGCCAGCGGCACCGTCAGCGGCAATGTTGGCAACGTCGCAGTGGGTTGCGTCGACGATCCATACTACGTTAGTGGCTCGTTGTACGGGTTGTCACAGCCGGGATTGGTTCTGGGACTGTTTGCCGGCGACTCGACTGCGGGCCAGCGTCTGGGAACTGTGACCCCCGCTATGGCTGAAGAGTCATTCGCCTTCGCTGGTAGCCCCGTGCGCCTGACGCGGCAATATACAGTGGGCGTTGTCACCCAGCCGACAGGCCTGACCTGCAAGGTGGCAAACGCGACCTTCTTCGTGCAAGGACCGATCACAGATGTGCGCGTCACTTGCTCGCCGGGCAAAGTCGTGGGGGGTAGCGTGTCCGGCCTCTACGCAGGGCGGTCCGTCGCGCTGGAGCTCGCAGATCAACTTCTGGTGGCAACGAACTCGGATGCCGGCGGCGCAACCGTTAACGTCGACTTCTTCTTCCCAGGGCCGCTTCTCAGTGGCACCGCATACAACGTGCGCATACGAGATCAGCCTCTGGGCCAGATGTGTAATGTCGTCAACGGGAGCGGGACGATGGGTAGCAGCGATGTCAATTCCGTGTCAGTCCAATGCGCGGGAACTATCTGCACCAACCTGGACGTAGACGGCGATCAACAGCTCAATCCCGCCATTGATGGACTCATTTTGCTGCGCGTGGCTCTCGGCCTTACGGGGGCAGCCGTTCTTGACGGGATCTCGTTTGCCCCCGGGACCCGAAACACATGGTCAAATATTCGCTATTACCTGAAGGATAGTTGCGGCATGCCAACGAACGACTAATGCGCGCGGACTCCAGAAGCAAGCTGTTGCGTCTGGCGCTGGGAGCTGCCGACGCTGCCTTCCGCGGGCAATGCGAGGACGCAGAAGCTGCATTGCAGCGGTGTGAGAGTTTCGGTCAGCACGATGCGGAACTCACTGCCGCGATCCGGCTTGCGAGGGCGCAACTGGCAATGTCACGGTCCCGATTTGATGCGGCGCGCATTGATGCACGCGCGGCCGCCGTGTCGCTAGCTCGCCTTGGCCGCCGTCAAGAAGCGGTGCGTGCACAAGAGATCGAGGCACGAATCTTTTGGAAGCTGGGCGAAAACGCGCGTGCGCAAACCCTCTTCCAGAAACTGCTAGTGCACTGGGAGCGTTGGGGGGAGGGTAAGGCGCGAATCGATGGTGAAGTCCGGTGTTTGACACATTTGACCTCTTTGCATTCGCGAGCGCAGCGCTACGAGCAGGCGATCGTGACTGGCACCCGAGCAGTGCTTCTGGCCAAAAAAAGCAGCGACTTGCCGTTTTACTTTCCAAAGGCAGCGAATGCACTTGCTGGCGTGCACTTTCGTCGTGCCTGCCAGTCACACCCTGACAACGCGTTGGCCACCCACATCACTGCGCTCGGCCCGACGGCGTCGACACAGGTGCTGTCGCATTGTCGTAGCGCGCGCGCTTTGATGGACGAGGTGCGTCAAATCGCCATCGCAAGCAACAACCGGCACCAGGCAGCGCTCTACGGATCGAACATCGGGCAGTTGATGGTGCTCATGAATGAGATCAACGCCGCGCTGCCGCTGATGCTTGAGTTCCTGATGTCAGCCCGC
The DNA here is from genome assembly GCF_009746125.1 of Casimicrobium huifangae. Taxonomy (NCBI): domain Bacteria; kingdom Pseudomonadati; phylum Pseudomonadota; class Betaproteobacteria; family Casimicrobiaceae; genus Casimicrobium; species Casimicrobium huifangae. The sequence continues at coordinate 3,485,260 of NZ_CP041352.1, forward strand.
GAGCGCAACGACAAGTTTCAAGAGGCAGATGCGCTGCAGGCAATCGGATGGGCGCACCTGTGCGCCTCACGCCACCAGACCGCGCTTCGCCACATCAAGGAAGCCATAGCAATTGCGGAGTCTCTTGATGCCAAACCCCTTCTGGTGACGCTACATTACGACTACGCCGTTGCGGCAGAAAAGACAGGGGATTACAAGATCGCGCTTCTGCATCACCGAGCCTATACCCGACTCTGGCAGCAACTCTCGGCTGAAAAACAGGCGCAGCAGGAAACCGTCGCCAATGACGCAGAACCCTTCTACCTAAAACGTGCTGAGCGATACATCGAGTTGTGCATCACGCAACCACCATCCACAGCGGATGTTGCGCGGCACGTCGGAGTCTCTGTGCGCAGCTTGCAGGTGGCCTTTCAGCGCTATCGCAGCACCACTCCGAAGTCATTTATCCTGAATCTGCGCTATCAGGCCGTCCATGCCGCGCTAGAGAATGATCGCGGGTCTGGTGCGGTGGCGAGAGCCTGCGTGGAATTCGGCTTTGAATACTCTTCGCACTTTGTGCGCGAATTCAAAAGGCGTTTCGGGAAAACTCCTTCAATGGCAAGCCGCCCCGACGCGAGTAAAGCCGACTGATTGATGCTGCTGGCGATGCCGCCAACATGCGGGCCGCAAAGGCATGCTGCAGTGAACTGGTCCAGGTGCTGCATTTTTCGTGCACCCTACAATATTGTTTCTGCCGCACACCGTCGGCTCATCGAGGCCAACCGACGATCGCAGGTTGGCCAAGCGGAAATCCCAGCATGAAAATCAATCCGTTCCATCTCGCCATCCCTGTTTACGACCTTGTCGCTGCGCGGCACTTTTACGGGCAGGTGTTTGGCTGCGCGGAGGGGCGGTCTGCGCCTGAGTGGGTCGACTTTGATTTCTTCGGTCATCAACTGGTGATCCACCAGCACCCGAAAACTGCGTCGCAGGACCACGCCCATACCAACGCGGTGGATGGTCACGACGTGCCGGTGCCGCACTTTGGTGTGGTGCTGGACTGGGACCGGTGGGAAGCGCTCGCGGAACGTCTGCGCGCAGCAGGAACGAAGTTCGTGATCGAACCCTACATCCGTTTCAAGGGGCAGGTTGGCGAACAGGCCACGATGTTCCTGCTTGATCCCTGCGGCAACGCACTGGAGTTCAAGGCGTTCAAGGACATCGGCCAGCTCTTCGCCAAGTAGGCGCGGTGACGCGAGCTACTCGCGCACCCGCTTCGCCAGCGCTCGCACCTCGGCATGTTGGCGGCGGCTCACCGGCAGCCGGTCGGGCCGCCCGCGCAGGGTCACCACCCACTGCGCTTCGCCATCGGCATCGGCGTCACGCTCGAAGGATTCGATGAGATCGGTGCGCGCCAGGCAATTGCGGTGGATGCGCAGGAAGCGGCCACCGAATTCCTCGTCGATGCGAGTGAGCGAATCCTCGATCAAATATTCGCGTGCCGCAGTGACCACGGTGATGTACTTCTGCTCGGCTCGGAAGAAAATGACGTCATCGGCCGGCACCAGGATCAGTCGGCCACGCTCGCTGACGCTGAAGAAGCGGCGGGCGCCACGCGGCAATGACTCCACTTTCACCGCGTCCAGTGGCTTGGCACGCTGCAGCGCCGCCAGCAGGCGCTCGCGGCGAACCGGCTTCAGCAGATAGTCGACCGCCTGCACTTCAAAGGCCTCCAGCGCGTGCTGGTCGTAGGCCGTGACAAAGATGACGCCAGGAGCGTTTTCCATCCGCAGCAGATGGCGCGCGGCTTCGAGGCCGTCCATTCCCGGCATGTTGATATCGAGCAGCAGGATATCGGCGCCATGGCTGACGGCAGTGAGTGCCTGCTCGCCGTTCTCGGCCTCGGCAACGACGACATGCGGAAACGCCGGCTGCAATTCCTCCAGCAGGTCGCAGAGCCGGCGGCGGGCCGGGGCTTCGTCGTCAGCGATGATGATCCGAAGCGGGCGTACCGGCGCAGCGGCGCCAGCGACAACAGCGGTTAGGGTGGAATGAGTCATGCTGAGTCAAACAATGGTCTTGGTGTCGGACGACCGGCGATAGGGCAGGATCAATTGCACCTGATAACGGCCGTCGCGCGGCCCGGCGGTCATGCTCGCTTCGGCATCGAAGTGCAGGGCCAGCCGCTCTCGAATATTGCTCATCGCCATCTTGTTCCCGCCGTGGTGGCGCCCCGCCTGTTCGAGAAACGGGTTGCGCACCGTAATGAAAAGCTGGCCACGCAGGCGCGTCACTTCAATCTCGATCTCGCCGGCAGCCTGTGTGGGCTCGATGCCGTGGTAGACGGCATTCTCGGCGATAGGCTGCAGCACCAGCGGTGGCACCATCGCGTCGGCGGGCATCTTGTCGAGTTTCCAGCTCACATTCAGGCGATCACCAAGGCGCAGTTTTTCCAGATCGAGATACTGCCGGGTCAGGGTAATCTCGTCCGCCAGCGGCTGCAAGTCACGGTTCTCGCGCATCAGCACGCGGAACAGGTCCGCCATGTCCATCAGCGCGGACTCGGCGCGGCCGGGCTCGCTGCGCAGTACCCCAAGCACGCCATTGATCGAGTTGAACAGGAAATGCGGCCGTATTCGCGCCTGCAACGCCTGCAGCCGGGCCTCGGTCACCGCCGGCGACAGCGCCCGCCCGAGGGTATGGAAGTAAACCAGCATCGCCGCCAGCGCACTCAGGGCCAGCGGTACCGCCCGCCAGACGGCGGCATCGAACCAGCGCGCCGACAGGATGGTGATGAGCACCATCGCGGCGCCAATCGCGAATGCCGCTTGCCAGTAGGCAAGACGACGCAGCACCGGGCTCACCAGCGCCCAGATCAATGCCGTGCTGGCGGCAATCGGCAAGCTGGCGCCCATTGCCAGCGCGATATTGAGCGGCACATCGGCCGGGCTCGCCGAAACAGCCAGCGAGTGGGTGGCCACCATCGCGACAAAAATGATCAGCGCGCGCGCCAGCACGCCGAGATTGCGCAAATCCGGGAATACCGCGCGCCGGACCTCGCGCTCCCTGCGGGCTAAAATTTGCTGTGCGCCCGACCGGGATGCCGCCTTGCCTTCCAGACGGCCGTCACGACGACCGGACGCCGGCGCTGGCGACGTCTTCGAAGGGTGTTTCGGCGGCTGCTCGGCCTCCGTGCGAACGTGGCGATCCGATCCGGTCATCTGCCATTGCGCGCGAGACGCATCCCGCGGCGCCGGACCGCTGTCATCAACCATCTTTTCTGTCACACGGATTCAAGGTCGTTCACTTCCCGCCCGGGCATCGCCGTCCGCCCGTGCGTTCGATTCTGAACAACCGCAGAGCAACATGCAAGCCAACTCATCGCCCGCCGCCAACCCTTCTTCCGGTTGGTCCGGCCGTTTTGACGAACCGGTTGCCGAAATCGTCAAGCGTTACACCGCATCGATTCCGTTCGACTACCGCCTTGCCGAGTTCGACATCGCAGGCTCGCTGGCACATGCGCGCATGCTCGCCGCCTGCAACGTGATCTCGGCGCAGGACCTCGCCGACATCGAACGCGGCATGACGACGATCCAGGCCGAGATCGCAGCGGGCAAGTTTGAGTGGTCGCTTGATCTCGAAGACGTGCACTTCAACATTGAAAAACGTCTGACCGCGCTGGTCGGCGATGCCGGCAAGCGCCTGCACACGGGCCGCTCGCGCAACGATCAGGTAGCGACCGACGTTCGCCTCTACACCCGCGCTGCCTGCGACAACGTGGCGATGCTGCTGGTGAAGTTGCAGCAATCGCTCGTCGCGCTGGCCGAACAGCATGCCGAAACCATCCTGCCCGGCTTCACGCATCTGCAAGTCGCGATGCCGGTGACGCTGGGTCATCATTTGATGGCTTATGTCGAGATGTTTGCGCGCGATCATGAGCGCATGCTTGATTGCCGCAAGCGTGTGAATCGGTCGCCGCTGGGCGCGGCGGCGCTCGCTGGTACCACCTTCCCGATTGATCGCGAGATGACCGCGAAGGCGCTCGGCTTCGATGCCGTCTGCCGCAACTCGCTTGACGCCGTGAGCGACCGCGACTTCGCGATCGAATTCCTTAACGCCTGCACGATCACGATGATGCATCTGTCGCGCATGAGCGAGGAGCTGATCCTGTGGATGAGCCCGCGCTTCGGCTTCATCGACATCGCCGACCGCTTCTGCACCGGCAGCTCGATCATGCCGCAGAAGAAGAACCCCGACGTCGCCGAACTGGTGCGCGGCAAGATGGCGCGCGTGCAGGGCCACCTGGTGGCGCTGACCACACTGATGAAGGGCCAGCCGCTGACCTACAACAAGGACAATCAGGAAGACAAGGAACCGCTGTTCGACACGGTGGACACCATCACGCAGACGCTGATCATCTACGCCGACATGGTGGGCGGCATCCGCGTCAAGGCCGATCGCATGCGCGCAGCCGCGCGCGAGGGCTTTGCGACGGCAACCGATCTCGCCGACTACCTGGTGCGCAAGGGCGTGCCGTTCCGCGACTCGCACGAATGCGTCGCTCGCGCCGTCAAGGCTGCCGAGGTCAAGGGCGTTGACCTTTCAGATTTGTCGCTCGCCGAGCTGCAGGCGTTCTCGCCGGTCATCGCCGACGACGTGTTCGCGGCGCTCACGCTGGAAGGCTCGGTCGCCGCACGCAAACACATTGGCGGCACTGCGCCGGAGCGCGTGCTGGCAGAGATTGCGCTGGCGAAAGCGCGCCTGGCCTCCCTGTAGCAGCGGCCATGCCGCGACCAATATTGACTGACCGTAGCCATCACAAGGTCGCGGCGACTCGGCCCCTGCACTGAATATCGATGAATCAGGAAACTATCGGCCTTATCGCCGGCACCCTCACCACCGCGTCGTTCGTGCCGCAGGTGCTGAAGATCTGGAAGACCCGTTCGGCGCGCGACTTGTCGTGGGGCATGGCGGCCGTGTTTTGCGTCGGCGTTTCGTTATGGCTGGTCTACGGGGTGCTGATCGGCGCGCCGTCGATCATCATTGCCAATGCCATCACTTTCGTGCTGTCGCTCGCAATCTGCGTGATGAAGTACCGTTTTGACAAACAGGATATCGGAGATCCAAGATGAAACTCGCGTTCCTCGGCCTTGGTGTGATGGGCTTCCCGATGGCAGGCCACCTGCAGAAGGCAGGCCACAGCGTGACTGTCTACAACCGCAACGCAGAGAAGTCGGCGAAGTGGGTGGCAACCCATGGCGGTGCCTCGGCGGCAACACCGCGCGAGGCGGCAGCCGGTGCCGACATCGTGCTGATGTGCGTCGGCAACGACAACGATGTGCGTTCGGTGGTTTACGGTAACGACGGCGCGCTCGCCGGCATGAAGGCCGGTGCGGTGCTGGTGGATCACACCACGGCGTCGGCGGCGCTGGCGCGCGAACTGGACGCGGCAGCCAAGGCGCAAGGCAAGGGCTTCATCGACGCGCCAGTGTCCGGCGGGCAGGCCGGCGCCGAGAACGGCAAGCTGGGCATCATGTGCGGCGGTGATCTGGCCACTTTCGATCGGGTGAAGGATGTGCTCAACGTCTACGCCAAGGCGCTGGTGCGCATTGGTGACGCCGGTGCCGGCCAGCTCACCAAGATGGTCAACCAGATCTGCATCGCCGGGCTCGTGCAGGCGCTGTCGGAAGGGCTCGCCTTTGCGCAAAAGGCTGGTGTCGATCCGAAGCTGGTACTTGACGTCATCAGCAAGGGCGCTGCGCAAAGCTGGCAGATGGAAAATCGTGGCAATACGATGGTCGACGGCAAGTTCGACTTCGGTTTTGCGGTGGACTGGATGCGCAAGGATCTCGGCATCTGCCTCGAAGAAGCCAAGCGCAACGGCGCGCGGCTGCCGGTCACCGCGCTGGTGGACCAGTTCTACGCCGACGTGCAGCAAGCCGGCGGCGGGCGGCTCGACACGTCGAGCCTGATCAAACGCTTGGGCTGATCGGCCGCGAGCTCACTTCAGCTTTTGTACGAAACCCGCGTCTGAATTGGGCAAACGCGGCAAATAGTCACAAAGTCGGTATTTGGTATTTTGTGGCACTTGGCCCTTATTGAATGGGGCTTTCTGCGAAAAGCTGATAGTCCTTGAAACCATAAAAAAACGGCAGCCTTGGCTGCCGTTTTTCGTTGGGTCACAATGTGACGATCAAGCCGTCGCCTCCTCCGCAGGCTCTTGCGGCGCGTCGCTCTCGGGGAACGCCAGCTTGACCTTGCCGTCCGCGTCGACATCGATCCTGACCTTGCCGCCACCCACCAGCTTGCCGAACAGGAGTTCGTCGGCCAGTGCCTTGCGGATGGTGTCCTGGATCAGGCGAGCCATCGGGCGAGCGCCCATCTGCGGGTCAAAGCCATGTTTCGCGAGGTAGTCGCGCAGGCCCTGTGAGAACTCCGGATCAACCTTCTTCTCGTGCAGTTGCGCCTCGAGCTCGAGCAGGAACTTGTCGACCACGCGCAGGATCACCTCGTGCGTCAGCGCACCGAAGCTGATGGTGGCGTCGAGCCGGTTGCGGAACTCCGGCGTGAACATGCGCTTGATCGATTCCATCTCGTCGCCGGCCTCCTTCGTGTTGGTGAAACCAATCACGTTCTTGGTCAGCGTCTCGGCGCCCGCATTGGTCGTCATGATGATGATGACGTTGCGGAAGTCGGCCTTGCGTCCGTTGTTGTCGGTCAGCGTGCCGTGGTCCATGACCTGCAGCAGCACGTTGTAGATGTCCGGATGCGCCTTCTCGATTTCGTCGAGCAGCAGCACGCAGTACGGATGCTTGGTGACGCCCTCGGTCAGCTGGCCGCCCTGGTCGTAACCGACGTAGCCCGGAGGCGCGCCGATCAGGCGGCTCACCGCGTGACGCTCCATGTATTCGCTCATGTCGAAACGCAGCAGCTCGACGCCCAGGCAGTACGCCAGCTGGCGCGCCACCTCGGTCTTGCCGACGCCAGTCGGGCCGGAGAACAGGAAGGAGCCGATCGGCTTGCGCGGATTACCCAGGCCGCTGCGCGCCATCTTGATGGCAGCAGCCAGCGCGTCAATCGCCTTGTCCTGGCCAAAGACCACGTTCTTCAGATCACGGTCGAGCGTCTTCAGCGAATTGCGATCGTCGCTGGACACATTCTTGGCCGGGATGCGCGCGATCTTGGCGACGATTTCCTCGATCTCGGTCTTGCCGATGGTCTTCTTCTGCTTGGACTTCGGCAGGATCTTCTGCGCCGCGCCGGCCTCGTCGATCACGTCGATCGCCTTGTCGGGCAGGTGACGGTCGTTGATGTGGCGTGCCGCGAGCTCGGCCGCTGCGGTGATGGCCGCCGGCGAATACTTCACGTGGTGATGCGCTTCGAACTTCGGCTTCAGTCCACGCAAAATCTCCACCGTCTCGCCGACGGTGGGCTCGACCACATCGATCTTCTGGAAGCGGCGCGCGAGCGCGTTGTCCTTTTCGAACACCTGGCGGAACTCGGCATAGGTGGTGGCACCGATGCACTTGAGGCCACCGTTGGCGAGCGCGGGCTTGAGCAGGTTGGACGCGTCGAGCGTGCCACCGCTGGCGGCGCCGGCGCCGATGATGGTGTGGATCTCGTCGATGAACAGGATGCCGTTGGCCTTCTCGCCCAACTGCTTGAGCACGGCCTTGAGGCGCGCCTCGAAGTCGCCGCGGTACTTGGTGCCCGCGAGCAGCGCGCCCATGTCGAGCGAGTAGACGACGCAGTCGGCGAGCACGTCGGGCACTTCGCCGTCGACGATGCGCTTGGCCAGGCCTTCGGCGATGGCGGTCTTGCCGACGCCGGCCTCACCGACCAGCAGCGGGTTGTTCTTGCGGCGGCGGCACAGAACCTGCACCAGTCGCTCGAGTTCGGCGGCGCGGCCGATCATCGGATCGATCTTGCCAGCCTTGGCCTGCGCGTTGAGATTGACGGTGAAGTTTTCGAGCGCGCCCTGCGGTGCCTCTTCCTTCTCCTGCTCGCCGCTACCTGCCTCGGCCTTCTCGGTCTTGTCCTTCGGCACTTTGCTGATGCCGTGACTGATGTAGTTGACGACGTCGAGGCGCGTGACGCCGCGCTGATTCAGGAAGTAGACGGCGTGCGAGTCCTTCTCGCCAAAGATGGCCACCAGCACATTGGCGCCGGTCACTTCTTTTTTGCCAGACGATTGCACGTGCAGGATGGCGCGCTGGATCACGCGCTGGAATCCCTGGGTGGGCGTGGTGTCGCTCTCGCTGTTCTGCGGCAGCCGGGGCGTGTGTTCGTTGATGAAGTTGGCGAGCGCCGTACGCAGTTCATCAAGATCAACCGCGCAGGCGCGCAGCACCTCGGCGGCGCTCGGGTTGTCCAGCATGGCCAGCAGCAAGTGCTCGACCGTGATGAACTCATGGCGCTTTTGCCGGGCATCGACAAACGCCATGTGCAGACTGACTTCCAACTCTTGCGCGATCATTGACTACTGCCTTCACTGCCGGCGGTTGGCCGGCTCGTACCCGCGGCTGCACCATAGCAACTTGTGCGGGATCGCCTTGCAGATTGCAGGCTTGGTATCACCCTTGCGGGCGAGCTGCCCTGCAAACTATTCAGGCTCCATCGTACACTGAAGCGGATGTTGGTGTTGCGACGCGAGATCGACCACCTGGGCCACTTTGGTGTCCGCCACTTCCTTCGTAAAGACACCACAGGTGCCCATGCCCGAACGATGCACCTGCAACATGACGTGTGTCGCCTGTTCGCGAGTCATCGCGAACACTTGCTGCAACACACCCACCACGAAATCCATTGGCGTGTAGTCGTCGTTGAGCAGCAGCACACGGTACATCGGTGGCGGCTTGACATCGACGCGCTCGGCTTCAAGCACCGAATCGTCGTGGGGGCGGTTGTGATGAACGGCCATACGAAACTGGGAATACCGGCAAATGTCGGTCACAAAATCACGATTTCAAGAGCATACGGTATGCCAGTGCGTCGCTGCGAAGTGCGGCGCGGACCGCGAAGGAACGATTCAGCCGGCCTGACAGCACGCGGAAGCTTGACCCAACCTGACCAATTGCTGACCAAAAAACAAAAATTTGGCTCGGGAGACATCATTGCCACAACCTTGATTTATCCCCTTGACGATCAAGGTTGTATGACTGTACAACACCCGCCGAAGCGCCAGTTCGGAGCTCCAGACGAGCGTCGCACGACGCACGGCGCGGCAGTCAGTCCGCAGAGAAAACTTACAAATCCAGGTAGTTCAGGGAGTATTTATGACGACAGGTACGGTGAAGTGGTTTAACGATGCCAAGGGATTTGGCTTCATTAAGCCCGACGACGGCTCGGATGACGTGTTCGCGCACTTCTCCGCGATTCAGATGGACGGCTTCCGCTCGCTGAAAGAAGGGCAGAAGGTTTCGTTCGAAGTCGTTGCCGGCCCCAAGGGCAAGCAGGCATCCAACATCCAGAACCCGCAATAAGCGGTACCTCGCCTGGCGGGGTGGGTCGGTAGCGACCAGTAAAAAAAGGGCCGTGATGGCCCTTTTTTGTTGTCCGCGCCAGCCACACTGGCGCGGCGGTCCGCGTGGCGGCAGCTTTACGCGTTGGCCGACGCCAGCACTGAATTCAGCGTCTTGCTCGGACGCATGATGGCCTCGACCTTGGCAACGTCTGCCCAGTAGTAGCCGCCGATGTCTGCCGGCTTGCCCTGGACTGCGGCGAACTCGCTGACAATCGCCTTTTCGTTGTCGGCGAGTGCCTTGGCCAGCGGCGCAAAGTGCGCTGCCAGTTCCTTGTCTTCAGTCTGCGCCGCAAGTTCTTGCGCCCAGTACATGGCCAGATAGAACTGGCTGCCACGATTGTCGAGCTGGCCCGTCTTCGGGCTCGGGCTCTTGTTGTTGTCGAGCAGCTTGCCGGTGGCAGCATCCAGCGTCTTCGCCAGCAGTTGCGCGCGCGCGTTCTTGTTCTTGAGCCCAAGGTCTTCCAGGCTGACCGCCAACGCCAGGAACTCACCCAGTGAATCCCAACGCAGGTGGTTTTCTTCCACCAGTTGCTGCACGTGCTTGGGCGCCGAGCCACCGGCACCGGTCTCGTACATGCCACCACCGGCCATCAGAGGCACGATCGAGAGCATCTTGGCCGAAGTACCCAGCTCCATGATCGGGAACAGATCGGTCAGGTAATCACGCAGGATGTTGCCAGTGGCACTGATGGTGTCCATGCCACGGATCACCCGCTCCAGCGTGTAGCGCATTGCGCGCACCTGGCTCATGATCTGGATATCTAGGCCAGTGGTGTCGTGCTCATGCAGGTACATCTTCACCTTGCGGATCAGCTGCGCTTCGTGCGGACGGTAGCTGTCGAGCCAGAAGACCACCGGCATGCCGGAGTTGCGGGCACGGTTGACAGCGAGTTTCACCCAGTCGCGGATGGCGGCGTCCTTCACCTGGCACATGCGCCAGATGTCCCCTTCTTCGACGTTTTGCGACAGCAGCACTTCGCCCGTCTCGAGATCAGTGATGTTGGCCACGCCGTCTTCGGTGATTTCGAAGGTCTTGTCGTGCGAGCCGTATTCCTCGGCCTGCTGCGCCATCAGGCCAACGTTGGGCACCGTGCCCATGGTCTTCGGGTCGAACGCGCCGTGCCATTTGCAGAAGTTGATGATCTCCTGATAGATGCGGGCGAAGGTCGATTCCGGCATCACCGCCTTGACGTCCTTCAGGCGACCATCGGCCCCCCACATCTTGCCACCATTGCGGATCATTGCCGGCATCGAGGCGTCAACAATGACGTCGTTCGGCGAGTGGAAGTTGGTGATGCCCTTGGCCGAGTCGACCATCGCCAATTCCGGACGATGCTCATGGCAAGCATGCAGATCACGCTTGATTTCGTCCTGCTTGCTCTGCGGCAGCGATGCGATCTTGGTGTAGAGGTCGATCATGCCGTTGTTGACGTTGATGCCGAGCTCCTTGAACAGCGCGCCGTGTTTCTCGAACGCCTCGCGGTAGAAGATCTTTACGCAATGGCCAAACACGATCGGGTGCGACACCTTCATCATGGTCGCCTTGACGTGCAGCGAGAACATCACGCCCGTCTTGCGCGCGTCCTCGATTTCCTTCTCATAGAACGCAAGCAGCGCCTTCTTGCTCATGAACATGCTGTCGATCACTTCGCGGTCCAGCAGCGAAATCTTCGGCTTCAGCACGATGGTCTTGCCGCTCTTGGTGATCAGCTCCATCTTGACGTCACGCGCGCGGTCGAGCGTCATCGACTTTTCGCCGTGGTAGAAGTCACCGTGATGCATGTGCGACACGTGCGAGCGCGACGCCTGGCTCCATTCGGCCATGCTGTGCGGGTTCTTGCGGGCGTATTCCTTCACCGCCCTGGGCGCGCGACGGTCTGAATTGCCTTCGCGCAGCACCGGGTTGACCGCGCTGCCCGTGCAACGGTTGTAGCGGGCGCGGATTTCCTTCTCTTCGTCGGTCTTCGGCGCCTCCGGAAAATCGGGGATCTTGTAGCCCTTGCCCTGCAGCTCCTTGATGGCAGCCTTGAGCTGGGCCACCGACGCGCTGATGTTGGGCAGCTTGATGATGTTGGCTTCCGGCCGCAGGGTCAGCTTGCCAAGATCGGCCAGCGTGTTCGGCAACCGCTGCTCGGGCGTCAGGTAGTCCGGGAACTCGCCCAGAATGCGCGCGGCGACCGAGATGTCCGCCGTATCGACGTTGATTCCCGCCGGCGCGGTGAACGTGCGGATGATGGGAAGGAAGGCACGGGTCGCCAGAAGCGGGGCCTCGTCGGTCAGGGTGTAAATGATTGTCGGCTGCTGGGTGCTCATCGCGATCCTCCTGGGTTCGTCCGTTCTTGCGTCAGTCTGGTACACGTCAGGCGTCTGATGACGGCCGACGAAAACGCACATTTTCTACTATGCGGAATATGTTCCCAGTTTGCCCGAAATCGCTTGCGTGTCTCTGACGCGGGTCAAGACGGCGAGCCCCGGTTACCTGTCGAAGGCAGCAACCGGGCTTGCCAGCAAGCTTAGGAAAAATCTAGAAATTCACCCCACATCATACCCGTGTGACGCTTGGCCATTGGTGAAATTATTTCGATAAATCAATTACTTGAGCCCACCTGACAAGCTGCAACCGCGGGCCTGACAGGACAATGGCATCGGCCGTTGGCTTGCACCGGCCGGTGCACTCTTCTACGCTTCGCGCCGCGCTGATACCGCAAAGAAAAACAGACCGGCAGTCCACTGCCCGGCCCTTACCGCCCTTACTGCACGGAGCTCCCAATGACCCGATTTCACGCCGCGACGGCGCCCGCCGTTGCGCGTACCGCCCTTGTCTTCACCGTCCTCGCGCTGACTGGCGCCCTGCTCGCCGGCTGCTCGTCGGCCCCGCCCGCTGCCCCAGCCCCGGTGGCGGCGCGTCCGAAAGTGGTGTTGCCAATCGCCCAGCTCGATCGCGGCGTACAGATCGTGCTGCCCGATACTGTGCTGTTTGAAACTGGCAAGGCCAACCTGAACGAAACGGAAAGTGGCGCCTACCTCGATCGCATCGCCGGTCTGCTGGTTAGCAAGACGCAAAAGCGCGTCGCCGTCGAGGGCCATACCGATAACGTCGGCGCGGCCGCGCTCAATCAAAAGCTCTCCGAGCAGCGTGCCGATGCTGTCGCCGCCGCGCTTATCGCTCGCGGCGTGCCCGAGGCACGGCTGTCGCGCCGGGGGCTTTCGTTCACCCAGCCAGCGGCACCGAATGACGTCGAAGCGGGCCGCCGCCTCAATCGCCGCACCGAGCTGATCGTCATTGACGAAAAAGTCGAAACCCTAACCGCCGGCGAGCCCGCCAACTCGTTCGAGGACGCCGCCGCCCGCGTCAAGGCCGCCCTTGAAGCCGGGAAGGGGAAAGGCTGATGTCCGAGTCCAGCAATCACGACCGCAACCGTCGCAACAGCCTGCGCATGCTCGCCACGGCCCCGCTGCTGCTGGCTGGCGCCGCCTCGGCGCAGCCAGGCAAGGCGCCAGCCCGCGCAGACGGCCCGCGCGTGGCTCTGGTGCTCGGCAGTGGCTCAGCCCGCGGCTTCTCGCATATCGGCGTGATCAAGGCGCTGGAGGCCGCCCGCATCAAGCCCGATCTGATCGTTGGCACCAGCGCTGGCGCCCTGGTCGGCGCCTTTTACGCTGCCGGATTCACCGGCGCGCAGATGGAGGAGCTGGCCATCCGGGTGAAGGACATCGACATCGTCGACATGGGCACAGGCGCCAAACGCGGCATGGTGATGGGCGACACGCTACAGATGTTCGTCAACAAGGCCACCCGCGAGCGTCCGATCGAATCGCTGGGCATTCCGTTCATCGCGGTGGCGACGCAACTGCGTACCGGTGAGGTGAAGACATTCCGCAGTGGCGATCTCGGTCTCGCCGTGCGTGCGTCCTGCAGCGTGCCGGGCGTGTTCATTCCACCGAAGATCAACGATCAGGAATATGTCGATGGCGGCCTCGTAGCGCCCGTACCAGTGCGCATTGCGCGCGACGCTGGTGCCGACTTCGTGATCGCGGTGGACGTCAGCAGCGGCCCGCTCAACGCCACGCCGGTGGGCATTTATGAGCAGGTGATGCACAGCTTCGACATCATGGGCCGCTCACTGGCCAAGCTGGAAGCCGAGCAGGCTGATGTGGTGATACGCCCCGACACCGCACGCATCGCCAGCACCGATTTCAATGCTCGCGCCGCGTTCATCCAGATTGGGCAGAGCACCGGCACCCGCTTCGCCCCAGTGGTGCAGGAAAAGCTCGCCGCCTGGCGCGCCCCGAAAAAGCGCGCGTAGTGGTGACGACCTGACGTCTGGCGAAGGCGGATGCGGCGGCATACACTGCGGCCATGACTTCCTTCGCCGACCTCCTCCAGAAAGACCGCGCCGGCGTTGACACGCTGATTGCGCGGCTGCCCAAAGCCGAACTGCACCTGCACATTGAAGGCTCGCTGGAGCCGGAGATGATGTTCGCCAAGGCCAAGAAGCACGGCATCACCCTGCCCTATGCCGACGTCGAGGCGCTGCGCGCTGCCTACAACTTCGGCAACCTGCAGGAGTTCCTCGACCTCTACTACGCCGGTGCCGATGTGCTGCGCGACCAGGACGATTTCTACGATCTCACCTGGGCGTATCTGCAGCGCGCCAAGGCCGACGGCGTAGTGCACACGGAAATCTTCTTCGACCCGCAGACGCACACCGCACGTGGTATTGATCCCGAAGTCTTCGTCGAAGGTATCGTCCAGGCGCTGCATGACGGCGAGGCCGAACTCGGCATCACCTGGCGGCTCATCCCGAACTTCCTGCGCCATCTCACCGAGCAGGACGCGATAGACACGCTGGCCGAACTGGAGCCCTACATGGATAACTTCCATGGCTTCGGGCTTGATTCCAGCGAGGTCGGACACCCGCCATCCAAGTTCGCGCGTGTATTCGCGGAGATTCGCTCCCGCGGCCTGCCAGTAGTTGCACACGCCGGCGAAGAAGGACCGCCGGAATACATTGTTGAAGCACTCGACATCCTGCACGTCGCCCGCATCGATCACGGTATCCGGTCGATCAACGATCCGGCGCTGGTCTCACGCCTCGCCCGCGCGCAGATGCCGCTGACGGTGTGCCCGCTGTCCAACGTGAAGCTCTGTGCAGTGTCGTCGATGCAGGCGCACCCGATCAAGAAACTGATGGACGCCGGAGTACTGGTCACCATCAACTCCGACGACCCGGCTTACTTCGGCGGCTACGTCGGCGAAAACTATCGCGCCACCGCAAAAGCGCTCGACCTCACGGCGGAAGACCTCAAGAAACTAGCCGCCAACAGCATCCGCGCCAGCTGGTTGCACGAGGTGCAGAAGGCGCGGCATCTGGCGGTGATTGACGGGCTGTGACGGGCCATTTCGGGATTTCACCAACCCTGTTTGTGCAGCATCTCCAGTCGTTGACTGAACTTCTGCATGGATGCGGACATTTGCGCGATGTTTGCCCGCCGCCAGGCTGGCTGCAATGCAACAAAAACCGTACCAGCACATAGCGGCAGCAGCAAGGCGTTGACCAGCAGATACGTGCGCAGGTCGTCACCATCCTGTGGGCGGAAAAAGCTGGCCTCGCCAGGGCCCGACAACACTCGCATCAAGACGATTGCCAGGGCGCCAGCCGCGAGAGCCGAAACAAATACCGCGCCACGCATCGCTCCTGGTTTGGCCAGCAAGCGCGGCCAAGCCGCCATGAGCAGACAAGTGGCAAGCGTGAACCCGGCCAGAGCGGCTGTGTGGGTGAGCGGTAGCCAAACGAGCACTTCGAGGCTGGTTGGCGGTCTCGGCAAAAGCGCAGCGAAGTTGAGCGGGCGCCAGCCGACGACCCAGAAGAGTGTATTCAGCACCAGCCAGCACGCGACTCCCGCAGCCAAACGACGCCAGGCATCTGCCAGCCACACGCGCAATACCAGGCGTCCAAGCATTGGGCGCGCGCAACCGCCCGGGATCAGCCACATCCGCGTAAGCGGTTGTGGCAATGGCATGGCGAGCGTCATTGCAACCATGGGAAGGTATAGCAACGCAAATCGTCCCATAAAACTCGCGCCGCCTGTCTGTATGAAGAACAGTAGTGTCAGCACAATCGCAAGCCCGTATTGGAGGGGCTGATCGCGAGTCCCAAGCAATGCGACAAGCCTTGCAGCACCTGACTTCCGCGCCGATCGCGCTGCACGAGCGATGCGCCACTGGTATAGCCGTTCTGGCCAGCCTACTTCGCGAGCGATCAACTGTTCGATATCGCTCTTTGTAAGCAGTCTCTCCACCTTCGGCCCGCGCCCAAATCGACGATGCTGGACAGGCGTGAACCACAGCCGGTCCATGACTACCGCGACAGCCAGGATCAGGGTGACGCCGACAGCGAATGTCGTCGTACCCCAGGGGGCAACACCGTAGTAGGCAATCAGGTAACCAAGCCAAGGTCGAACCGTTTGCTGCGCCAGATAGGCCGCGAGCATGACCGCTGCAAACAGCAGCACTGCCACCTGACCGGCAACGTCCTGCATTCGGACGTCTGCGAATGACATCATTGCCCCCGGCAGATACACGTGCGGCGCCTGCATGTAGGTACGTAGCGCTACTGCAATTGGAAGCATAACGATTGAGTAGGCCAAAGCCAGGACCTGCAAACTGCGGACGCTCGCACCAACCTTCGGAGTGAGTCGTGCGATCGCGTGCTGGCGAACGAATCGCCGGCAAGTCATGAATGCCGCGACGCCGCCAATAAACGCATACGACGAAATGGCAACCGCGGCAGCTATCGCACTTCCATGCCCGCTCAATACGGCTACCGGATGTATAGCGAGGTAAGCAGCATAGGCGCAAGCCAACGGCGGCAAAGCCGAGGCCATGATCAGCATCAGGCGACCGCCCAGCAAGCCAGCTGCGAATTGCCACCATTGCTGAAGTGTCAGACCATGGTGTCGCGTTCCAGCACAGACAACGGCGGATGAACTGATCACTGTACGCTCACGTGTTCAATGCGAGGAACAAGTCGGTGAGCGCGAGTGGTTCGCCATCGTTCGCGGCAGCGCCCGCAAGCCGCCGATCCAGAAGGCTTCGCCAGCCACCGCTCTCCAGCCGATGGCTATTGATCACCCCCGGCGACGCTGACGGCGGCGACTCGCTGTACACCGCGACAATGTTTTCGGACAGCTCTTCGCGATCCCCAATCAGCTGCACCCGTCCGTCCCGAAGGAAAAGCAGGTGTGTCGCCACGCGCTCAAGGTCTTCGAGGAGGTGACTTGAAATCACCACCGTCGGCGCCTGCGCATCGTCAGCGTCGAGCTCAATCAACGCGCGCAGAAAGTCGCGCCGCGCCATCGGGTCGAGACTTGCCACCGGCTCGTCGAAGATCAGCAACTTTGGACGGTGCATCAGCGCGAGCACGATGGCGAGGCGCTGCCTTTCCCCCGGTGAGAGTTTGCCGGCGCGAAGATCAGGCACCTCAAAGCGTCGCAACAAATCTTGCGCCCGGCTCGCAGAGAAGTTTGGGTACATCGGCCCCAGCAGCGAAACATGCTCACGTACGCGCAGCCACTCGAACAGCTCCGGAGTCTGGCCGACGAAGCCAAGATTGCCTTTCGTCTCATTGTCGAGATCAAGACTCGGACAGCCCAGCACGCGGGACTGTCCTGAAGTCGGTGCGGTCAAGCCCAGCAGACAATGCAGCAGTGATGTCTTGCCTGCTCCGTTGCGCCCTACCAGTCCCAGCACTGATCCGCCTGCTAGCTCGAAAGTCACGTTATCAAGCACCGTGCGCGTGCCATACCGCAAGGTCAGACCGCTTGCCACTATCGCTGGCAAGCTACCCGCAGGTATCGGTTTTTCGACGAACACCGTCGTAGCTTCATTCATCCGAAGTCTCCTGCCCGCCGATGGCGGACGCCGGTTGCAAGTGAGCGAGTGTTTGCTGGAATGCGGCGATAGCTTCGTCGGCACTGATACCAAGCTGGCGACTGACGCGGGCTGCGTGCTCCAGTGCCGGTTGCAGCAGGGCCAGACGATCGCTTTCCGCGGTCGCCTCGCGAGTGCGCACAAACATCCCCATCCCCCGCCGCCGCTCGACGATGCTTTGCGCTTCGAGCAGCGAGTACGCCTTTGACACCGTCATCGGGTTGATCACGTACTCCTGCGCCACGGCGCGCACCGAGGGCAGCTCTTCGCCGTCGCGCAGTACGCCAGCCGCGACCGCGCGTGTCACCTGCTCGACGATTTGTCGATACAGCGGCGTGGCGGACGAAGGTTGCAGCTCGAAGCGGAACACGTTGGAGGTATCTGAAGACGGTCATAAATTACTGTATTACTACAATAATACACAAGTCATCGCAGAACCCGAAAAGTGCATCAACTTTTTCTTCAAATCACCATTTCATTGGGCCTCAAGCGCTGAACGCCATGAAGTCGACTTTCGGCTTAATTAGCCGATTAGCTCGATTCAAACGGCACTTTTCTGAAAAAGCTACTGCTGCGTTTTTGCTGCGTGACCGCCGAACGCACCCGATCCGTGTGCATGCGTCGTGTGCCGGTGCGCGAGAACAGGCGCGAGTTTCGGGCAGTTGATGCCGGGTGCTGGCCAGCTTTCAGCGCGACGTAGCCACCGCCGCAGGCGCCGCAGCTAGTCCTGCTTGAACAGCGGGTAATACTGCCGCGAAACGACGATCTTTTCGTGGTGGCCACGGAAGTGCAGCACCAGTCGTTCGCTTTCCTCGCGCACCGCGCGGTCGATGGCGTGGGCGTTGACGATTGCGCCGCGATGCACCTGCCAGAACCGCTCCGGGTCGAGCCCCTCGCGCAGCTCGCTGATCGGCGTGCGAACAAAGGCGTCGGCGCCCTTGCAGACAATCCGCGTGTATTTGTTGTCGGACTGGATGAACAGGATGTCGTCGGTATGAATCAGCCGCGTGACGTTGCCCACCGACGCGCGGATCCACTTGAGATGCGCTGCCGGCTTCGCCTGTTCCAGCAGCGATTTCACCAGCGCCGTCAGGTCAGCCGGCGCGCTGGCCGGCTGCTGCTCGATGCGTTTGCGCAGGCGCGCCACCGTCTCGCGCAGTCGGGCAATCTCCACCGGCTTCAGCAGATAGTCCGCCGCGCCATTCTGAAAGGCAGCGATCGCGTGCTCGTCGTACGCGGTGACGAACACCACATGCGCGCTGTCGCCAATCTCGGCCGCCACTTCCAGCCCGGTCTTGCCCGGCATGCGGATATCGAGGAATGCGACGTCGGGCTTGTGCGCATGAAACGCCTCCAGCGCCGCCACGCCGTTGCGACATTCGGCAACCACGTCCAGCTCGGGCCACGCCTCCGCGAGAGCATTGCGAATGCGCGCCAGCATCACCGGTTCGTCGTCGGCAATCAGTGCGGTGGTCATGGGGTGCTCCCGGTGGCTTTCGTTCTTGGCAAAGTAAGGGTGGACACCACACCATGCGGGGGATTGTCGCGAACGCTGAGCGTTGCGGCCTCACCGTAAATCGCGGCCAGCCGTTCGCGGATGTTGGACAGGCCGACGCCGTCCGATGCGTTGCCGGTGGCTGCCGCGAGGCCAACACCGCTATCCGCGACCGCGATGCGAAGCGTGTCACCGTCCAGCTGCGCGCTCAGACGCAGGTCACCGCCGTCCAGCGCCGGTTCCAGGCCATGCTTGATGGCGTTCTCCACCAGCGAGATCAGCATGGCGGGCGGCACCGGCTCGCCGGCGAGCGCTTGCGGCAATTCAAGCGAAAACGCCAGGCGATCACCCATCCGCGTCTTCATGATGGCGAGGAATGCCGCCGCCATTTCAAATTCACGCCCGAGCGTGGTGGTCTCGGTGCGCAGCCCGGCCAAGCCCGCCCGCAGGAAGGTGATCAGCTCCCGTGTCAGCGCTGCCGCCTCCGGCGCCTTGCCCTCGGCAAGGTCCTGCACCGTGCCCAGCGTATTGAACAGAAAGTGTGGCTCCACCTGCGCCTGCATCAGCTTCAGTCGTGCGTCGGCCAGCTGCCGCGCCGTGCGGTCGGCTTCGGCCTGCCGTTGCAGCGCCGCGTGTCGGGCCTGCAGCAAACGCCGCCGCATCTGCACCACCACGAGAATCAGCAATCCATAGATCGCGCCGACGATCAGGCCGGCGATGAACACGCGGCTGCCGACACTGCCCAGACCATCAAACATACCGTCCAGCGTGCCGCGACGGGACAGGCGGCCGATCATCCCGCCCACCAGCGCCCCGGCAACGCTGAGCCCTACTACCTTCAGCACCATCCGCGTGTTGAGGCGAAACTTGTAGTGGCCGAACCACACCGACAGCAGCGAGAACCCGGTCGCTGCAAGCAGCAAAAACGACAGCACCAGCGCCTCGACCCAGCCGGTGTCATTCACACCGAAGCGGAACGCTGCCGCCGCCGCCATCCAGATCGCGAACGACGCAGCCAGCATGCGCCACTTGTGGCGTCGCATGCTGGCGTCAAACGCCAGCACCTCTTCGCGCAATTCGGGCGTGAGCGCTGCCAGTTTGCGCGCTTCGAGCGCGGCGTACCATTGCCTGACGGGGGTGAGCGGTGAAGTCATGGGCGGGAGCTTAGCCAGCCATGGCCGTGCCGTCAGCGGGCGTGGCGCCGATGGCGACCTGACGCGACGGATGACGACTTGGCTGGATGCGTGACGCCCTGCGCCGCAGCGGGCGCCGATGGGAACTGCTACGGCAGGTGAATTTCCCCCGCGCCCAGCGCCAGCACGCGGCCGCCCACGCGCACCCGGCGCTCGTCGGTGAGCGAGAGTTGCAACACGTTGAGACGGTTGATGAACTCGCCCTGCGTCACCGTGAACTGCGACGGCGCCGGTTCACCGGCGTCGAGCAGATAGCCGCCAAGATTGGCGCAGGCGGAGCCAGTGCCGGGATCCTCCGTCATGCCGCTCGCGGTCGGGAAGAAAAAGCGCGTCTGGAAGCGGCCAGGCGCTACCCGCGCGACGAGATAGGCCATGTAACGGCCGGCGTCGTTCGCAAAATCCGCCTGTAGCTTGTCAGCAACCGGCTTCGCCCGCGCCAGCACAGCAACCGACTGCACTGGAATGATCAACTGCTCGGCGCCGGTGGACACGAAGCGTGGCTCTCCCGCAAGGTCGGCCGGCGTCAAGCCAACCGCCTCCGCCAAGCGCTCGCGCGAGGCGTTGATCGGCCGCGAGGTGTGCCCGTTCGCAGTGAAAGTCCAGGCGCCAACGTCGCAAGTCACAGGGATGTCGCCCGCGTTGAGGCCGAGCGTCAAACGGTCGGGCGCGGTGCCGGTTTCGGTGGCGGCAAGGCTGGCCAAAACGTGCGATGTGCCCACCGTTGGGTGGCCGGCAAATGGCAACTCGTAACGCGGGGTGAAGATGCGCACGCGCGGATGGGTGCCGGCGCGGGGCAACACAAAAGTCGTCTCCGACAGGTTGAACTGCGCCGCCAGCGCCTGCATCTCCGCATCCGTCATGCCGTGCGCGTTTTCGAACACGCAAAGCGGGTTGCCGCCGAAGGTGGCCGTATCGGATTCGACGAAGACGTTGACGAGCTGGTAGCGGAAGCTGCGCATGGCGTACAGGCACCGGAATGATGGGCCTGAGATAATACGGGCAAAGCTCATGTGGCCTGTCGTCCCCGCGGAGGCGGGAACCCAGACCGTGCGCGAGCCTGGCGCATTCGTGGTCGTCTCTACTTCGATCAACGTGCCGGGTCTAGATTCCCGCCTTCGCGGGAATGACACATTCGAACCGCTGATCGGATCTATGCAATACATCTACACCATGAATGGCGTGAGCAAACTTGTTCCGCCGAAACGCCAGATCATCAAGGACATTTCGCTGTCGTTCTTCCCCGGCGCCAAGATTGGCCTGCTCGGCCTCAACGGCGCCGGCAAATCCACCGTGCTGCGCATCATGGCGGGCGTTGACAAGGATTTCACTGGCGAAGCGCGCCCGCAGCCCGGCATCAAGGTCGGCTATCTGCCGCAGGAGCCCGAGGTGGACCCGAACAAGACGGTGCGCGAGATCGTCGAGGAAGGCCTCGGCAGCGTGACCAGCGCGCAGAAGCGGCTGGACGAGGTGTACGCCGCCTACGCCGAGCCGGACGCTGACTTTGACGCGCTGGCCAAAGAGCAAGCCGAGCTGGAGGCGATCATCGCTGCCGGTGACGGCCACAACACCGAGCAGCAGCTCGAAGTCGCCGCCGACGCACTGCGCCTGCCGCCGTGGGACGCCAAGGTGGGCCTGCTCTCCGGCGGTGAAAAGCGCCGTGTCGCACTCTGCCGCCTGCTGCTCTCAAAACCCGACATGCTGCTGCTCGACGAACCAACCAACCACCTGGACGCCGAGAGCGTGGACTGGCTGGAGCAGTTCCTCGCGCGCTACCCCGGCACCGTGGTGGCCGTCACCCATGACCGCTACTTCCTCGACAACGCCGCCGAATGGATTCTCGAACTCGACCGTGGCCACGGCATCCCGTGGAAGGGCAACTACAGCGAATGGCTCGACCAGAAATCGGCCCGCCTGAAGCAGGAAGAATCACAGGAATCCGCCCGCCAGAAAGCGCTCAAGAAAGAGCTGGAATGGGTGCGGCAGAACCCGAAAGGCCGCCAGGCCAAGAGCAAGGCGCGTCTCACCCGCTTTGACGAGCTGTCCAGCCACGAATACCAGGCCCGCAACGAGACCAACGAAATCTTCATCCCGGTCGCCGAGCGGCTGGGTAACGAGGTCATCGAGTTCAAGAACGTCACCAAGAGCTACGGCGACCGCGTGCTGATCGACGACCTCTCGTTCCGCATCCCGCCGGGCGCCATCGTCGGTGTGATCGGCCCCAACGGCGCCGGTAAATCCACGCTGTTCAAGCTGATCACCGGTGTTGAGAAGCCGGACAGCGGCGAAGTGGTCATCGGCCACACGGTGCAGATGGCCTTCGTCGACCAGTCCCGCCAGAACCTGCAGAACGACAAGACGGTGTGGGAAGACGTCTCCGGCGGCGCCGACATCCTGCAGGTCGGCCGCTTCGAAATGCAGAGCCGCGCCTACATCGGCCGCTTCAACTTCAAGGGCCCGGACCAGCAGAAGATTGTCGGCAACCTCTCCGGCGGTGAGCGCGGCCGTCTGCATCTGGCCAAGACGCTGCTCAAGGGCGGCAACGTGCTCTTGCTCGACGAACCGTCCAACGACCTCGACGTGGAAACGCTGCGCGCCCTCGAAGACGCGCTTGGCGAATTCGCCGGCACCGCAGTCATCATCAGCCATGACCGCTGGTTCCTCGACCGCATCTGCACCCACATCCTGGCCGCCGAGAACGACAGCAAGTGGTTCTTCTACGAAGGCAACTATCGCGAGTACGAGAACAACAAGATTCAGCGTCTGGGTGAAGAAGCCGCCAAGCCGCATCGGGTGCGGTTCAAGGCGTTGAAGTAGTCGACGGTCAAGGGTTTGGCTGGCCCGACAGAGACGGATGTCAACTTGATCGCAGTGTTAACGTCCGTTTTTGGAACAGCCCAAATGAGTGACGAGAGGAACCGCAAGATGCATAGCTCCACGCGCTTCGCCCACCTCAAAGCGATTGTCTCCGCGCTCTCGCTGTGCGGACTCCCTCTGGCACATGCCTCTGCTCCGGATCCTGCTACAGGACTACCCACATGTACGGTACTGCCTGCTCAAGCTCCGGGTGTGGCACCTGTCTACATTCAGGTTGACGCGCAAGGGAACTTTTATTCGACGCAATTCACGACCACCGGAGCCAATTTAAGCTCGCGCGTCTACAGCAGCAGCAACGATCTGCAAACTGCGCTGTGTGACAGAGGTGCAAAGATTGCGTTCTGGGGCGCCGATGCCGTTGCGACGCTCCCCGGCAGCACTATCGAAGTGTTCGAGTATGTCTTGCGCGGTAGTGCGACCGGTTCAAACTATTTCATCAGCTCAAAGGATGAAGACTTTGTTTTCATTCAGCGCGGCGGTGCGGGCGATGGCTGGCAACTCACGCCGCTGCGGCTGCGGCTGCCGCGGGTTGGTGATCTAGTACCAGTACATCGCTTTCTTGGTGCCGACGAAGCGGGCACGGTGACGCACTTTTTCACAGCCGAT
Source organism: Casimicrobium huifangae (assembly GCF_009746125.1). NCBI lineage: Bacteria > Pseudomonadati > Pseudomonadota > Betaproteobacteria > Casimicrobiaceae > Casimicrobium > Casimicrobium huifangae. Next base: position 3,508,860 of record NZ_CP041352.1, read on the forward strand.
GCAGGGGAATTCGCGACCTGGATGGGCAAGGTCAACACCGCGCCGACCAGCGCACGGTGGTGGACATACGAGGGAGTTGCCTTCTCGGCGCCCGCCGTCACGACTTCAAACGGTGTGGCGACGTGCGCCAACAGCACGCTCACACCGGTCTTTCGGGTCAGCGGAATCGCTCAGGGCGCGAGCCAGCCGAAGTATCGGTACGTTGCCAATGCCGCAACACTTACGAGTTTGCAGGCGATGGGCTATCGCCTTGATGGCACCGCATTCTGCGCGATTCGCGAATAGCACGTAAAAATCGTAGCGCGTAGGTCGGAACGCTTGCGGTTCCGACGCATGAAGACTGCGTGCCGGACCGCGTTTGAAAGCCACGCTCAGCGTTCCGTCGCGCAACTCGCCGCCTCAAGCCGGCCAAGTTCCAACCGTCGCACTGGCCTGCCACAACGCACCACCACGCGCTAACCTGCGCGAATGATCAGAGCCCCCGACTACGACTGGCGCTGCGCTCGATGCAATACGGTCAACGCGGCGAACACGGCGATCTGCACATCCTGCCATCACGATGTGACGTTTCGCTCGCCTTCGTTCTGGCAGCAGATGAAGGATCGCGGCGTTCCCGCGTGGCGGCGGGTGCTGGTAATTTTTTGCTACGTGACCGGCATTCCGCTGCTGATCGCCGGCGCTGGGCTGTTCATCCGCGTTTACTTCCCATTCAACGTCACCGGTATGCAGTGGAGCGCTGCGGCGGCATTGCTAGGCGGCACGCTGACGGGACTAGGCCACGCGGCCGACCCCGATCGTTAGCCTGCGTACACCGGTAGCCGCGATGCAGCACAGCGGAATCGAGGCATTTGTTTATCGCGCAAGGTCTCCCAGGATTCCACTTCGTTGCATCGAGGCTACGACACCACAAAGACCCGAACGCGCACGTCCACGGCCCGCCTGTTACCACTCCGACAAACACTTGTACCCGGTCTTCGCGTAGTAGATGCCGATCTCGGCGCCGACGCCGGCGAGCGGGATGTCGACCACGGTGATGGATTGCAGGTCAGTGTCGATCAGGCTGCCGGAGATGAGTGATTTGGCAACGCCGTAGATCTCGGCTTCGACGCCCGGCTTCAGCGCTACGTCCTTCAGCGCCTTCAGTCGCGCTGCTCCTTCAAGTGATTCCAGCATGCCGTTGGCGCCGCGCAATACGGTGCCCAGCTTGCCGGCGCTCTTCACATAGTCGCCGAACTTGCCGCCAAAACTCAGCGCCCAGTCGAGGCCGTCCGCCGTGTAGCTGCTGAAGTCATCGGCGTGGGTGAAGCCGGTGGCGAAGGCGATGGCCAGGCCACCTGACCCGCCCACCGATGGCCCGAGGCGGCCACTCAACGCGCCAATCGTGCAGCCATGCGGCCGGTTCATCGAGCTGATCATCACCGCCGCCTGGCCCTCGGCGCCAAGACCGAGGCCGCCGCCCGCCTTGAACATCAGGCCAAACCAGGTGTGCGGAATCGGCTTGTCGGTCGGCCGCCATTGCCCGGTGCGTGGTAGTGCTGGCCCAGTACGCGGGCCATAGACGGTGCCGCCACCCATCCCGCCGGAAAGTCCGAGGTAGACGAAGCGCGAGCCATCGGGGTTGAACAGTTCAATCGAAATGCCGGGCGTCTCTTTGTAAGCCCCGTAACCCTTGAAGCCAGGGAATGCTGCCACGGTGGCGGCCGGCAATCCGCGCACGCCTTTGGCCCACCATTGTGGTGAACTCATCCAGGCCTCTGGCCGGTACATCGAGTACTGTTTGGTTTGCAGCTCGATTTGAATGGGAACAACGTCAAAGATCACATCCACGTAACGTGCCATGCTGGCCTCCGATCAGTTTTTGTCTGCTGCCACGACGCGCTTTACGGTCACTGGCATTCTGCTATTAAAGACGTGGCCAAACCCTACAGAACCGCCGCCACCGCGTTACAGACCGTTACATCGAACCCGTAACGCCCGCGCTGGCAAACCTCGGCTACATTCGCGGACGTCCACACCGTAACCAACCGCAAGCAACACCGCCATGAACACTACTTTCGATTTCGCTGGCAAAGTGGCCCTCGTCACCGGCGGCGTCTCCGGCATTGGCGCCGCCGCATCGCTCGCGTTCAAGCGCGCGGGCGCTAGCGTGATCGCCTGCGGTGTGACCGAGCAGGAGCTGATGGCAGCGAAGGTGAACCCGGCGTTCGCGGGCATCCGCATTGAGGCGCTCGACGTGCGTGACGACGACGCCGTGCGGCGCCTGATCGGCAGCGTGCCGCGGCTGGACTATGTGGTGAACTCGGCCGGCATCATCCGCCGTGGCGCCGAGCATGAGCCGGCAACCTTCGCGGAGGTGATTGATGTCAACCTCAACGGCGGCATGCGGGTGGCCACTGCGGCGCGGCCACTGCTGGCGCAGTCGAAGGGCGCCATCGTGTTCATCGGGTCAGTGATGAGCTACTTCGGCGGGCCGGTGCAGCCGGCGTATTCGGCATCAAAAGGCGCGGTGAAGAATCTGGTGATGTCACTCGGCGCGGCCTACGCGGCGGACGGCATTCGCGTCAACGGCGTGGCACCCGGCTGGGTGATCACCGAGCTCTCGCGCGGCGCCCGCGAGAACCCGGAACGCAACGCGCAGATCATGGGCCGCATCCCGATGGGTCGCTGGGCCGAGACGGCCGAAATCGCCGACCCAATCCTCTTCCTCTGCTCCGACGCCGCCCGCTACATGACCGGCACGCTGGTGCCGGTGGATGGCGGCTATCTCAGCGTGGGGTAGGTGGAGGTAGCCCGGATGCTCACATCCGGGAGGTGGCTGTAACCGTCGTGCAAGCGAACCCGGCTGCGAGCAGCCGGGCTACGGTGATTCGCCTGGCTTAGCGCCGACGCCCCAGATTGCGCGCCCCCGGTCGCGACGTTTGCGGCGCCTTGTAGGCGTAGTTGCCGCTACCGTAACGCGGCGCGTTGGCGGCCGGCGCCTGCGGGCTGTACGCGCTACCTGGCTGCGAGACCGGTGGCGGCGCGACACTGCTTTTGGCGCCGCCGGGTGTGCCGAACTGCGCAGTCTTTGCATCCACGCCCGCCACTTTCGGCGCATTGGTGTTGTAGCTGCCCGGCGCCTGCGCATAAGCGCTGGTGCTCCTGGCACCACCGACTGCCGCGCCCGCCACCGGGTTCTGCGGTGCGCTGATGCTCGGGCGATTTTTCAGCCAGTCGGTGGGCGGCACATAGGCGCCTTTCGGGGCCAGGTTTTTCGACAGCAGATAACCGCCCAGCGCACCCAGTGCCGCGCCCGCCACCAGCGGCAGGAACACGCTGCCGGTGCCGCTTGCGGTGGGCACCGGGTTGCTGCCGCATTGGCCCACGCCATACTTCGCCTCGCATTCGGCAAAGGTGGCGGCGCCCTGCGGCGGGCGGCCCGCCATCATGTCGTGATACACCTGAGCACAGGTAGCCTCGGAGAGGCCATTGGCGATGCAGGCCTTGATCGCCTCGGTGCCGTTTTGCATTGTCGGCGCTTGTGCAGCGGCGCTGACGCCGGTGGCCGACGCCTGCGCGACGGCAGCGGGCGGCGTATTGGGCATCGCGCGCGGTGGCGTGGCCTGGTCGCAGCCGGCAAGCGCCAGCGTCGCGGCGCCCACAGCCAGCACAACCGCTTTGGTGTTGAACAGGGAAATCATCAATGGCCTCCGCCCGTCATGCGAGCAACAGTGCGCGCAGGCGAATGTGCAGGCCGGTGGGCGGGAACTCAATGCCGCGACCGACGAACGGCGGGGACGTGAGTCAGGTAGCGGGTGGGCGGTTCCGTTTGCGGGAAGTTAGGCGACGCGTGGGCAACGAGTTGCCTACCCTACTTGCCGTTAAACGGGGTGTAGCCTCGATGCAGCAGCGCGGAATCGAGGGTGACCTTGGCGCGGTGAACCAATGCCTCGATTCCGTTGTGCTGTGCGCTATGGTGCAATCCCCGGAATGCCGCAGTTGCGCGTCATCACCGTGCGAATTTCTGGCCAGCTCCAGCGCGCCCCGGCACCGAGAGCGCCGTTGGTTACCGCGCTGCCGGAGAGGCCGAGCAGCGCGCGCAGCCCCATCAAGCCGTCGGTAGTGGCGGACACACTGCCGTTGCCGTCGAAATCCATGTTGCAGTCGCCTGGCACCGCGATCGCCGGGAAGTCGGTGGCTGCGGGCCAGCAGCGGATGCTGCCATTGGTGAGTGTCGCGCAGGCGCCGGTTTGGCTGATCGTGAGCGTATTCGCGCCAGTAACGCCGGTCACCTGCTGCGGCGTGCTGCTGAATGCGCCGGTAAAGCTGGTGTTGCCGAGCAGGCCGCCGGCGTTGTTCCCCCAGCAGAAGACGTTGCCGCTGGTGCCGATGGCGCAGGAATGGGTGTAACCGGCGACGACCGATGTCACCCCGGAAAGCCCGGCCACCACAGTCGGTACGTTCACCACCGCCCCGTTGTTGTTGCCAAGCCGACCATCCGGGTTGGCCCCCCAACAGCTCGCAGTGTTGTCCGCGAGCACCGCGCAGGTGTGTCGCGAGCCAGTGGAGACGGCGGTGGCCGTGCTGATGCCGGTGGCGACGACGGGGGACGATGCGCCATACGTCGTCGGCGGCACTGCCGTTTGACCGTTACCGAGCTGGCCCGCCAAGATGTAGCCCCAGCACTTGACTTTGCCCTGATCGGCACCGGGCCCTTCCACCGCACAGGTAAATCCGCCGCCATCGTCGTTTAAGGTGAAGCTAGCATCGGTCGACACGGAGATATCAACGATATTGATCAACCCGGCAATGACGCCGCTACCAAACACGGTGCTGCCAACGGAGGGTATGCCAAGCGATACGCCAGCCCAGTTTTCGCCTGAGCAGGCGACTTGGCCAGCCGAGCCCGGGGTCGCGCTGGCGCCGTAAATCGCGCAGGTATTGATAGGACCAATCGCAATCTTGCGCCCGCGAGCACCGGCGACGCCCACGCTGCCGACGAACTTCTTAGCACAGTTGTTTGTCCGAAATCGGCCCAAGTCGCGGCGCTAGCCGTCGCTGAGTACACCACCGCTGAACAACCAGTTCGCGAGGTGCCATCAGCGACGTTGTCCATTACTGAGCAGACGCCACTCGGACCCATCCAGAAACTGCGAAAGGTGTACGCACCGGATTGCGTCTCCAGCTGGTCGAGGACCTGCGGATACTCGTACGATCCACTCCCCCAGCAACGCAACAGGTTGGTGTCGGTAAGGCCGCACACGGTGGTATTGCCGGGCCCGGTGCCGATGCCCACGCGAATGAACTTTTCCATGGGCCGCATCTGTGCGACGGCTGTCGCCGCAACGAGCACGGACGCCGCCACCATCAAACCCTTCGACGCGCGCGCAACGCTGCGGCGCAATGTGCCTGTTTGCATCTGAACCCCCTCTGCCGGACGAAACGGTATGTTGTGCCCCGGCGCGGGTTGCCGCCCGGGTGATGCAACGATGTTATCGGGGAATGGCGGGATTTATGCCTGCCGACGACAGCGGAAATTTGATCAGCTTTTTGCTGAAACACTTATTCGATATGGGCTTCAATGCCATTTGAGTCACAAGTTGACTTTTGGCTAAATGAGGTACTGAGCCCAATTCTGTTGGGCGTTTTGCCAAAAAGTTGATGCGTCGCCAGTGAGCGCGTCACGGGTGTAGCGGCATTCGCGCCGTAGCCTCGATGCAGCACAGCGGAATCGAGGCATTATTGGCAAGCCAAGGTCACCCTCGATTCCGCGTTGCTCCATCGCGGCTACGTCCGGCGCAGCACGATCCGGACGGCGGCCGATCGCGCCCTCGTCTACAGCGCCGGATAGTCGGTGTAGCCCTCGGCCCCGGACGAGTAGAACAGCGCCGGTCGCGGCGGGTTGAGCGGCGCGTCGCGGCGCAGGCGCTCAGGCAGGTCCGGGTTCGCCAGGAACGGTACGCCGAAGGCAATGGCGTCGGCCGCGCCGTGGGCGATGGTGTGCATGGCGAGGATGCGGTCGTACTTGTTGTTGGCGATGTAGGTGACGCCGGCGGCGCCGAGCGTCTTTTTCGCCCACGCGAAGTCAAAGCCGGTGAGGTCGCGGGCGCCGCCGGTGTTGCCCTCGATGAAGTGCACGAATGCGACCTTGCGCGCGGCGAGCGCCTCGACCAGCGCGCCGTAGGTGGCCTGGGTGTTGCTGTCGGGCTTGGCATTGTTGGCCAGCGTGACCGGGGAGAGGCGGATGCCCGTGCGATCAGCGCCGAACACGCTGATCACGGCGTCGACGACTTCCACGGCGAAGCGGATACGGTTTTCGATGCTGCCGCCGTATTCATCCGTGCGGTGGTTGGAGCTGTCGCGGGTGAACTGCTCGATCAGGTAGCCGTTGGCGCCGTGAATCTCGGCGCCGTCAAAGCCGGCGCGTTTCGCTACCTCTGCGGCGTGCTTGAACGCCGCGACCATCTCTTTGACCTCGGCCGTGGTGAGGCCACGGGCGGCCACGCGCTCGACCTTGCCGTTTTGCGTGTAGGTCGTGCCGCCGGGCTTGAAGCCGTCGCTGGCCGTCACCGGCAGCACGCCGCCGGGTTGCATGTCAGGGTGCGAGATGGCGCCGACATGCCAGAGCTGGGCGACGATCTTGCCGCCTTTGGCGTGCACGGCATCGGTGGTGAGCCGCCAGCCGGCCTCCTGCTCGGGGCTGTAGATGCCCGGTGTGCCCATGTAGCCCTTGCCCGACGGCAGGATCTGCGTGCCTTCCGTGACCAGCAGCCCGGCGCTGGCGCGCTGTGCGTAGTACTCGGCGATCAGCGCGTTGGCGGCGTCCGTCCCCGGCGTGGCGCGGCAGCGGGTGAGCGGCGCCATGAAGATGCGGTTGGCAGCTTCGATGGCCCCCACACGAACGGGGGTAAACAGCGTTGTCGGGTCAGCGGACATGGAATTCATCGGGAACAGTTCAGGAAAACGTGGATTTTCCAAGCTTGGGGCTGTTCCCGTTTATTCCAGATCAAAATCAGCGCCACATTGTGCCGTGGCGTCGTGCGACTACTTCCAGGTTCCCGCACTCTCCGCCACGAACGCGGCAAACGTGCGCGGTTTGCGGCCGAGCAGCGATTCCACGTCTGGTGAAACTCCGGCGGCGTAACCCGCGCTGATGATGTGGTTCAGCGAATCCATCACGTTGACGATGAACGGCGGCATGCCCCACTGGTTCATCGTCGCCACCGCTGCTTCGGTCGGCACGCTCACATGCTGCACCGGGCGCCCGACAGCGGCGCTGATCAGTCGCGCGGCTTCAATGCCGGTAACTGCCTCGGCGCCAGTCAGCGTGTAGGCTTTGCCCGCATGCGTGGCGGGCGCGGTGAGCACGCGGGCGGCCACAGCGGCGATGTCGCGGGTATCGACAAAGCTCTGCGCCTGTCCGCCGTCGGCGGCGTAGATGGTGCCGTCCTTGATCGCCTGCGTCTGGTAGTTGGCGTAGTTCTGCATGAACACATTGGGTCGCAGGAAAGTGGTGGCGATGCCGGTGCCGGCGAGGATGTCGTCGATCTCGCCCTGCAGCTTCGGCAGCGCAAACGGGCTGGCGGCGTCAGCACCGGCACCGCTGGAGCGAACGATGTGCCTGACGCCCGCCGCTTTGGCCGCGGCCGCAGCGTTGCGTGCCAGCTCGACCTTGTTCGGCACCAGCGGGAACAGCAGGAACAAGGTGTCGATTCCGGCGAATGCTTTGGTGAGTGAACCGATGTCGGCAAAGTCGCCGTGCCGGGTTTCGACGCCAGCGATTGCCGTGCCGGGTTTGCTGGTCATCACCGCAAAGTCGGCGCCGGCCGCCTTGAGTTCGTTGACGAGTGCGCTGCCGATATTGCCGCTGGCGCCGGTGACGAGAATTTTGTTGCCCATGATTTGCTCCTGTTGCATCAGGTGAATAAATTGCGATGGAGCGAATTGTTGGGCAGATTGCGATCAACAAAAATGGGTAGACTGTTTCAACATTATCCATATTGTGTTGTAAATAATGGACCACATCCGGGGCGCTATCGCCTTCGTTGCTGCCGCACGCGTTGGCAGCTTCACCCGTGCGGCACGCTCGCTGGATCTTTCGCCACAGGCGGTGGCAGCGAGCATCGCGCGACTGGAGGAGAGCCTCGGCGTGCGGCTGTTCAACCGCACCACACGCTCGATCGCGCTCACCGAGGAGGGCAGCGTGTTCCTGCAGCACGCGCAGATGGGCCTTGCCACGCTTGACGATGCCGTGCAGGCGTTGCGTGACCGTACTGGCGCGCCGTCCGGACTGGTGCGGGTGACCACCGGCGCAGCCTTCGCACGGCGCTATCTGCTGCGGCTATTGCCCGAATTCAGCAAGCGCTACCCCGACGTGCGGCTTGACCTGAGCTTTGATGACCGCAAGGTGGACATCGTGCGTGAGGGCTACGACGTGGCCATTCGCGGCGGCGCGATTGCCGATTCGTCGCTGATCACACGGCGCGTCTGTGCGCTGCATACGATCTGCGTGGCGAGCCCGGCGTATCTGCGCAAGCACGGCGTGCCGAAGCAACCCGACGATCTGGCGAAGCATCGCATCATTGCGCTGCGCTTCGCATCGGGCGCGACGTCCACCTGGGACTTCCAGGTCAAGGGCAAGGCGGTGCAGTTCGAACCGGCGCAACCGGTGCTGACGCTCTCCGACACCGAGGCGGTCGGCGATGCCGCTGCTGCGGGCATCGGCGTTGCGCGCGTTGCGGCGCACTTTGCCTGGCACTATCTCGCCAGCGGCAAGCTCAAATCAGTGCTTGGTCACTGCAACGATCTCGGGCGGCGGGAGATGGTGATCCACTACCCGCACCGCGAGTTTGTGGCGCCGCGCATTCGCGCCTTTGTCGATTTCGCACTGGACACGCTGCAGCATGAAGTCTCGCTGCACGTGACGCCGAAGGATCTGCAGCAGTACGAGGCCTGACCGCCCGCAACTATGGCGACGGCGGCAGTACGTCGTCGCGACGGACGCGGGCACGAGCTGTGCGATCCGCCGCCTGCAGTGCCGCTTCACGCAGCCAGCTTGATGCCGCTGCCTCGGTCATGCCGGCAGTCGCAAGGTAGCGCGGTGCAGCAGACTTCAGCGTGCCCTCGGCGAGATTGGCGAAGACGATGTCGGTGCGGTTGTTCGCATCGCCAGTGACACGCGCGTAGAGCGCGCCGAAACTGGTGCCGCGACCAATCAGTCCGTGATAGTCGCCGATGAACCAGCCATTGGCGAACGGCGCCTGGGTGATATCAAATGCGGATTCGATGCCACTCTCGCGCCAGTACTTGCCGTCGCTTGACGTGGTCAGGCGATACGTCGTCGTCAGCGCACCGGCGCTGCTGGCAGCACGCAAGTCAAAGTAGCTGACACCGACGGTGCCGTCGGCGCGGATGGCGATGCTGGGGCCGAACGCGGCGACATCGGCACGGGCGTTGATGCGCAGGGGTTCGCTCCAGGAGAGCCCGCCATCCTTTGACGACGACAGCGCAATGCCGTCGTAGGCGCCCTGCGAAAAGCGCGCGTCCTGCCAGACAACGAAGATCTCGCCGGTCGGACCGACCGCGGCAGAGGGCAGCCCGCGACTGTCACGAACGCGCCCGGCGGCCGGGTCGCTGACGCCGATACCGAGATCGAGCGCCACAGTCACCGGCGTGCTCCAGCTCTGCCCGCGATCAGTCGAGCGAATGACGCGCAGATACGATCCCCGTGCGCTGGCCGACGTGGCTGCACGAATGATGTCGGTGAAGAAATTGAGCACGCTGCCGTCACGCAGCACAATCATCTGGTTGCCGAAGGTCTGATTGGTGTTGCCGGGGTCATAGATGCTGCGTGCGGCGTCCCAGGTCGTGCCGGCATTGGTGGTGCGGGCAAAGTACGCCGGGCCACCGCCATTCGAGAGCAGTCGGCCCCACACGGCGTACACGTAGCGCGCATCCTGCGGGTCGGCGACCATCATGTTCTTGTCGTTGAAGAAGGTGGCGCCGACATCACGGATCAGCGTCGTTGGTGCGCCCCAGGTGATGCCGCCATCGGCGCTGCGTGCCACCATCATGGCGCTGATCGAGCTTGGCGTCGATTCCTGCCCGCTGAAGCCAAGCGCCATCTGGTACGCCGCACCGCCGGGGGCGACAGTGACCCACGGGTCGGTGGCGCGCTCGTAGTCGCCGCCGCCACATTGCGAGAAGGCGGCGCGGCTGGAAGTCCAGCTATTGCCACCGTCGAACGACACCGCCGAGGCCGTGCCCCGCGCGCCGCCGTTGGCCCAGCGGTCCTGCTGCCACGCCGCAAGCAGATGCTGCGCGTTGGATGGGTTCATTGCCAGATAGGGCTCGACTTCGGCGCCGATGTAGGCAGTGCCGCTCTGGGCGATGCTGCAGGTTGGCGAAAACGGTGACACATTGGGGGCAGCACCGGTCAGCACGCGCTGAAAGCTCTTTTCCGGAGACCGCGCCACGTCAGTCGCTGTGGAAACGCAAAAGGCAACGCCCTCGCCGGCCCAGCCAGCGGCGATCATCGCCTCATAGCTGGCGCTGCTGACGGTGTAGCGATGATTGCCGGTGCGCCCATTGGCACCGGGCCGGAACGCACGATAGACGCGGGTCGGCGCGTTGCCCGGGCATACGGCAGGCAAGCCGGCGGCCCCCGGTGTCGCTGGCGACGTGACTGCGAAATCGAAGCCTTCGTAGCTGAACCCGGCCGGCAGCTGCGCGAGTATTGCCTCGCAGTCGATGCCTTCCCGTCCATAGAAGTGGGAATTGGTGAACGCGCTCGCCGGACTGGCGACGCTGATGTAGAAGCGGCAGATGCGTACATCGCCCGCTGGTGCGGCTGCGCCAGCTGCGGCTGCCGCGAACTGCATGCCGGTGCGGCGAAAATCGGCGGGCAACGCGTCCAGCGTCGTCTGCTCAGCAGTACGACCGGTAATGAAGTAAGCGTCGAGCGTCGCGTTGTAATACTCAACGACTGTGACCGGAGCGGAAGTTTGGGCCACGGCCACCGGCCCCAGCACAAGCGGGGACAGCATCGCGGCGATGTGGGTAGCGGTCGACAGCAGACGCGAACGGATCATGATCTCTCCGGAGGTGGGCAGTGCGCATCAGGACCGCGCGCTTACACTGCCCGCATTGTCGGATTTTGGAGGCGGGGACTCAATGGATGCTGCAATGCTGGGCTGGGTCGCCGTGGTGCTGCTGATTGTGGTCGGCGTTGCTGGCAGCGTGCTGCCGGCGTTGCCCGGCACGGCGCTGGTGCTGGCCGGCATCGTGCTCGGCGCCTGGCTGGACGACTTCACGCGGGTGAAGTGGTGGGTAGTCACCATCATCGCCGTGCTGGCGGTCATCGCCTGGGTGACCGACTATTTCGCCACCGTCCTCGGTGCAAAAAAAGCCGGCGCCAGCAAATTGGCGATCATCGGCGCCGCACTCGGCACCATCGCCGGCATCTTCATGGGGCTGGTCGGCGTGCTGTTCATGCCGTTCGTGGGTGCGGTCATCGGCGAGTACATCGCGCAGAAGAACACCCGGCAAGCCGCCAAGGTTGGCCTTGCCACCTGGCTCGGCCTGATCGTGGGCACCATCGTCAAGCTGGTGCTGGTGTTCATGATGATCGGCATTTTTGTTGCCGCGCTGGTGTTCACCGGCTGAACCGGGCGGGCCAACCCGCCGGGCGCGGTGGGCTGCACACACAAGCCGCCAAAAGCAGCATTTACCGTCCAAGCTTGAGCCAATTGGGCTTGACGGCCGGTTTGCGGTTAAGTCGACTTTTTGCTGAATCGAGGCGAAGCCCCGATTGAATGAGCGTTTGCCGAAAAAGCCGCTACGCGACGACTAGCGCAACGAGCCATCCGCCACGTTGGCGAAGACCACCTCGGTGCTGTCGGTGGGCGTCGCGCGGGTGCGTACGTAGAGCGCCGAGAAACTGGTACCGGTGCTCACCAGGCCGTGCACTTCCCCCAGATACAGACCGTTCGTAATGCGACCACGACTGCTGCCCGGCGCCGCCGAGAAGTCAAACGCATCCTCCACCGCAACATTGCGCCAGGTGTCGGCGTCGCTGGTCGTTGAGCGGGCGATGCGGAAGGCAACCGGCATTGGCGAGGACGGCAAGGCAGAGGCGCTGGCCAGCTCGTAATACGACACGGCGACGATGCCATCGCGGCGGACGCTGACCGTCGGCGTGAAGGCCGGGATGGTGTCGCTGCCGTTCACGCGCACCGCGTCCCACCAGTTGGCGCCGCCATCGGTGGAGCGCGCCAGCACGATGCCGTCGTGCGAGCCGCCCCCCACGCGCGAATCCTGCCAGGCCAGATAGACCTTGTTGCCACGGCCAGCGATGGAGACCAGGCCGGCGCTGTCGCGGGCAACGCGGGTGCGATCGGCTGATGTGGTGCCGACCGATTCAGCACGTGACACCGTGATCGGAGCCGACCACGTCTGGCCGCGATCACTGGAGCGAATCACGCGCAACCAGCTGCCCACCAGTTGCGGATTCGGCGACAGCCGCACCACGTCGATGTAGGCATAGACCAGCACGCCGTTGGGCAGGCTGAGCAGGCGCCCCTGGTTCATTGAGCTGCCGGGAACGTTCGTCAGAATCTGCACCGGATCGGTCCAGATGTAGCCAGTATCGGAAGTGCGCGTGTAGCGCAACGCGGTGACACCGGTCTCGACATTGGTGCGCCACCACGCCGCGTGCAGATAACGGCTGTCGTCGGCATCGGCCACCAGCACCGGCTTGTCGAGGTTGTAAGTCGGCGTGGGCTCAATGGCGAGTGTCGCCATTTCGTCCCAGTTACGGCCGCCGTTGCTGCTGCGCGCAATCATGATGGCGCTGCGGGCGAACGTGGTGTAGAGCTCGCCGCTCGCCACGCGGGCCATCTGCAGCGCCAAACCATCGCTGGTCAGCACCGTTGCAATATCGGTCACCCGCTCAAAATCGCCGCCGATGGCGGCGTTGCCACCAGAGCAACGGGTGAACTTCGGACTGCTGGTCTGCCAGCTCTGCCCGGCATCAAACGACACCGCGCTGGCGGTACCACGCGAGGCGCCATTGCTGCCGGTATCCTGCAACCAGGTGGCGGTCAGATGGCGCGGATTGCCAGGATTGATGGCGAGCTGGGTGGAGGCTTCGCTGCCGACCCGCGCGCTGCCGGTGGGCCAATCACGGCAATCGCCGGCCAGCGGCGACGCCGCTGCCGACACGGTTCGTTTGAAGGATGCCTGCGCCGGCTCGGTCGACGGCGCGGCGATGGGTGCGCAGAAGACGACGCCCTCTGGCGCCCAGCCAGCCGCCGTCAAGGCATCGAAGCGCTCGCGCGTGATGCTGTAGCGGTGATTGGGCGATCGGCCGCCAACGCCGGGGCGAAAGCTGCGATACACCGGAATGCTGTTCGGCGAAACGCAGGCACCGTTGCTCGTTGGCTGCACTGTGTAGAACTCGATGCCTTCGTCAGTAAACCCGGCAGGACGGGTACTACGCAGCGCTGCGCAATCAGTGTCATCACGGCCGTAGAAGTGGGTGCTGACAAACGGATTGGACTGACTGATAAAGAAGCGGCAGACACGAATTTCACCTTCTGTACCCGATGGCGATGAACGCGCACCGAAGGTCATGCCGGTGCGAACGAAATCACCGCCGAGACCGTCGAGATAACCCTGCTCCTGCGGGCGACCGGTGATGAAGTAAGCGTCCAGCGCTGCGTTGTAGTACTCGACCACCGTTACCGTGACCACTTGCGCGGCGGGCGAGCCACCCGGACAGGCGGCACCTCCACACAGGGCGAGCAAAACCAGTAAACGCGACAACCAGGATGAATTCATGTGGGTCTCTCGGGATATTCCAGTCGCAACGGACGCCGATGGCACCATTGCGCGGGGCTGCGCTCGATCAGCGAGCCCATGAGAACGGACGGGAAGTGGCAGCTGGAAGTGTCAGCCTGCCGGAAGCCTGCGCGGCGACCACGCCAACGCTGTTAGCGCTTACTCCGGCTGTATCTGCCCGTCAAAACCGTTGGAATTTACACTGTGGCGGCGTTTCGCGCCAGCCCGGGCTAGAGGCGTACGGGTATTCCTGTGGTCCGCATCATCGCCTTCGCCTCGCCCACGGTGTGTTCGCCGTAGTGAAAGATGCTGGCGGCGAGCACGGCATCGGCGCCACCCTTGATGACGCCGTCGACCAGATGCTGCAGGTTGCCGACGCCGCCGGAGGCGATCACCGGGATGCTGACGGCATCGGCGATGGCACGGGTAAGTTCGAGGTCAAAGCCAATCTTGGCGCCGTCGCGGTCCATGCTGGTGAGGAGTATTTCACCGGCGCCGCGCTCAGCCACTTCGCGCGCCCAGGCCACCGCGTCTTTGCCCGTGGGCGTGCGCCCGCCGTGCACGAAAACTTCCCAGCCGCTGCCGTCGGCGCGCTTCTTGGCGTCGATCGCCGCCACCACGCACTGCGCGCCGTAGAAGTGGCTGGCGTCGTTGAAGATCTGCGGGTTATTGACGCCGGAGGTGTTGATGCTCACTTTGTCGGCACCCGCGTTCAGCAGGGGTCGCAGGTCTTCGGCGGTCTTCACACCACCGCCCACTGTAAGCGGAATGAACACCTGCGAGGCGACGCGCTCAATCAGGTCGTAGAGCAGCCCGCGTGCCTCGACGCTGGCCGTGATGTCAAGAAAGCAAAGCTCGTCCGCGCCCTGGTCGTTGTAGCGCTTTGCTACCTCGACCGGGTCGCCCGCATCGCGCAAGCCGACGAAGTTGACGCCCTTGACGACGCGGCCGTCCTTTATATCGAGGCAGGGGATGATTCGTTTGCAGAGCATTACGCGTGCTCCGCACGTAAGGACGAAAGACGAATGACGAATGACGAAATGGGAAGGAGACGCACGATGCTTGGATAAGTCAGGAACGATTGCGTGGATGGTTCGACGCGAGCCGCTCGTTGCCGCGTTTGTAGTGGCCCGTGATGCGCGCCATCAGTTGCTGCTGCTCGACCAGGCCTGCATCATCAATTTCTGCCAGAAAGTCAACGGCTGCTGCACCACGTAGCGTGGTTACCTTTCGGCCGTGATGGGCCACCCAGACTTCGCCGTTCTTGTTGCGCTTGAAAGTGAAGCCGAGACCGTCGCCCTCAGCGTTCATCACACTCACTTGAGCGCCGCCACGGCCGCCTTGAAATCCAGCGTACCTTCGTAAAGCGCCCGCCCGCAGACCACGCCAGCGATGCCGTCAGCTTCGTGCGGTTTGAGCAGTTTGATGTGATCGACGTTGTGAATGCCGCCAGACGCGTATACCGGCACCCGCAGCGGCTGCGCGAGGCGGACCGTGGCCTCGATGTTGATGCCTGTGCCCATGCCATCGCGACCAATATCCGTATAGATGATGCCTTCGATGCCGTAGTCCTCGAAGCGTTTGCCCAGGTCCAGCGCATCGTGGCCGGTGAGCTTGCTCCAGCCGTCAGTGGCGACTTTGCCATCCCTGGCGTCGAGGCCGACGATTACCGCGCTGGGGAAGGCGTTGCAGGCGTCATGCAGAAATCCCGGGTTCTTGACCGCTGCGGTGCCGATGATGACGTAGTTGATGCCGTCGTCGAGATAGCGCTCGATAGTGTCGAGATCGCGGATGCCGCCGCCGAGTTGCACGTCAATGTCTTCACCGACTTCGGCGAGGATAGCCTTGATCGCGCCCTCATTGACGGGCTTGCCGGCGAAGGCCCCGTTCAGGTCCACCAGATGCAGGCGCGTGGCGCCCTGGTCGACCCAGTGGCGCGCCATCTGCGCCGGGTCTTCAGAAAACACGGTGACGTTGTCCATGTCGCCTTGACGCAGGCGAACGCAATGACCGTCTTTGAGATCAATCGCAGGAATGACAAGCATGGGGATGTGTAGGGAAGTCGCGGCGTGCAACGCAGCGCCGGGGATGTCAATGATTGGCGAAAGAGCGGTAAGTTAGACCGTTCCGTTCCAGGTTGAGAAATTCTTGAGAACACGCAAACCAGCGTCTGCGCTCTTTTCAGGATGGAACTGTACCGCAAAAATGTTGTTGCGTGCCGCTGCAACGCAAACCGGATCAGGATAGTTCGTTGTCGCGGCAATCAGGCCGTTTTGTGACGGCACGGCGTAGTAGCTGTGTGCGAAGTAAAACGCGCTGCCATCGGCCACGCCCGCCCAACAAGGGTGCATGCGCGCGTGCGCCGGAAAGGCAACCTGATTCCAGCCCATGTGTGGCACCTTGAGGGCGGTGCCATCATAGTCGCGATGTTGCAACGGAAAGCGCACCGTGCGGCCCGGCAGGTAGCCCAGCGCGGGTACGTCGCCCTCTTCGGTCGTCTCGAACAGCATCTGCAGGCCAAGGCAGACCCCGAAGAACGGGCGGTCTTTCGATGCCGTCCACAGCACGTCACGCAGGCCCGAAGCATTCAGCGCCGCCATGCTCTCCGGCATCGCGGCCTGGCCGGGCAGCACCACGCGATCCGCCGCCGCGATTTCTTCGGCGTTGGCAGTAATCATCACATGCTGGTCCGGTGCCACGTGTGCGAACGCCTTGGCGACCGAACGCAGGTTGCCCATACCGTAGTCGACGATGGCGATAGTCTGCATCGCTACAACACGCCCTTGGTCGAAACAATCACGCCCGCCGCGCGTGCATCACGCTCGCAGGCGATACGCAGCGCACGGGCAAAGGCCTTGAACACCGTCTCGCACTGGTGATGCGCGTTGTCGCCGCGCAGGTTGTCGATGTGCAACGACACCAGCGCGTGGTTGACGAAGCCCTGAAAGAACTCATGCGTCAGATCGACATCGAAGGTGCCGATCATGGCGCGGGTGAACGGCACGTGAAACTCAAGCCCCGGTCGCCCCGAGAGATCGACCACCACGCGCGACAGGGCTTCATCGAGCGGCACGTACGAATGGCCGTAGCGATTGATACCCGCCTTGTCACCCACCGCCTGTTTGAACGCCTGGCCGAGCGTGATGCCGATGTCTTCCACCGTGTGGTGCGCGTCGATGTGCAAGTCACCCTTCGCATGCACCGTGACGTCCATCATGCCATGCCGCGCGAGCTGGTCGAGCATGTGGTCAAGGAAGGGCACACCGGTTTGCAGATCGGCCTTGCCATCGCCATCGAGATTGATGGCAACGGTGATCTGCGTTTCCTTGGTGTTGCGCTCGATGGTGGCGGCGCGGGGTGCGAAAGTGTTCATAACCCTAATTGTAGGAGCGGCTTCGCCGCGACCGAATGTACCGAAGAGCGGTCGCGGCCACGCCGCTCCTACAGGATTTCCTTCAAGGCTGTGAGCAGCGCTTGCATCTCTGTTGGCGTACCGACCGAGATGCGTAGCGTGTTGGCCATCAGCGGGTGCATTGGCGAGAGGTTGCGCACCAGAATGCCCCGTGCTTTCAGGCCCTCGAACACGGCCGCCGCATCCGGGAAGCGGGTCAAGACGAAGTTCGCCTTTGACGGGAACGCTTTGACACCCGGCAGCTTCTGCAATTCGGCGAACAGGCGCTCGCGCTCGGCCACCATCAGTGCGGCGTGGCGCTTCAGCTCGTCGTAGTGATCAAGCATCACGGTCGCCGCGACCTGTTGCAGCACACCCACGTTGAACGGCCCGCGCACCTTGTCGATCTCGTTGATCCATTCCGGCGCGCCAAACAGGTAGCCCAGGCGCACACCTGCGAGACCAATCTTCGACAGCGTGCGCATTACCAGCAGGTTCGGGAAATCGTTGAGCCGCGTTGACCAGCTGCGCCCGGCAAACGGCTCGTACGCCTCGTCGATAATCACGAGACCCGGTGCAGCGCGCACGATAGCCTCAATCTGTTCGTCGCTGTAGCTGTTGCCGGTGGGGTTGTTCGGATACACCACCCAGATGAGCTTCGGCTGCTCGCGCTGGATCGCGGCGAGAGTGGCGTCCAGATCGAGCGAGAAGTCAGCGTTCAGCGACACACCCACGTAGCGGCCCGCACAGGCTACCGCCGCGTTGCGGAACACCGCGAACGACGGCTCCAGCGAGAGCACGGTACCACCGCCCGCCAGCAGCGCCTGCGAGACCATCGAGATCACCTCGTCAGACCCGGAGCCGAGCAGGATGCCATGCTCCGGCGAGATACCCAACTTCTCGCGCAGCTTCGCTTTCAGCGCAGGTGCTGCCGGATCGGGGTAGCGGTTGAACGCTGCGTCCGCCACGGCACGCGCGATGGCATCACGCATCGCGCGCGAGGTGGCGGTGTTGTTGGCAGCATCGAGGTGGTTGTCCTCCATCAACTCGATCTTGATCCCTGTCCATGGCGGGGTGACGGGGTAGGCCTTGAGCGCCTGCACTTCGGGCCGGATGGTTCTGGCGATGAATTCGGATTTCGTCATGTCGGTCGTTTTGGTTCCCTCTCCCCTTGTGGGAGAGGGTTAGGGAGAGCGGTATGGTCGCAGGAAGAGGAAAGTGTGGATTCCTATCCACTACCCCCTCTCCCCGGCCCTCTCCCACAAGGGGAGAGGGAGAAAACACTTACTTGATCCTCAGTTCCGCCGCTCGCGCATGCGCCTGCAGGCCTTCCGCATAAGCGAGCGTCGCAGCTGCCTGACCGAGTGTCGCCGCGCCTCGCGGCGAGACGTGGATCAGGCTGGTGCGCTTCTGGAAGTCATACACACCCAGCGGCGACGAGAAGCGCGCTGAGCGTGAAGTGGGCAACACGTGATTGGTGCCGGCAACATAGTCGCCGATGGATTCGCTACTGCCATACCCCATGAATATGGCTCCCGCATGGCGCAACAGCGGCAGCAGCATCTCGGGGTCGGCCACAGAAAGCTCCAGATGCTCAGGCGCGATGCGATTGGCGATGTCGCAGGCCTCTCCCAATGAACGCGTTTTGGCGATGATGCCGCGGTTGGCGAGCGATGCAGCGATGATGTCCTTCCGCGGCATCGTCGGCAGCAGTTTCGCGATGCTGGCCTGCACGGCGGCGATCAGCGAGTCACTCGGCGTGAGCAGAATCGACTGCGCGACCTCATCATGCTCGGCCTGCGAAAACAGATCCATCGCCACCCAGTCCGGGTTGGCATGTTCGTCCGCGATCACCAGAATCTCCGACGGTCCGGCGATCATGTCGATGCCGACCAGACCAAACACGCGGCGCTTGGCTGCAGCCACATAGGCATTGCCGGGGCCGACGATCTTGTCCACCGCGGGCACGGTGCCAGTGCCGTAGGCCAGCGCGCCCACCGCCTGCGCACCACCGATGGTGAACGCGCGATCCACACCAGCGAGATGTGCCGCGGCGAGTACCGTCGCGTTCTTCACGCCGTCCGGTGTTGGCACCACCATGATGACTTCGCGCACACCCGCGACTTTGGCGGGCACCGCGTTCATCAGCAGCGACGACGGGTACGCCGCCTTGCCGCCGGGCACGTACAGCCCTACGCGATCCAGCGGGGTTACCTTAACGCCAAGCTGCGTGCCATCGGCCTCGGTATAGCGCCAGCTCTCCATGACCTGCCGCCGGTGATAGGCCTCGATGCGGTCGCGCGCCAGCGTCAGCGCGGCTTTCAAGTCAGTATCCAGCGTGTCGAACGCCGCCTTCATCTCGTGCTTGGAGAGTTCAAGCGCCGCCATTGACTCAGCGCTGAGGCGATCAAATTTCTGCGTGTAAGCCAGCACCGCCGCGTCGCCACGCGTGCGGACGTCGGCCAGGATGTCCGCCACCGCCCGATCCACGCTCTCGTCCAGTGCACCCGCATGATGCGTCAGCGCATCGAGCGAGGCCAGGAAATCGGGGACGGAAGAATCAAGGAGTTTCATGGTGACAGCGATGGGCCTGGATGCAATGTCTCGCGCTTCAAGTGCGCGCTTCGACTGATTTCGCAAAGCTCTCCACAATCGGCATCAGTGCGTCGCGCTTGGTCTTGAGCGCGGCCTGATTGACGATCAGGCGCGCTGAAATGTCGGCGATCTTTTCTACTGCTTTGAGATTGTTAGCTTTGAGCGTGGCACCACTACTCACCACGTCAACGATGGCGTCAGCCATGCCCACCAGGGGGGCCAGCTCCATTGAGCCATAGAGCTTGATCAGGTCAACGTGCACGCCTTTCTTGGCGAAGTGGGCGCGCGCGGTCTGGATGTACTTGGTCGCCACGCGCAGTCGGCGGCCGCGCTGCACTAGCGCTTCGTAATCGGTCTCGTTACGCACGGCGACCATCAGACGGCATTTGGCGATGTTGAGGTCGAGCGGCTCGTAGAGACCGGCCGTGTCCTGCTCCATCAGCACGTCCTTGCCGGAGATGCCGATGTCGGCGCCGCCCTGCTGCACGTAGGTGGGCACGTCACTGGCGCGCACCAGTACTACGCGCACGTCGTCGCGCTGCGTCGGCAGGATCAGTTTGCGCGAGGATTCCGGGTCTTCCAGCACGTCGATGCCCGCCGTGCGTAGCAGCGGACGGGTATCGTCCAGGATGCGGCCCTTGGACAGCGCGAAGGTGATCACGACGACACGCGCTCAATGGTGGCGCCGAGGCCGATCAGCTTGTCCTCGATATGTTCGTAGCCGCGGTCGAGGTGGTAGATGCGGTCGATCATGGTTGTGCCAGTGGCGCAGAGGCCCGCAATGACCAGGCTGGCCGAGGCGCGCAGGTCGGTGGCCATTACGTTGGCGCCCTTCAACTCGCTCACGCCCTGTACTACGGCAGTGTTGCCAGTGATGTCGATTTTCGCGCCGAGACGGCACAGCTCGGAGACGTGCATCATGCGGTTCTCGAAGATGTTTTCGGTCATCACTGCGGTACCTTCGGCGACGACGTTCATCGCCATCAACTGCGCCTGCATGTCGGTCGGGAACGCTGGATACGGCGCGGTCTTCACGCTCACCGCCTTGAGCGGCCCCTTGCGCGACACGGTGACATTGCTGCCGTTGACGGCGATGCTGCAACCAGCATCGCGCAGCTTGTCGAAGATGGCATCCATCGCGGTCACCGGTGCGTCGAGCAGCGTGACTTCGCCGCCCACGGCGGCAACGGCACAGGCAAAGGTGCCCGCCTCGATGCGGTCGGGCATCACGCGGTAGGTGGCGCTGTGCAGGTTATCAACGCCGGTGATGGTGATGGTGTCGGTGCCTGCACCTTTGATGTCGGCGCCCATCGCGATCAGGCAATTGGCCAGATCGACGACTTCCGGCTCGCGCGCTGCGTTCTCGATCACGGTGACGCCGTCGGCCAGGGTGGCGGCCATCATGACATTCTCGGTGCCGGTGACCGTCACCATGTCCATCACGATATGCGCGCCCTTGAGGCGGCCGCCCGGTGCGGCGGCATTGATGTAGCCGCCATCGAGGGTGACTTCGGCGCCCATCGCCTCCAGTCCCTTCAGGTGCTGGTCTACCGGCCGCTGGCCGATGGCACAACCGCCCGGCAGCGACACCCGTGCCTCGCCCCATCGTGCGACCAGCGGGCCGAGCACGAGCACGGATGCGCGCATGGTCTTCACCAGATCGTACTCGGCGACCGGTTTGGTCAGCGTGCTGGCATCGATCTCGACGCGGTGCGTCTCGGTGCGCGCGGCCGTCACGCCCATCTGGTTGAGCAGACGGACAGTAGTGCGTGTGTCGTTCAGTTGCGGCACGTTGACAAAAGTGACCGGCGCTTTCACCAGCAGCGACGAGCAGAGGATCGGCAGCGCCGCATTCTTGGCGCCCGAGATCCGCACGGCGCCACGTAGCGGGCCGTTACCGGTAACGCGGAGCTTATCCATTGTTGACGAGGTCTCCGCCGTTGAGTTGTGCCCACTTCTCGGGCGTATAGGTTTTCATCGACAGTGCATGCACTTCCGCCTTCATGCGATCACCCATCGCAGCGTAGACACGCTGATGCTGTCTGATCATGGTGAGGCCACGAAACTCTTCGCTGACGATGGTGGCGAAAAAATGCTGGCCATCGCCTTCCACTTCGAGATGAGTACACGGCAGGCCGGCTGCGATGTAGTTTTTGACGTCGTCAGGAGTAACCATTACTGCCTCAATTTGTAGCCCGTCGCCAGCATTCTGAGCGCGATGGCCGAGAGTGCGACGACAAAAAAGACGACCACGGCCAGACTGCGCCACGGACTGACATCGGCGATACCGAAGAAGCCGTAGCGGAAGCCGTCGATCATGTAGAAGAACGGATTGACGTGCGACAAACCCTGCCAGAACGACGGCAGAGAGTGAATCGAGTAGAAGACGCCGCTCAGGAAGGTGAGCGGCATGATGATGAAGTTCTGGAACACCGCGAGGTGATCGAACTTCTCCGACCAGATGCCGGCAATCAGTCCGAGTGTGCCGAGGATGGCGCTGCCACCCGCCGCGAAGCCGATGACCCACAACGGATGCTGCGGCACGGCGGCGGCCGCACCGACAAACGGAAAGGTGATAAGCCAAACGCCCAGACCCACCGCGAGGCCACGCACCATGGCGCCGAAGACATAGGCGCAGAACAGCTCAAACGAGGTGATCGGCGGCAGCAACACAAAGATAATGCTGCGCATCATTTTGGACTGGATGAGCGAAGACGAACTGTTGGCAAATGCGTTCTGCAGCACCGCCATCATCACCAGGCCCGGAATCAGGAATGCGGTGTAGGCGACGCGACCATCGTAGACCTTGACGTTCGATTCGAGCACGTGCGAGAAGATCAGCAGGTAGAGCAGCGTGGTGACGACCGGCGCGACGATGGTCTGGAACGCCACCTTCCAGAAGCGCAGGCACTCCTTGTAGAAGAGCGCCTTGAAGCCGGGGCCGAGGCGCAAGCCGGTTGCAGATGCCGAACGCACCGCAGGAGAAGACGGCAGGGCATCGCTCACGCGCTCGCTCCTTCACGTGAGGTCAATTTCAGGAACGCCTGTTCGAGATCGGCTTCGCCGAGTTTCATCTCGCGCACGGTGATGTTGGCCTCGCGAAACGCCGCCAGCAGCGTTTCCAGCTCGGCATAGCCGGAGAGTGTGAAGCCCCATGCGCCCGAGGCTTGCACGCTGCCACGCGCGTGCCATGCCGGCGGCAGGGCGTCAGCGGATATTTGCACGGTGATGCCTGACATGCCGCGCAGCAAATTGGCCGTGGTGTCGAGCGCGACAATTTCACCGCCCCTGAGCATCGCCACGCGATTGCAGAGCGCTTCGGCTTCTTCGAGGTAATGCGTTGTGAGGATGATGGTGTGGCCTTCCTTGTTCAGGCGCTTGATGAAGGTCCACAGGTTTTGCCTGAGCTCGACATCAACCCCAGCCGTTGGCTCATCGAGCACGATCACCGGTGGCTTGTGCACCAGCGCCTGCCCGACCAACACGCGGCGCTTCATGCCACCCGACAGCGCGCGCATGTTGGTGCTGGCCTTGCCAGTCAGATCAAGGTTATGCAGGATCTCATCGATCCATGCGTCGGCGCCGGCAACGCCGTAATACTTGGCCTGCAACGCCAGCGTTTCACGCACCGTGAAGAACGGATCGAAGACCAGCTCCTGCGGCACGACGCCAAGGTTGCTGCGCGCTTCGCGATAGTGGCTGACCGAGTCAAAACCCATGATCCTGGCGACACCGCTATCGGCGCGGGCGAGCCCGGCGAGGATGCTGATCAGCGTGGTCTTGCCGGCGCCATTCGGCCCCAGCAGCGCGAAAAACTCGCCCTGCTCAACCCGTAGCGAAACGTGGTTGAGTGCGCGGACATTCGGGAATGATTTACAGACGTCGACAACTTCGACGGCGGCACAGGCGGAAGCGGTGGTCACGGCACAAGCTTTCTGGACAACCCGCAATTTTATCTGGCGGCGACTTGCCAGCCGCTGCGGCCCCCGTCAGAACAGCGACTCTACATCGTAAGCGGCGGCAAGCGCCGCCAGCTTGGAGGTCAGGCCGACCACGCGGCATTGCGGGCCGGCCTGGCGCTTGAGCGCCGAAATCAGCGCCAGCCCGGCGGAATCCACCTGCGTCACACCAGAAACGTCGATGCGATCAACACCTTTGGCGTCAACGGAAAAGCCCTCCCACAAGGTGTGGGCATTGGCAAAGGTGAGTTCACCGACGAGTTGCATGACGACGGTCTGTGCCCTACTTGTTCTTGGCCTGCAACTGCTTCACCAATGCATCCACGCCCTGGTCGCGCACCACGGTGTTGAATTCCTCGCGGTAGTTGGTGACCAGGCTGACGCCCGCTACGACCACGTCATAGGCGCGCCACTTGCCGTCGGCACCCTTTTCCATCGAGTAGTCGATGGGGATGCCCTGACCGTTGGCCTGGTTAACCACAGTCTTGACGGTGACATCGGTTTCGGTCGGCTGCATGCGCAGCGGACGGTAGTCAATCGTGTTGTTGCGGAAGTTGGCCAGCGCGCCGGAATAGGTGCGCACCAGCAGGGTCTGGAACTCACGGGTCAGTGCGGTCTGCTGCTCCGGTGACGCCTTCGCCCAGTTGCGGCCCATCGCCAATTGCGTCATGCGACCAAAGTTGAAATTGGGCAATAGTTTGGACTCGATCAGGTCCCTGAGCTTGGCGGCATTACCCAGCACACCGGGATCACTCTTGAGAACATTGGTGACGTCGGTGGCGACAGTCTTGACCAGAGCGTCAGGGGCGGTTTCCGCCTGCGCGGTAGCGAAAACGGTGGCTGCGAACAGCGCAAACAGCCATTTCGGGAATTTCATTGCCTGTACTTCCTATTCTTCTTTCGGACGCTTGCCATCGAGCACCAGGCTTTGACGCCGTTGCAGGTAGGCCGAGCGCATGAACGTGTAACGATCCAGTGCCGCCTGATTCATCAGCGCCTCCGCCGGGAACAGGCTGACACGGGTATCGACCACGCGCGCGCCCATCAACGAGTTGCGCACCGGAACGGATGACACCAGCGCCACCGGGTCAATCTTGCCATCGCCATAGCGACCAACCAGATCACGGGCCGACGATGGGCCAAGGAAAGGGATCACGACATAGGGACCAGCACCGATGCCCCAATACCCCAGCGTTTGCCCAAGGTCCTCGTTGCCGCGCTCGATACCCATCGGTGTGGCGAGGTCAAAGATGCCACCGAGGCCAAACGTGGTGTTGATCATCACGCGACCGAGGTCATCGCCCATCTTGGCGCCCTTCAGTTGCAGCGCATCGCTGACGATCGACTGCGCGTCAGAGGCGTTCTGGAACACATTGCTGACGCCCTTCTTCACCGGATTGGGCACGGCGGCGTCATAGCCCTTCGCGATCGGCTTGAACAGATAGTGATCGAAGGTGCTGTTGAACGAGAAAATACCGCGGTTGATCGGCTCCAGCGGGTCGCCGGGCGCGGCGCTGCGGAACGATGCACAGCCGCCGAGTACAAGCGTGGCAACAGCAGTCAGGGTCAGGATCGCGGCAGACTTCATGGTTTGGCTCCGGGCGCTGCGGCGGCAGCCGGCGCAGGCGATGCAGTGGCGGGGGTGGCGGCAGCAGCAGGCGCTGGCGACGGCGCTTCCTGTGCCTTGCTGAACATGAATTGGGAAATCAGTTTTTCGAGCTGCACGGCGGATTGCGTCTTCTTGATCCGCTCCTCGTCCTTGAGCATCACGCTGTCGCCGCCGGCTTCGAGGCCGACAAACTGTTCGCCCAGCAGGCCGGAGGTAAAGATCGCGGCGATGGTGTCGCGCGGGAACTGGTGGTGCGAGTAAATGTGCAGCCGCGCCACGCCTTCAAAGGTCTTGTCGTCGAGACGAATCGACTCCACGCGGCCGACCACCACACCAGCGCTTTTGACCGGCGCGCGGGGCTTGAGGTTACCGATATTGTCGAAACGCGCTTCCACCTGATAGCCGGTGCGCTCTTCGCTCGTTGTCAGCAGATTGCCAACCTTGAGCGCAAGAAAGGCCATCGCGGCGAGCCCGATCGCCACAAAGATGCCAACCCAGAGATCAATGACTTTTCGATTCATGACGTGGTTTGAAGATTAGGCCCGGGCGGTCAATGCGTGCCGCCACGGAACATGAAGATGGTCAGCATGAGATCAAGCGCCAGAATTGCCAGCGCCGATATCACAACGGTGCGCGTGGTGGCCGCCGAGACGCCCTCTGCCGTCGGGTTGGCATCATACCCTTCGAACACGGCGATCAGACTGACCGCCACGGCGAACACCAGGCTCTTGATGACCCCGTTGAAGACATCGTAACGCCAGTCCACGGCCGCCTGCATCTGCCCCCAGAAGGCGCCGCCGTCGATGCCAATCAGGCGCACGCCGACCAGATAGCCGCCATAGATGCCCAGCGCGGAGAACAGCGCTGCCAGCAACGGCAGCGAAATCACGCCCGCCCAGAACCGCGGTGCCACCACGCGGGCGATGGGATCAACCGCCATCACCTCCATGGCCGAGAGCTGCTCGGTGGTTTTCATCAGGCCGATCTCGGCGGTCATCGCGGAGCCGGCGCGGCTGGCGAACAGCAGCGCTGCGACCACCGGCCCCAGCTCGCGCACCAGTGACAGCGCTACCAGCACACCCATCGACTCGGTAGCGCCAAAGCGCACCAGCGTCTCGTAGCCCTGCAGCGCGAGCACCATGCCAATGAACATGCCGCTCATCAGCACGATGATCAGCGACAGCACGCCCGCCTGGTAAATCTCCTTGATCACCAGTTGCGGGCGCACCACCGAGGTGCCGCTCTGGCGCAGGATTGCCGAGAAGAAGCGTGCCGCGAAGCCGAGCCGCTCGACACCACCAATCGTCGCGTGGCCAAGACGCGACAGGATGCGCAGCACGGGCTTCACGCGAAGTCCTCGGCGAGACTCTTGGCCGGATAGTGAAAGCGCACCGGGCCGTCGGGCTCGCCGTCGACGAACTGGCGGACGAACGGATCGGTGCTGGCCTTGATCGACGCCACATCGCCGTGGGCGACGACCTTGCCTTCGGAGATGAAATAGATGTAGTCGACGATCTTCAGCGACTCGGCGACATCGTGCGTCACCAGAATGGAGGTCATGCCAAGCGCGTCGTTCAGGCGGCGGATCAGCTGGCCGACCACCGACAGCGAGATGGGATCGAGGCCGGCGAACGGCTCGTCGTACAGCGCGATCTGCGGGTCAAGCGCGATGGTGCGCGCCAGCGCAACGCGCCGTGCCATGCCGCCGGACAGCTCGCTCGGCTTCAGGTGCGCAGTGCCGCGCAAACCGACGGCATTGAGCTTCATCAGTACCAGATCGCGGATGATTTCGTCCGGCAGGTCAGTGTGCTCGTGCATCGGGAAGGCGACGTTGTCGAACACGGTCATGTCGGTAAACAACGCGCCGAACTGGAACAGCATGCCCAGACGTCGGCGATGAGCGTACATCTCGTCACGCGTCATGGTGGCGACTGATTTGCCGCCAACCAGCACCTCGCCGGCGCCCGCGCGAATCTGCCCGCAAAGCAGCCGCAGCACCGTCGTCTTGCCGCAACCAGAGCCGCCCATGACGGCGACCAGCTTGCCACGCGGCACGGTCAGGGTGACGCCGGACAGAATTTGCCGGTCTTTGGTGTAGCCGAAACTGACGTCTTTGAGTTCGACCAGCGCGTCGCCGGCAGCGCACGGCGACGATGGCGCAGGCGCGCCAGCAGCCGCCCCGACGGGAGCGGCGGAAGCGGCAGGCGCAGCGATGGAAAGGGAGGCGTCGGCCACAGTCATTGGATCGATTGTATCGGGCTTACGGGCGTTTCGTTGCACTGCACAGTTGCATCAACTTTTGTGTCAAAACGCCATTTATCAAGGGCTTCGAGCCTTTTTTCTGAATAGTCGACTTTTTGCAATTTTTGCCTTGGAGCCCTATTCAGTCGTCATTTCATTGAAAAGCTGCTAGCCGAACTTCATGGATTCGGCCAGCGCGTAGAGCGTCTCGCGATCCTCGCCGCTGAGCTTGGCAGCCACTTTGGCTGCGCGGGCAGGCGGCAGCTCCGGGAGCAGTGCCTTGAGCAGGGTGCGGCCGTTGATGGCCGATGCTCGCGCGGCCTGATCGGCGCCGGCTACCACGACGACGAATTCCCCACGCAAGCGTTCGGCGTTGCTGACCAGCCAGTCACCGATTTCGCCCGCGCTCAATGCCGACACGGTCTCGAACTTCTTGGTCAGCTCCCGGGCAATGACGACGCGACGCTCGGGCGGCAAGCCGCCCGCCAGCGCCAGCAGCGTCTTGTCGATCCGGTGCGGCGATTCGAAGAAGACGCTGGTTTCCACCCGCGCAGCGATGGCTTCGACGAACGTGGTCAGCTCGCCTTTTGCGGTCGGCGCAAAGCCAAGGAAGGTAAACGCCGTCGATTCAAACCCCGCCACCGACAGCGCAGCGGTCACGGCACTCACGCCCGGAATCGGAATTGTCGGAAACCCCGCAGCGCGGACCGCCGCCACCAGTCGCGCGCCAGGGTCCGAAATCGCCGGCGTGCCAGCGTCGCTGACATACGCCACCGCGTCGCCGGCGGCGATGCGGGAAACCACGCCAGACGAGGCTTCCCGCTCGTTGTGCTCACGCACGGAGACGAGCATCGGCGGCGCGATATCGAGCAGGCGCAGCAGCTCGCGCGTCATCCGTGTGTCCTCGCAGGCAATGCAGGCAGCGCCCGCCAGCACCTGTTTGCCACGCAGCGTGATGTCACCGAGGTTCCCGAGCGGCGTCGCCACTACATACAATCCCGCCTGCAAGGGCTCCTGTGTGGGCCTGTCTGGCCTACCCTGCCCGTTTTGCATCTGCGTCACGCGCTGCGCTCCTCTCATCACTCTGATCAATGGCTGCCCGAAATTACCCGCTGACACCGCTGGCAACCCGCCCATCCGGCGCTGGCCGAAGGCATCTGCTGCGTGGTGTGGCATGGCTTGGCGCAGCGCTGGCAACCCTGGCGGTGGCGCAACCCGCCACGACACCTGCCGCAACACCGACGGCACCGGCCACCACGCCCGCCGCGACGCGCCCCGGCCCTGCACCAGCCGCCCGGCCAGAAGCATCCATTTTGGCGCAACCGCCGGCCAAAGACCCCACAGCGCCGGCTGCCGCCGGCTCCGATAGCGCGGCGGCGACAACGCAGCCGGGGAATGCCTTGCGTGTGGTGCTGCTGTTGCCGACCGAGCAGGCGTTGTTGCGTCGTGCCGCTGGCAGTGTGCGTGATGGCGCGATGGCCGTGTTCGGCGGCCACAAGCAGGATGTCGTGGTCATTGACTGTGCCTATCCGGTGGACGGCGTGGTCGCGACTTACAGTCGCTGCGTCGATGACTCGGTGGACTGGGTCATTGGCCCGCTGAGTCGCGCCGACGTCACCGCACTGGCGGCGGCGAAGCTGCCCGTGGTGCGCCCGACCCTGATGCTGTCGCCGCTGGGCGCATCCCCACCAACTCCATTGGCAGTGCTAGCGCCGGATCTTGAATCGGAAGCAGAGGCCATCACGCAGCAGGCGGGCGAGGACGCTTGCCGCAAACCGCTGGTGGTGGAAGCCGCCGGCCCGATCGCCAACCGGGTTGCGGTGGCGATGTACGCGGCGTGGCGCGAGCGCAATGCCATTGCCATTCAACAGACCCGACTGGGTAGTCGCGAGAGCTGGCGCCGGGCGGCGGATGGCTGGCGGCAGGAGCACGTTGACTGCGTCCTCTTTGCCGGTGGCGGCGCAGTACTGACCGAGCTGCGACCCTATTTGCGCAATATCGCCGTATATGCCACCAGCGCGGCTTATGAAACCTCGCTGGAGCGCACAGTCGACTGGACCGGCGTGCGCATCGCCGACGCACCGTGGCTGATTGATGCTGAACGCGCCGAATTCGCCGGATTTGCACCGGCACCAACTCAGACCGGAACCCCCGACGCCGCAGCTGTTTCGCCGACACTGGCGCGGCTCTATGCCCTCGGTGTTGACGCTGCGCGACTGACGCTTGTGGCCGGACGTGAAGCGCTGCCGACCGCCTTCGACGGTGCCATCGGCCGTCTGACACTGCGGGACTCGCAATACCGCCGCACGCCGATGGTTGGCGAATTCCGCGAACGCAGTCTGGTCAGGATCGGGCCCTGACTTGGCTGGCGCCTTGCCCGACGCAACACGCAGCGACATCGGCGAGCGTTTCGAGCGCGACGCCGAAGCATTTCTCATGCAGCACGGATTGATTCCGGTCGAACGCAACTGGCGTTGCCGCATGGGTGAGATTGATCTGATCATGCGTGACGGCGAGACGCTGGTCTTCGTTGAGGTCCGCAAGCGCGACAGCCAGCGTTTTGGCGGCGCCGCCGGCAGCATCGGACGACAAAAGCGCGAACGACTGGAGCGCGCCATCGGCCTCTACCTGAGCGGCTTGAACCGTACGCCGCCCTGCCGCGTTGACGCGGTGCTGTTCGACGCTACCCGTCGTGCAGAATGGCTTAAGAATGTTTTTGGAGATTGACGGCGATGACAGCACCGGGGGAACCTGCGACCGAGAGCGGCGATCCTGCGCGCGCTGCGGGCGTTACTGTGATCGCACAGCATTTCCACGACGCCGCAGAGGCGGCCGCGACCGCCGGCCGCGCGACGGCGCACAGCATTGCCGCCGCCGCGCAGGCCATTGTGCAGGCCTTCATGGACAACCACCGCGTGTTTGCTTGTGGCAATGGTGGCTCGGCCTCCGATGCCGAGCATCTGGTGGCCGAACTGGTGGGACGACTGGAGCAGGAACGGCCGGGCCTGCCGGCCATCGCGCTGTCGGCCAACAGCAGTACCGTCACCGCCATTGGCAATGACTACGGTTTTAGCGACGTGTTCTCACGGCAAGTGCGGGCGCTGGGCGGCGCCGGCGACGTGCTGATTGCGTTTTCGGCCAGCGGCAACTCGGGCAATGTGATCGCCGCCATCACGGCGTCACATGAACGCGAGATGCTGGTGATTGCATTCACCGGCGAAGACGGCGGCCGGCTGCGGGAACATCTGGGCGCGAACGACCATCTCATCAACGTACCCGCTACCCGCATAATGCGCGTACAGGAACTGCACCGCGTCGGCATTCATGCGCTGTGTGATGTCATTGATCGAATCTTGCTTGGAGGCTTGTGATGAGTCAGCGTGTGAATTCCCCGGTTACCACCCGTACCCTGATGCTGGTCAGCGTGGCTGCAGTAACGGCGGTAACACTGTTGTCGGGCTGTGCGCCCCTGGTCATCGGTGGCGCCGCCACGGCGGTGATGATGGCCGAAGACCGGCGGAGTTCGGGTGTTTTTGTCGATGACGAGAACATCGAGAATCGCGCGCTGCTGAAGGTAAAGACGCGCTACAACAATCAGGTGCACGTCAACATCACCAGCTACAACCGGCACGTGCTGATCAGCGGTGAAGCAGCGAGCGAGGCGGTGAAAAAGGGCGTCGAGGAGGAAGTCGCGACCGTTGCCGGTATCAAGCGCATCTTCAACGAGATGGCCGTTGGTCCGCAGGCCGGTGTGATGGCGGTCAGCAATGACACCCGCCTGACCACCATCGTCAAGACGCGATTCCTCGAAGCCAATCGCTTCCAGCCCAATCACGTCAAGGTGGTCACCGAAGCCGGCGTGGTCTATCTGATGGGCATCGTCAAGCGCAGCGAAGCGGACGCGGCCGCGCAACTGGCCAGTACGACGGCCGGCGTCAGCCGGGTGGTGCGCCTGTTCGAGTACCTCGACTAAAATCAGAAGATTGCCGCACAGGGGGTGCGGCCGCCAGCCGCACTGCAGTTGCGGCAATCATCGCCCGCGCGACGCGATCAGTTGTCTTCCGGTCGCCAGCGCTTTGTTCCGGAACCACCGCCATGAACCCAGTCACTGTAGATCGCGAAGTCGATGCGCGCGGGCTCAACTGCCCGCTGCCGATCCTGCGCACCAAGAAGGCTCTCAACGACATGCTGAGCGGACAAGTGCTGAAGGTGGTGGCGACCGACCCTGCGTCGCAACGCGACTTTCAGGCATTCTCCCGGCAGACCGGAAATACGCTGGTTGATCAGTCGGCCGCCAACGGCGAGTTCGTATTCCTGCTGCGTCGCAAATAGCAGCCTGATCGCGCAGTTGCCGTTCGCGAGTCACTACGGACGAAGGATGCGCAAGATCGCGGCTTCGACCTGTGAGTCTTTGGGCTCCAGTTTCAGGGCCTGACGCAACGCCGGCAAGGCATCGCGACCGGCGCCATTCTGCTGTTGCGCCAAACCGTAGCAACGCCAGGCTTCCGGGCTTCCCGGCTGTTCCTGTGTCCACTGCTGGCAGGCTGATTGCAAACCGGCGTAATTGCCGGAACGGCGCGCCGCTTCGGCCTGTCTGGCGTAGCCATCGATGCGGACGCGTCGGGCATGCGCTGCATTGGCCTGCTTCTCCATCTCGGACTCGGCCACTGAGTTCGGTGCCGGCTTTGCCGCCATCACGGGCGCGGCGGGTGCAGGACGCGGCGCTGGCGCCACCACCTCGGGCCGGGGTGCCACCACCGGCGCCGGGCTCGACGGTTCAGGCTGACGGATTTCACTGCCGACTGCCGGCGACGTGCTGGGCACCGCTGCGGGCGGATTCACCGATGACGGCTTGTGGTCGGTACCGATCAGCCGGGCGATGTCACTGCCCACATGCGTCGTGGTCGTCAACAACTGTGGCCCGAAGGTAACCGCATCGCGATACCACGCCCCGAGCACGATCAGAGCGGCGGCGACCAGCAGGCTCAGCGCGGTCGCTACTGCAACAACCGTGAGTGATCGTGCCATCACGATGGAATCACCACTCGCATCCCATTCAGTTTCCCGGTCCCGGGCCGCCCGCAGATTGGCCGCGAGGCGAACCAGTGCCACCGGCCACACGCCCAGGGCTGCGCCGGACCACGCAACGCGCAGCGACCGCCCCCACGCCAATTGGGCATCGCCCGGCATCGCCTGATCGGCAGGCCGGCTGGCCGCGAGCACAACGACCATGCTCAGCAACCATTTGCCAGGGGTCGTGTGCAGCGTGCGCAAGGTGATGGCTTCAAACGGGATAGTCAGCAGAACGACGATGGCCGGGAACAGCAGGGGCGAACGTAATGCCGCAAACCAGAGGCCGGAGGCGGGAACGAAAGCGTCGGCCAGCGCAATCAGACCATAGGTTGCGAGCGCAACCAGCGAGTAGTCCACCAGACGGGCTACCAGTCGTCGCCACGGATTGGTGGCGGTGACGAAGCCGGCTGCACTGCGCGTGAGTTCCATCAGACGCAGTTTGAAAATCCACGCCGTGTCGTGCTGCGGTGGTGGCAAGCCAATGAAGATTGAGCCTTCGCGCCGCCATTTGATGATTGCCAGCCGCGACAAGCTGGCCACCGCAGCGGCCGGTTCCCGGGCACGCCCCAACCAGAGCGCCGCCGCAAACAGCAGGCCTGCCAACGCACCCGCGACCGCCACCGAGTGCATCAGGTTCCAGCGGGCCAGCTCACCCAGCAACTGGGAGCAGCCAAACCACAGCAGCAGAAAGGCAATCGCGAAGCCACCCCAAATCAGCGGGGACTGCCATGCTTTGCCATCCGGCAGCGGCTCCGCGAGGGCGTCAACACCGGGTAGCGCCTTGGGAGGAGCGGCATCGACCGAAAGTTGCGAAACCTCGGCGCCCTCGCCCAGCACACGGGAGTTGGTGCTGCCCTCGCCTGCCGACGCCTCCCGGTTGCCAATCGGCAGACGCCAGGGACCACTGCCGACACCGGGATTGAGTGCGACATCGTAGTCCTTGCGCCGAACCGGATTGCCGAGGATGGATGCCGCCAGCGCGGCGAAGCGGACGGCTTCTTCCGAGTCGCCCGATGCGTCGCGCGGCACCGCCCAGAACCGCCGGACAACGGTACGCACTGCCGCCTGAATTGCTGCGACAGAACTCGATGCACTGATCTCAAGCGCGTCGTAAATGCTGTTGCGCATGCCGGTTGCCGTGAAAGGAATACCGCGATGATAGCCGCTGCAATTGCCGCACTCGAACTATGACGCTGTCGTGTCCTACCAAAGAAAAACGGCCCCGAAGGGCCGTCTCTTTGCTGCGCAAACTTCTGCGCGACAGCGTGCGGGCCGGAATTACGCGGCAGCCGGCTTGTTGGTCTCGAGCTTTTCGCGGATACGAGCCGATTTGCCCGAACGATCACGCAGGTAGTAGAGCTTGGCGCGGCGCACAGCACCACGGCGCTTGAGTTCGATCGACGCGATCAGCGGTGAGTACAGCTGGAACGTACGCTCGACGCCTTCACCGTTGGAAATCTTGCGCACGATGAACGAGCTGTTGAGGCCCTTGTTGCGCTTGGCGATCACCACGCCTTCGTAAGCCTGAACGCGCTTGCGCTCGCCTTCAACGACGTTGACGTTGACGATGACGGTATCGCCGGGGGCGAAGGTGGGAACGGTCTTGTTCAGGCGGGCGATTTCTTCCTGTTCGAGCGTTGCGATCAGGGACTTGGTGGCGCCGCCACGTGCGGTTTTTGACATGATGTTTCCTTTTGGTGTTTTCAGAGTCTGAGAGGTGTGCGGTGGGACAACCCAGCCTGCGATGCCGACCAAAGCAGCACGCTCAACACACATCAGGTTCCGTGCGCAGGGTTCGCGGTTGCCCGACAAACGACCCGACGCGCTGGAAATCAGTGCAGAAATTCTGCGCTAAGCCTTTGATTCTAGCGCAATTTCGTCGATCAGTGCACGCTCTTCGAGCGACAGCTTGGCGCGCGCCAGCAGATCGGGGCGTCGGCGCCAGGTGCGCGCCAGCGCCTGCTTCAGCCGCCAGCGCTGAATCACCGAGTGATCACCACCCGAGAGCCCCAGCGGCAAAGGCTCATCGCCGACAGTGAGCGCATACTGCGGCCAGTCGAGCCAACCACCTTGATCGTCAGCGAAGGATTCGAACGCCGTCGATTCGTTGTCGCCCAGCGCGCCGGGCAGCAGGCGGATGCAGGCATCCACCACAACCGCCGCCGCCAGCTCACCGCCCGACAGCACGTAATCGCCGAGGGAAACGACAGCGTCGACATTGCCGTCGATCCAGCGCTGGTCAATGCCTTCGTAGCGGCCCGCGACAAAGCAGAGATGAGGGGCTTGTGCAAAGTCGCGCACGCGCGGCTGCGTCAACGGCGCGCCATCCGGGCTCAAAAAAACCACCGTCGGCGCAGCGCCATGCCATTCGCGGGCAGCCGTCAGCGCACGGTCAAGCGGTCCGGCCATCAGCACCATGCCCGGTCCGCCAGCCGCAGGGCGTGCGTCGATCGATTTGCGGGCATCGTTGGCAAACTCGTGCAGCCCGAAGCCGCGCCAGCGCCAGAGCCCGCGCTCGCGTGCGCGACCGGTCACGCCGTAGTCGAGCGCATGCTCAACCAGATCGGGAAATGCAGCCAGCAGGGAAACCGAGAGCATGTGAGTAGTCGCTCTCAGTGAAAGCTAGTCGAGACCAGCCCAGTCAACATCAACCCGGCGTGCCGCCAGATCGACCGAACGCACGATGGCGTCGACGAAGGGAATCAGCTCGTCCTCGCCGGCCCGGGCTTCGGGTGGCGCAAGGCGGATACGCAGGATGGGGTGTGCACCAGCCTCAAAGATTTCGGTAATTTCACCGAACACGCGATCGCCGTTGGTGCAGGTGAGACCAATCAGGTCAATCCAGTAGAACTCACCATCTGGAAGCGGCGCGAAGGCCGCGCGGTCCGCGAACACTTCCTTGTTGGTCAGTTTGGCAGCCGCTTCGGGCGAATCAATGCCGACCAGTTGGGCAACGATGCTTTCACCGTGCCGACGCGAGCGCGTGACCGCGAAATCGGCATTGCCGATGGTCAGCGTTTTGGCCTTGAGCAGTGTCTGCGCGTCTGCGGAATACGGGTACAAATGCACCGCGCCGGTCAATCCGTACGGACGACCGACTTTGGCGAGTGCGATGAGATCGGGGGGCTGCGCCACGGTTCGCTACGCTGGGAAAATACCAGCCGGTCGGGCGGGTACAGAGGCGACCGCGTGGAGGATCTGCAAGGAATCAGCAGCCACCGCAGTGACCGGGGCGCAGCGCCGAATCAGCGGCGCCCCGAAGTCCAGCCTGCGTTAAGCGGCGGCCGGAGCAGCCGCAGCAGCTTTGGCCGAAACCTTGACCAGACGGGCCACGGTGTCGGACATCTGCGCGCCTTTGCCGACCCAGTGGGTCAGGCGGTCAGAAGCAACGCGGAAGTTCTCGGCGCCTTCCTTGCCGACCGGGTTGTAGAAACCCAGACGCTCAATGAAGCGACCATCGCGACGGTTGCGCGAATCGCTGACAACGATGTTGTAGAACGGGGCACCTTTGGAACCACCGCGGGAAAGACGGATAACAACCATGAGTATTCTCGGTTAGCGTCCCACGTGAACGGTTGCACCGGGACCGGATAGAAATTTGGTTAGCCTTAAATTGTAGCTCGCCGAGCGACTTTTGCCTAGTCTCGGCGCTCCAGTGGTCGGTTAGCCACTGCCAGTTAGTATCAGCTTTCTTGTTAAACCCGCATTCAAGTTTGGCTAGACGACCGAAAGTGCTATTTATCGACTTATAGCGATTTTACGTGCTTCGCCCAATTAAGATAAGGCTTTGCACAAAGAGCTGTTATCGGCAAATTCACAGTAGGCCGACACACCGGCAACGCTCACGCTGCAGCGACAGCGCTGGCAACGAGCGTCCGCAGCTCCGGCAGACAGGACCCGCAGTTGGTGCCGCATCGCTTCGCCGCCTGCAGCGCGCCGAGCTTGCCCGCAGCGTCGCCTGGCACACCGGCACAGAATTCCGCGATCTCGCTCTCCGCCACGTTGAAACAGTTGCAGACCACCTTGCCGCGCGGCTTGAAGCCCTGCGGCGCCTGCGCGCTGCCGGCGAGCAGGCGCTGCCGCAGCTCCGCCACCGACGCACCCGACAGGAAGAAGTCGCGCATCCATGCTTCGGCCGCCAGATCGCCCGCCAGCCGCACGCCGGCAAGACGGTCGTCGTCAACGCGCACCCGACGGCTGAGGTTACGCCTTGGATCGTCGTAAGCCAGCGTCGCCCGCCCAACCAGGCCCAGCACGCGATCAATCTGCTCCAGCGTCGTGCGTTCCGGCGCCTTTTCGGCCGCCAACCGCAGTACGACACCCGGATGTTCACTGCCAATCAGGGTGGTGCTGGCGAACACCCCCTGCGGATCGCCGGGCAGCCCCCGCGCAATCTCGCGCAGCTCGTCGGTCACAGCCACCGGATCGCGACCGCCCTCGACATAGGCAAAGGCCACCAGCGACCACGGCAGCGCTGCGCGCTCTACCCGCACGGCCGTGTGCTTGAGCTCCGGCTGCTTCGACACCGGATCGAACGCCGGCACCGTCAGTGCGTTGATGCCGTGTGAGCCACTCGCCGCCAGCGACAGTTTGCCCCAATGCATCGGCACATAGCACTGCCCCGAGCGGATGTCCTCGCTAGCCGCCAGCCGGATCAGCAGCTCGCCACGACGCGACGCCACGCGCACCACTTCTCCTGCCGTGAGCCCGCGTCGCGCCATGTCGTTCGGGTTCATGGTGAGCATCGGCTCCGGCTCGTGGCCATAAAGCTGCGGCACGCGGCCGGTACGGCTCATGCCGTGCCACTGGTCACGCAGCCGGCCAGTCGTCAGCGCAAGCGGATAACGCGCATCGACTGGTTCGGCTACGCCCTTGTACGGCGTCACACGGAATTTGGCACGACCGCTGGGGGTAGCGAAGACACCGTCCGCATAGAGCCGCGCTCGCCCCGTCGCCTCGCCCTCGCGCAGTGGCCACTGCTGCGGGCCGGCACGATCGAGTAACGCGTAGTCGAGCCCGGTGATGTCAAGGTCGCGTCCGCGCGTTGTCTCGCGGTGCTCGTTGAAGATGTCTTCGGGGTTTGCGTAGGGAAACAAGGTAGCCCCCTCCCCCCTCGTGGGGGAGGGATGGGGAGAGGGGGATGGTGGCGGGAGAGGAAGCTCCCTTGCAACGTTCACCCTCTCCCCCGCCCCTCTCCCCTCAAGGGAGAGGGGGGAAAGTCTTGCCTCCAGCCGCCGCGCAAACTCCACCACGATGTCCCAGTCATGCCGCGCCTCGCCAGGCGGCGGCAGTACGGCGTTCAAGTGCGTGATACGGCGCTCCGAGTTGGTCACCGTACCGTGCTTTTCTCCCCAAGTCGATGCTGGCAGCAGCACGTCGGCCAGCCGCGCGGTTTCGGTGGTCTTGAACGCTTCCTGCACGATCACGCACTCGGCCTTGGCAAACGCTTCGGCCACTGATGGCAAATCGGGCAACGACTGCGCAGGATTGGTGCAGGCAATCCAGAGCAACTTGATCTCGCCGCGCTTGACCGCGTCGAACATTTCGATCGCCGTCTTGCCCGATGTTGCCGAAATGCGCCCAGCCGGCAGGCACCACAGCGCTTCGATTTCTGCCCGGTGGTCAGCATCGGTGACGTCGCGATGCCCAGGCAACAGGTTGGCCAAGCCGCCCACCTCACGGCCGCCCATCGCATTCGGTTGCCCGGTCAGCGAGAACGGACCGGCGCCGGGCTTGCCGATCTGCCCCGTGGCCAGGTGCAGGTTGATTAGCGCGGCGTTCTTGTCCGTGCCAGAAGACGACTGATTGAGCCCCTGGCAGTACAGCGAAAGCGTTGCTGCCGAACGCTGCCAAAGTTTCGCGAACGCAACGATCTGCACCTCGTCTACGCCACAGATGCGCGCCGCCCACGCAGGCGTGCACTCGCGCACCAATGACTTGAGTTCGCCGAAACCTTCGGTGTGGGCATTGATGTACGCCGCATCAATTGCGTCTTCCCAGCTAAGCCAGTGCAGCACGGCGTTGAACAGCGCCACGTCAGTGCCGGGCAGGATTGGCAGGTGCAGATCTGCGGCACGGGCCGTCTCGGTACGCCGTGGATCAATGCAGACGACGGTCAGGTTCGGGTTCTTCGCCTTTGCGTCCTCCAGACGCCGATACAAAATCGGATGTGTCCAAGCCGCATTGCTGCCAGCAATCACAATCAGCTCGGCGTGATTCAGGTCGTCGTAGCAGGCGGGCGGCGCATCGGCGCCGAGGGTCGCCTTGTAGCCGGCAACCGCGGACGACATGCAAAGTCGCGAATTGGTGTCGATATTGTTGGTACCGATCAGACCCTTG
Source organism: Casimicrobium huifangae (assembly GCF_009746125.1). Taxonomy (NCBI): domain Bacteria; kingdom Pseudomonadati; phylum Pseudomonadota; class Betaproteobacteria; family Casimicrobiaceae; genus Casimicrobium; species Casimicrobium huifangae. The sequence goes on from NZ_CP041352.1 coordinate 3,547,885, forward strand.
GCGAGCTTGTTGAAGACGTAGTAGTCCTCGGTCAGCAGCTGCCCGGAGATGTAGAAGCCGACACTATCGGGGCCGTGGGCAGCGATGGTGGAGGCAAACTTGTCGACCAGTGCGTCGAGGGTCGCGTCCCACGACACGCGCTTTCGGGGCTGCAAACGGTCAGCGCTGTCGCGCATCTCCGGGTAAAGCGCGCGACCATAGGGCGTTGTCGTCAGGTGCAGCGTGCTGCCCTTGGTGCAGAGGCGACCAAAATTCGCCGGGTGATCGGGGTCGCCACGGACAGCAGTAATCTTCTCGCCATCAGTCGTAGCGAGCACGCCACAGCCAACGCCGCAGTAAGGGCAGGTCGTACGGACCTCGTGCATGCCAATCAGCCGAGGTCGACGAAAACCTCACCGGCTTCAATCCGGACCGGAAATCGTTGGGTACATCCCGCGTCCGGCGCTACCGCTTCGCCGCTCTTCAGCTCGATCGACCAATTGTGCAACGGGCAGGCGACGCGTTCGCCAAACACGATGCCCTGCGACAGCGGGCCGCCCTTGTGCGGACAGCGGTCGAGCAGCGCGAACACGGCATCCTGATCGTTGCGGAAGACGGCGACGTTACCTCCCGCTTCCGTGCTCCGTTCGACGACGCGGGCGCCCAGCACCGGCAGCTCGTCCAGTTTGCAGACATATCTCCAGCCCATTTGTGTCTCGATTGCGCTCATGTGATTTGCATTCAGGCTGCCACCGCGGCACCCGCTACGGGTTTGATCGGAATGAATTGCCGCGTGTCAACACGCGCCTTGTCGAACTCGAACCACGGATCGGGCTCCCCGTCGAGTGCAAACTGCAGCCGCTCCCACAGCGCCTTGCGATTGGCCGCGTCGTCGAGCACCTTTTTCTTCACGTAGTCGAGGCCGACGCGTGAAACGTAGTGAACCGTGCGCTCAAGGTACCAGCCCTCTTCACGGTACAACTGCATGAAGGCACCGGTGTATTCGAGCACTTCCGCAGACGTTTTCACCTTGACGAAGAATTGCGCGACTTCGGTCTTGATGCCACCATTGCCGGCGACGTAAAGCTCCCAGCCGGAATCAACACCGATCACACCGACATCCTTGATGCCCGCCTCGGCGCAGTTGCGCGGGCAGCCACTCACCGCAAACTTGACCTTGTGCGGCGCATACATGCGCCACATTGCACGTTCGAGGTCCTTGCCCATCTGTGTGCTGTCCTGGGTGCCGAAGCGACACCACTCGGAGCCGACGCAGGTTTTCACCGTGCGCAACGCCTTGGCATAGGCATGACCGGACGGCATGCCGATGTCCTTCCACACGGCGGGCAGATCTTCCTTCTTCACACCAAGCAAATCGATACGCTGGCCGCCGGTGACCTTTACAGTGGGAATCTTGTATTTGTCGACTGCGTTCGCGATGCGGCGCAGTTCGTCAGCAGTTGTCTCGCCGCCCCACATGCGCGGAATCACGCTGAAGGTGCCATCCTTCTGGATGTTGGCGTGCGCTCGCTCGTTGATGAAGCGCGACTGCGGATCGTCCAGCGCCTCCTTCGGCCACGTCGAAATCAGGTAATAGTTGAGCGCTGGGCGGCACGACGCGCAACCGTTTGGCGTGCGCCACTGCAACGCCTGCATCACGCCTTGCACCGAGAGCAGCCTGGCCTCGCGAATCGCGTCGCGCACGCCCTGATGCGTGTGATCGGTGCAGCCGCACATCGGCTTCATCTTCGGCGTCGCGCTGTAATCACCCCCTGCGGTGAACATCAGGATCTGTTCGACGAGCCCCGTGCACGATCCGCATGATGATGAGGCCTTGGTGTGCTTCCGCACTTCGTCCAGCGTGAACAAGCCCTTGTCCTTGATCGCCTTGACGATGACACCTTTGCAGACGCCGTTGCAGCCACAGACCTCATCGGTGTCCTTCATCTGGGCGGCTTTGCTGTGCCCTTCGTGGCCGACGTCACCGATGTTGGATTCACCAAACATCAAGTGATCGCGAATCTCGTTGATGGTCTTGCCTTCGCGCAATAGCTTGAAGTACCACGAACCATCCACGGTGTCGCCATACAGGCAGGCGCCGACCAGCTTGTCGTCCTTGATCACCAGGCGTTTGTAGACACCACCCATCGGGTCGGACAGCACGATGTCCTCAGTGCCTTCACCGCCCTGGAAGTTACCGGCGCTGAACAGATCAATGCCGGTCACCTTGAGCTTGGTCGAGGTCACCGAACCCACGTAGCGGCCAATGCCGTACTCGGCCAGATGGTTGGCGCAGACCTTCGCCATCTCGAACAGTGGCGCCACCAGGCCATACGCCATGCCACGATGATTGACGCACTCACCCACCGAGTAAATGCGGGGATCAGTCAGCGTCTGCAGCGTATCCGTGACCAGAATGCCGCCGGGGCGCTGGCTCACGGCGAGGCCTGACTTCGCGGCAAGCTCAGTGTTGGGTCGGATGCCAACCGCCATCACCACGAGGTCAGCTGCAATCTGCTCGCCGCCTTTGAAGCGCAGCGCGGCGACGCGGCCAGACTCACCCGCGACCAGTGCTTCGGTCTGCGCCTGCATGCGGAACTCGATGCCTTTTGCCTCCAGCGATGCCTGCAGCAGCTTGCCGGCGCGCTCGTCAAGCTGGCGCTCCATGAGCCAGGGCATCACGTGCACCACGGTCACGTCCATGCCGCGCAGCTTGAGACCGTTCGCCGCTTCGAGGCCCAGCAGGCCACCACCGATGACCACGGCTTTCTTGTAGCGCTTCGCAGCGTCGATCATCGCTTCGGTATCAGCGATATCGCGATAGGAAATCACGCCGGGCAGCTTGTTGCCTTCGATCGGCAGGATAAAGGGATTCGAGCCGGTGGCGATGAGCAGGCGGTCGTAGCTGTATTTTTCACCGTCGTCGGCCGTCAATTCCCGTCGTGTGCGGTGGATGTCGGTGATCTTCTTGCCGGTAACGAGATTGATGCAGTTGTCGCGGTACCAGTCCCAGTCGTTGAGCACGATGTCCTTGATCGTCTGCTCGCCTGCCAGCACCGGTGACAGCAGGATGCGGTTGTAGTTTGGGTGTGGTTCCGCCCCGAACACGGTGATCTCGTATTTGTCCGGCGCGATCTTGAGCAACTCCTCGATCGTGCGGATGCCCGCCATGCCGTTGCCGATCACGGCCAGTTTCTGCTTTGCGCTCATGGCGGGGCTCCTACGCAGCCTTCTTCTGTTTGGCGTACAGAAACTCCACCACTGCCTTGCGATAGTGGTGATAGTCGGTGTCCTCGGCCAGCGCGAGCCGGTCACGCGGACGTGGCAGGTTCACCTCGAGAATTTCACCAATCGTCGCCGACGGGCCATTGGTCATCATCACGATCTTGTCGGAGAGCAGCACGGCTTCGTCCACATCGTGAGTGACCATCACCACCGTCGATTTCGTCTCGGCGACGATGCGCATCAGCTCGTCCTGCAGGTGCGCGCGAGTGAGTGCATCGAGCGCGCCGAACGGCTCGTCGAGCAGCAGCACGGCAGGTTCAATGGCAAGCGCCCGGGCAATGCCCACACGCTGCTTCATGCCACCGGAGATTTCGTTCGGATGCTTGTGCATCGCATGCGCAAGGCCAACCATCTTGAGCGCGGCTTCGGTACGCGCCCTGAGTTGGGCTTTCGACTCCGACGCAGCAAACACACGCTCGACGGCGAGATACACATTGTCAAAGCAGGTCAGCCACGGCAGCAGCGAGTGGTTCTGGAACACCACACCCCGATCCGGCCCTGGCCCGGCGATCTCGCGGCCCGCGCAGACGAGCACGCCATTGCTCGCTGTGCTGAGGCCCGCGATCAGGTTCAGCAGCGTTGATTTGCCGCAGCCGGAGTGCCCGATGAGTGCAACAAATTCGCCGCGCTGCACGCGCAGATTGATGTCGCGGATGGCGATGAATTCACCCTGTTTGGTGTTGAAACGCTTGTCGACGTTGTCGACGACGAGATGGAAGCCTTGCGTCATGGTTTGTCTCCAAACATCTATTCAAACTGGAAGCGCCTGGCGATCCAGATCAGCGCCTGCTCGAGGATCAGGCCGACAATGCCAATGGTGAAGATGGCGATGATGATGTGCTCCATCACCAGGTTGTTCCATTCGTCCCACAGCCAGAAACCAATGCCAACGCCACCCGTGAGCATTTCTGCCGCAACGATCACCAGCCACGCCACACCGATGGAGAGCTTCACGCCGGTGAGCATGTAGGGCAGCACGGCGGGAAACAGAATCTTCGTGAACACCTTCCATTCGGAAAGGTTCAGCACGCGCGCAACGTTGAGGTAATCCTGTGGAATTCGCTGCACGCCGACGGCCGTATTGATGATCATCGGCCAGATCGAGCAGATAAAGATCACCCAGATCGCAGCGGGATTGGCCGCCTTGAACACCATCAGCCCAATCGGTAGCCAGGCCAGCGGAGAGACCGGACGCAGGATCGAGATGATCGGTGCAGTCATGCGGTCCATCGTGGCGAAGCGGCCGATCACGAAGCCGAGCGGAATGCCCACCAGCGCGGCGAGCCCGAAGCCAATGCCGACGCGCTTGAGCGACGAGAGGATGTTCCAGCCAATGCCCTGCTCATTCGGTCCCTTCTGGTAGAACGGATCGCTGAACAGCTTCACCGCGCTGTCCCACACCTTGGCCGGGCCGGGGAAGTTGCCCACGAGTTGCGCCACGCCCTGCCAGAGCAACAGGAACAACAGGATGCCGACGATGCCGGGCACCACTTGCTGCACGAACGCAGCCAGCCGCTCGCGGCGGCGGCGCGCCGCCGCCTGGGTCAGTGCATCGCGCTCAGCCGCCGCCTTGAGCTGGGCTTCGGTGGGTGCGGCAACTTCCGTCGCCGCCTCCGGGGCCGGGGTTGCGTGCATAAGTGGTGCGGGCGTCATGGTGCTCGCGGTGGTCGTGGTCATCATGCTGTCTGCGGTGAGAGTGGCGCTCATGCGTTGCTCCGTCATTCGAAATGGGGCGCTAAGGCCTTGGGGGGCACTCAGGCCTTGATCTTGAAACCTTCGGCGTAGGCCTTCGGGTTGCTGCCGTCCCACACCACGCCATCGATGAACTTCGACGAGCGCAGATCGCTCTTCGGCACATTCACCTTGGCAGCGGCGGCCGCCTTTTTGTAGATGTCGATCTTGTTGACTGCCTTCGCGACAGCGAGATAGTCCGGGTGCTCTTTCAGCAGGCCCCAGCGCTTGTGCTGGGTGAGGAACCACATGCCGTCTGAAAGATAGGGATAGTTGGTGGCACCGTCCTTGTGAAACTTCATCGCGTTCGGATCGGTCCACTTCTTGCCAATCCCGTTGTCGTACTTGCCCTCCCAGCGATCCTCAATCACTTCCATGGTGGTGTTCACATAGGCCTTGTCAGCGAGGATGGTGGCGGTCTTCTTCTTGTCGACTTCCTGATCGATGAAGCGCGACGCTTCAAGGATCGCGGCGGTCATCGCACGCGCCGTGTTCGGATACTTTTTGGTGAACTCGTCGGTGGTGCCAAGCACCTTTTCGGGGTGATCCGTCCAGATATCCTGTGTGGTGACCGCCGTGAAGCCGATCTTGTCGAAGATCGCGCGTGCGTTCCACGGCTCACCAACGCAGTAGCCGTCCATATTGCCCACGCGCATGTTGGCCACCATTTGGGGCGGCGGCACGGTAATTACCTTCGCATCGCTCATCGGATTGATGCCGTTGGCGGCAAGCCAGTAATAGAGCCACATCGCGTGCGTTCCTGTCGGGAAGGTCTGCGCGAAGGTGTATTCGCGCTTCTCTTTCTTCATCAGCGCCGCGAGCGAAGGGCCGTCGGTCACGCCCTTGTCTTTCAACAGATTACTCAGCGTGATCGCCTGCCCGTTGTTGTTGAGCGTCATGAGCACTGCCATGTCCTTTTTCGGCCCGCCGATGCCCATGTGCACGCCGTAGACCAAGCCGTACAGCACATGCGCCGCGTCGAGCTCGCCATTCACCAGCTTGTCGCGCACGGCAGCCCAGCTGGCTTCTTTGGATGCGATGATCTTGATGCCGTATTTCTCGTCGAGCTTCAGCACCGACGCCATCACCACGCTGGCGCAGTCGGTCAGCGGGATGAAGCCAATCCTCACCTCCTTCTTTTCCGGTGCGTCGGAACCCTGCGCCCACGCGCCCTGGCGGACGGCGGCGGGCACCAGCGACATCAGGCTCGCAGCGCCGGCGCTTTTCACAATCTTGCGGCGCACAGCAGACTGCGGCGCCAACGCGGTCGATACCGAATCCTGATCGGCTGCGCTTTCACCATTCAATTCAGAAACCGGGTTGCGCATAGCGCTCATGACGTACTCCGCAAAAGAAAAAGGGGCGCGCGACCGGTTGGTCACGAGCCCCTGTGCTCAAGGAAAAGCGAATTGTTCGGACTGGAGAGACTGTTGCGATCGCCTTTGATCGCTACAGGCCCGTTAAGCGAGAGTCGTGCCAGCGTCGCAACTGACCCGTATTACCGCCTGCGTGTGTGCATGCACCAATTTTGCGCCGCAACATTCGCTCATGCACCAGCAAGCAGGCGCTCGGCAATTTCGGAAATGGTGCAGCGATCACGCATTGCCTGACTGCGCAGTTGTGCATAGGCGTCGGATTCACTGAGCCCTTGTCGACGCAGCAGCGCCTTGGCTTGGGCAATCACCCGCTCGCGGTTGGCCTGACGTCTGGCATCAAGCAACTGCGCATATTGGTCCTGATCGTGCCTGAAGCGCTCCAGCGCGACGTCAATCACCGTGCGCAGACGCTTCGGGCTGAGCCCGGCGACCACATAGGCCGACACCCGCGCCTGCATCGCCGAGCGCATGGCAACGGGATCGTCATCCTCGGTAAATACGACGATTGGGCGTTCGCGAAACTGCGACACCACGCAGACCTGCTCCATGACATCGCGCGCCGCATCGTCCGACGCAATCAGGATAAGGTCCGGGTTCCAGTGGTCCACCTCGGCCTGCAGCGTCAGCGCATTCACCGGCACGCTGCGCACCGTGTAGCCGCTCGATGCGAGCATCGACTCGACCGCTGGCAGGTCATGCTGGGTGTTATGAAGCAACAGAACGCGCAACTGGTGTGCTCCGGGAGAGCGAGCGCTTACGATGTTCAGCAACGGTGCACTGAACCACGTGATGCGCACTTATGCTGCAGTACAGCAATTTTTGTGCAACGTGTGGACCAGCAAGATTTTTGGCAACGCCTTTTGCGTGAAATTACGTCCCGGTGAGGGCAATAGACAGAAAATTTCTCAAGTCGACTTTGGTAAAAATACTGCGCTAAGCCCTTTACAAATAACGATAAGTCGATGAAGCTGTTGCCCACAGATGCCCGGTGTCGCAATTCAGCGACGCAGTTGTGACGCTGCTACAACAGACCCGGAGCAGTGCCGTTTTGGCTTTCAGCGGGCTTTTTTTGCAGAAAATCCTGTGGCTATAATCGTCTGGTCAAATCAGGGGTTATGTCGTGCGAGAGACCCTCGCTCGGTATAGTTTCTGGGGTGACTTAGTTAGAATCAACAGCAATTTGAGGCCGGGGCAAAACCCCGGCTTTTTTTTGCCTGAAATAGTAAAAACCTTATAAATCAATAGGTTGCGCAAAGTCTTGCGGCTGAGAACGAACCCGCAAACCGACGCGAAATGACAATCGAATAACGTCTGCAAGCCACCAGAAATGGCGGCCAAAATCGCCTGATTCAGGGCTACTGCCGGCGCCTGCAAGCGCCTCGGCAAGCAGGGCTTCAGGGCACAAAAAGCGCGATGGATTCGACGTGCGCCGTGTGCGGGAACATGTTGGCCACGCCCGCGCCCGCCAGCCGATAGCCTTTTTCATGAATCAAAATTGCAGCATCGCGCGCCAGCGTGGATGGGCTGCAACTCACGTACACCAGTCGCTCAAGACGCCCGCTGGCGGCCGGCGGCAACGCCTTCACCACCGCCAACGCGCCGTCGCGCGGCGGATCGATCAGCAGTTTGTTGAGCTGCGGCAGCGTGTCGAACCAGTCTTCCGCAATTTCAAAGAGGTTGGCCACGGCAAAGTCCACGCGATCGGCCAGCCCGTTTCCAGCAGCGTTCTCGCGCGCCCGGGCAATCAGCGGCGCCGAGCCCTCAATGCCGTAGGTAAACGCCGCCCGCTGGGCAATCGGCAGGGTGAAATTGCCGAGGCCGCAGAACAGATCGCCGACGCGGTCATCCGGTCGCAACTCCAGCAGCCGCATCGCCCGGCGCACCAGCATCGCATTGATGTGCGGGTTGACCTGGGTGAATTCGGTCGGCTGGAAACGGTAGCGCAGGCCAAACTCGGTGAGCACGTAGCCGAGCGTATGCGCCTCGCCCGGCAGCGGGTGCGCAGTCTCCGGGCCTTTAGGTTGCAGATACCACTGCACCTGGTGTTCGGCAGCGAAAGCGCGCAACAGGGCGAGGTCAGCATCGCCGACCGGCTCCAGATGGCGGAGCACCAGCATTGGCAGACCATCGCCCTGGGCGTACTCGATCTGCGGTGCGCGATCCCGGATCGCGAGGCTCGCTATCAGCGCCCGCAACGGCACCAGCAGATCCGAAACGGCTGGCGGCAACACGCGGCACTCGCGCATGTCGGCGACATAGCTTGACCGCTTTTCGTGAAAGCCAACCAGCACGCCGCCCTTCTTCACGACATGGCGCACCGACAGTCGCGCACGATGGCGATACCCCCAGTGTGGCCCTTCGATGGGCGGCAGCATCTGCTCGGCCTGCACGTTGCCGATGTGTTTGAAGTTGTCTTCCAGCACGCGCTGCTTGGCGGCGACCTGCGCGCGGGCATCCAGGTGCTGCATGCTGCAGCCGCCGCAGACACCGAAGTGCGGGCAATCCGGCGCTACGCGAAACGGACTCGGCCGCAGCACCTGCTCCACCGTTGCCTTGTCATAGTTCGGCTTCGACCGCATGATGCGCGCCACCACCGTTTCGCCGGTCAACCCTCCCTCGACGAATACGGTCTTGCCGTCATTGCGGGCGATGCCCTGGCCTTCGTGATCGGTGGATTCAATGTGGAGCGTGACAGACATGGCAGAGGGCCAAACGGCAAAGTGGCCACGATTTTAGGGATCCGACGGGCCAGCAGCCCGCGCGCCGACTCCGGTGGCGCTGCCGCCGGCACCTAAAATCCCTGCCATGCCCGTGATTCTCGCCATCGAAACCTCTGCCCATGTGGGCGCCGTCGCGCTGCTGCCGGACGCGCCGCAATCGGACAGTGCCATCGTGGAGATCGTTCGGGATGACGCCAAACTGTCCGCGTGGGTGCTGCCCGCCGTCGAACGCGTACTCGCCCGCTGGGGCGGCCACGTGGGCCAGATTGCAGCCATCGCTTTTGGTGCCGGCCCCGGTTCGTTCACCGGGGTGCGCACCGCCTGTAGCACCGCGCAGTCGCTGGCTTATGCCTGGCAGAAGCCGCTGCTGGCGGTCGACTCGCTCGATGCCCTCGCGCAACAGGCGGTGGACGACTGCGCGCAGGTCACGGTCGCCCTGGACGCTCGTATGGGCGAGGTCTATGTCGCCAGTTTCGTGCGTCAGCTCAAAGCGAGCGGCGCCCCCATGCAACGTATGGCAGCGACCACGGTACAACACCCGTCTTCCGTCACACTCGCCAGCAACGCGTTGTTGCTGGGCTCCGGTGCGCCGCTGGTGGCGGCGGCGCAACCAGATGCGCTTGCCAGTGTCATTGACCGCGAGCGCAATCGCACCATCGAGAACCAATGGGCGGTTGGCGTGGCGCGCGTGGCCACCGTGATGCTGGCGCAGGGCGCCAACGTTGACCCACTCGCAGCAGAACCCATTTATGTGCGCAATAACGTAGCGCAAACCGAAGTGGAACGCCTCGCCCACCGCCGGGCAACACAAGCTGTCGCCGCCTGATGCTGACCACGGCCAGCACCCTCAGTTTCTCGGACGCAGCCGTCGCCTTGATGCGAGAGGACGACTTGCCCGAGGTGCTCGACATCGAGCGGCAATCCAACTCGCATCCGTGGACGGAACGCAACTTTCAGGATGCGTTGACCTCCGGTTATCTGTGCCTGACCGCCCGCGAACATCGGCGCCTTTGTGGTTTTGCCGTCGCCCGACTGCTACTTGACGAGGCAGAGTTGTTACTCATCGCAGTCACCCCGGCCGGCCGCCGGCAGGGAGTGGCGGCGCTGCTGTGGAACGATCTGGCGCATCGGCTCTACGCCAGTGGCGCCCGCACCGTGCATCTGGAAGTGCGTGCCTCCAATCAGGGCGCACAGGCGTTCTACGCATCGCGCGGTTTTGTGCGGACCGGAATGCGTCGCAAGTATTACCCGAGTGGATCGCACGACGGCGAACGTGAGGATGCGTGGCTGATGCAGGTACCCCTGACACTGCGTGAGCCCGTACCGGGCAACCACGACAACGCGGAGGCGGCGTGAATTCGCGCGAAGTGATGCTGCGGGAAATCGGGCTCACGCCCATCTGGCAGGCGCGAGGTGTCCCTGGTGCCGTCGGCGACTCAACCGCGTCGAAGATCGCTGCGAGCGAGGCAGACATTGCAGTGACGATCGCTGAACCCGCGGTCACCGCCGTTGCCACCCCGGCGGCCGTGCCGGAAACGCCAAGTGCGGAGCTACCTGTCGATGGCGCCCCCGGGCAACTGGCACACCACGATCGCGCGGCGACCATTGCCAATATGTCCTGGGACGAACTCACTGCCAGCATTGCCAAGTGCACCGCCTGCAAGCTGTGCAAGACAAGGACCCGCACGGTGCCGGGCGTCGGCGACCGCTCGCCATTGTGGATGGTGATCGGCGAAGCGCCCGGCGAGCAGGAGGACAAACGCGGCGAACCCTTCGTCGGCAAGGCGGGGCAACTGCTTGACGCCATGCTTGCGGCCGTCGGCAAAAAGCGCGGCGATGGCGTCTACATCGCCAACGTGATCAAGTGTCGCCCACCCGGCAATCGCAACCCCGAACCGGATGAAATTGCCGCCTGCGAGCCCTATCTGTGGCGGCAGATCGCACTGGCACAGCCAAAACTGCTGCTGGCGGCAGGAAAATTCTCGGGCCAGACTTTGCTGAATCGCGAAGACACGGTGGGCGCCATGCGCGCCAGTGGCGGCAACTACGAGTCGATCCCGGTGGTGGTGACCTACCACCCGTCCTACCTGCTGCGCACCCCCACCGAGAAGGCCAAGGCATGGGATGATCTGATGAAAGCCTGCACACTGGTGCCCTGAGCCCGCCATCTGCAACGCCGCCTCCCCGCAGTCCATCGCTCATGGCGTCGTCCGGTGGCGTGCAACACCTCACCGTCACGTCCTTTTCAATGTCGCTTGAAAATCACCCGCGCAGCGGGCATATTGCGGGCATCGTCAAACTTGCGCTCTTCCATTCACGCTGTGGGCGCCAGCGGAGGAACCTCTGATGAAACGAATTTTTCTCGCGTTTGCTGCCGTCATCGCTGCCGCCGGCCTCTCCGGCTGTGGCTACAACGATATGGCGCAGGGCGATCAGTCGATCAAGGCCGCATGGTCGGAAGTGCTCAACCAGTACCAGCGCCGCTCCGACCTGATCCCGAACCTGGTCAACACGGTGAAGGGTTACGCCGCACAGGAGCAGGACACGCTGACCAAGGTCGTGGAAGCGCGCGCCAAGGCTACGGGCATCCAGGCCACGCCGGAGCTGGTCAATGACCCGGTTGCGTTCAAGAACTTCATCGCCGCACAGGGCCAGCTCCAGGGCGCCCTGAGCCGCCTGCTCGCCGTAGCCGAAAACTACCCGAACCTCAAGAGTGACGCCCTGTTCCGCGATCTGACGGCACAGCTGGAAGGTACCGAGAATCGCATCACGGTAGCGCGCAATCGCTACATCAAGGCCATCCAGGGTTACAACAACTCGGTGGTATCGTTCCCGAGCAACCTGACCGCGATGGTGTTCGGCTTCAAGGAAAAGCCGCAGTTCACCGTGGAAAACGAAGCCGAGATCAAGACTGCTCCGAAGGTCGATTTCAACAAACCGGCACCTGCCGCGCCCGCTCCGGCCAAGCCGTAAGCTCACGAATCGTTGGCCTCGCTGACCAGCGTGCCGATCGTCACGCCCCTGTCTGCGCACCCGCGCGCTGACGCTATCGCCACCGACGCGCGCCGCCCTGCCACCCGGTGGCTTGTTGGTGTGCTGCTCTGGCTGTTCGCACTGTGTGCGGCCGGCGCGCAGGACCTCGCTGCGATACCACCGCTGTCGTCGCGGGTGACCGACGCCGCAGGCATTCTCGGTGCCTCCGCCAGGCAGGAACTGGAGGGCAAACTGGCCGCCTTTGAACAGGCCACCGGCGGCCAGCTTGCGGTGCTGATCGTGAAAACCGCCGAACCTGAAACGATCGACCAATACGGCATTCGCGTTGGCGACGCCTGGAAAATCGGCAAAAAAGGCAAGGACAACGGCGCCATCCTCATCATTGCGATGAAGGAGAAAAAGCTGCGCATCGAAGTCGGCTACGGCTGGGAAGGTGCGCTGCCCGATGTCGAAGCCAAGCGCATCATCCGCGAAGTCATCACACCGTACTTCAAGCAGGCGCAGTTCGCGCAAGGCATTGACGCCGGCATCGACAAGATCCAGCTCGCTGTGGCCAAGGAGAACAAGGCCGAAAGCAACACTGTCAACGACAAAGGGCAGTGGACGCAGAGCCACAACGCCACCAGGACCGACGCCACGGTCGAATCGCTAATGGGCATGGCGCCAGTGTTGCTCGGCGTCTTGGCGGTGCTCTCTTTCCTGCTGCCCTCATTGCTTGTCGGCGGTATCGCTGCCGTCGGCACCTTCTTTTTCACCAACTCCGCACCCGCGGCCGGGGTCGCCGGCTTTATTGGTTTTGTCGTTGCCAACATCCTGCGCGGCATTTTCGGATCAATCCGCCGTTCCCCGTTGGGCGGGCGCCGCGTCTACGGTAATTCCGGCTGGGGCGGCGGCGGTTGGTCATCTGGCGGTGGTGGCTGGTCGTCAGGCGGCGGTGGCAGCAGTTGGGGAGGCGATGGCGGCAGCTTCGGCGGTGGTGGCGCCTCCGGTGGATGGGGCGATGGCGGCGGTGGCGGTGATAGCGGAGGCAGCAGCGAATGAAGAATCGCCTTGTCGCGCACGCCTTGACAACTCGCCGCAACGTGCGACGTGCGCTGCCGAAAGCGAGCATGGACGCGCTGGAAAAGTCCATCGGCATGGCTGAGCGCGGATCGAGCGGACAAATCCGGCTGGTCGTCGAGGCCAACTGGCCACTGCTGCATGTGAAGCACGTCACGCCACGTTCTCGTGCGCTGGAATGGTTTTCCCAATTGCGGGTGTGGGACACCGAGCACAACAACGGCGTGCTAATTTACCTGCTGTTCGCCGAACGTGACGTCGAGATCGTTGCCGACCGCGGTTTCAATACTCGCGTGAGTGCTGCGCAGTGGGAAGCCATTTGTCGCACCATGGAAGCGCGCTTTGGCAAAGGAGAATTCGAGGCAGGGCTCACCGAAGGCATCAACCTGATTGGTGATTTGCTGCGCGAACACTTCGCGGCTGACATGGGCGAGAACGAACAGCCTGATCGCCCGGTACTCGTCTGACCATTTGCCGCCGACGTGACTCCTCGCATCGCATTGATCCATGCGCTCGCCCACTCGGTGGCGCCAATCAATCAGGCTTTTGCTACGCAATGGCCGACAGCAGTGCTGATGAATCTGCTCGACGATTCGCTGTCGGCCGATCTCGCGCGCAACGGTGGCGTGCTTGACGCCCATATGCACACCCGATTTGTCAACTTGACCGACTATGCGATCAGTACCGGCGCCAACGGTGTGCTTTTTACCTGCTCCGCGTTCGGTCCCTGCATCGAGCAAGCGGCTGCACGACATGCATTGATACCTGTGCTGAAACCCAATGAAGCCATGATCGATGATGCCGTTGCCGCAGCGATTACAGCTGGTGGCAGCGCGGCCTGCATCGGGCTGATTGCGTCCTTCGCGCCAACCCTTTCCTCGATGCCGCCCGAGTTTCCAGACAACATCCGGCTTGAATGTGAACTGGTGGAAGACGCGATGCTTGCGCTCGACCAGGGCGCGCTGGAATGGCATGACGACCTGGTCGCAGCCGCTGCAATCAGGCTCCGGGAGCGTGGCGCGCAGGTAATCGCCCTCGCCCAGTTCAGCATGGCCCGCGCCGCCGACGCAGTGGCGCACGCCACGGGATTGCCCGTACTCACCACACCGTCCAGCGCGATACGCTTGCTGCAACGCCGGCTCATCGGCGACCAGAAATAATCAGCGTCTGCGGCGCACCTGTTTGCCGCGTAGGAGGAAATGTGGTTCGCATCTCTGCTGCAAGCGCCAAGAGCGCTCGCCGTTTTGTTCATGGTCTCGCCTTGATCGCTGCGACCGCCGTGACCGCCGCTACAGCGCCCGTTCATGCCCAAAGCTGGCCTACGAAGCAACCGATCAAGCTGGTTGCGGTGTTTCCGCCCGGCGGCTCGGTGGATCAGGTCGCCCGCATCCTGGCGCAGCCGTTGCAAGCGCAGCTCGGGCAGACGGTCATTGTGGAGAACAAAGGGGGAGCCTCCGGTTCGATCGGCGCTGCCTTCGTCGCGCAAGCGCCCGCCGACGGCTACACCTGTGCAGTGGTATTCGACTCACATGCCGTCAATCCGGCGCTGATACCGAGCCTTCCCTTTGATACCAAAAAGGACCTTGCTGCCGTTTCTCTGATTGGCACCGCCGCGATGACCATCGCGACGCCAGCGACCTCGGAATACAAAAGTTTCGCCGACGTTGCTACTGCGCTCAAGGCCGGCAAGCCAGTGAGCTACGGCACCATTGGCAACGGCAGTCTCGGCCATCTGGCGATGACCCTGCTCGGCAAGCAAAATGGCCTCAATTGGCAGCACGTGCCGTACAAGGGCGGCGGGCCGATGATGCAGGATGCCGTCGGTGGCCACGTGCCGCTGGTGATCGGTTCGGTGTTCGTGGTCAAGCCACACATCGACAGCGGTCGCGTGCGCGCGCTAGCGGTGACCACGGCGAAGCGCAGCCCGGAGTTGCCAAACGTGCCCGCGCTCGCCGAGGTCGGTTACGGTCAGTTTGAAGCACCGGCCTGGTGGGCGGTGCTCGCGCCGGCGAAAACGCCACCGGAAATCGTTGCCCGCATGAACGCGGAGATCAGCAAGGCGCTGCAGAACCCCGACACCGCGAAGAAACTCGAAGCGCAGGGCATCAACCTGATTGGCGGCGCACCGGAAACCGCCCGCGTGTTTATCGAAAAGCAGATCGATATCTGGGGCAAGGTCGTGAAAGACTACGGTATCAAGGCAGATTGATCAGAACCTCCTGTCCGCATGAGCAGCAAACCCATCATCGTCGTGCTCGACGACTTCGAGCGCGTCGCGACAGAATTCGCCGACTGGAGCGACGTCCACGCGCGCGCGGACGTACGCATCCATCGGGCCCCCTTGCGCGGCGACGCCCTGCTGCAGGCGCTCACACCGGCGGACGTGATCGTGTTGATGCGCGATCGCACCGCGCTGCAGGCACCGTTGATTGCGCAGTTGCCCAACCTGAAACTGGTCGTGTTCACCGGCACCCGCAACGGCGCGCTCGATACCAAAGCGCTCGCCGCGCGCGGCATCTCGGTCGCGCATACCGGCTGGGGGCCGAACAAGGATGCCACCACCGAACTGACCTGGGCGCTGATCCTCGCCGCACAGAAGCGCCTGCTGACGCACGAGGCCGGGCTGCGTCGCGGCGACTGGCGGCCGCTGCCCTCCATGTTGCCGGTACTGCACGGGCAACGCATTGGTGTGGTGGGCCTCGGGGAGATCGGCGGTCGCGTAGCGAACGTCGCCCGTGCGTTTGGCATGGAGGTGGTGACGTGGTCGCCAAACATGACCCCCGAACGCGCCGAGGCGAAAGGGGCTCGCGCGGTCGCCTTCGACGAACTGCTTGCCACCTCTCACATCATCACCACCCATTTGGTAATGGGCCCGGCCACGAAAGGCCTGTTCGGTGCGCCGCAATTCGCTGCGATGCGAACAGACGCGATCTTCGTCAACACCTCTCGCGCCGGGCTGATCGATGAGGCCGCACTGGTTGCGGCGCTGGCGAAGGGTCGTCCCGGCGTAGCGGCGCTCGACGTATTCAGCGAGGAGCCATTACCTGTGAGCCATCCGCTGCTCGATGCACCCAATGTGCTGCTCACACCGCACCTCGGCTTTGTCGCCGAACCGGTGTTCCGCCGCTTCTATGCCGATGCGGTGGAGACGGTCACGGCGTGGCTCGATGGCAAGCCGTTGCCACGCATACTGGCTACTTGAGCCGAAACCAGTTGTCGAGCGAGATCGTTCCGCCGCCGCGCGCGACCAGATAGAGCAGCGGTGCCGCCCACGACAAGTGCGTCGGCCACGCGTCCGGGTAGACCAGCGTCTGGATCACGGCGGTCATGCCGAGCAGTCCGAGCGCGGCCCAACGGGTGCCCAGGCCCAGAACAAGCAACAGTGGCAGCAGGTGTTCCGCATATGCCCCGGCATAAGCGGCGATTTCCGGCGGAACCAGTGGCAGCTTGTACTCATCGCGGAACAGCGCGATCGCATTGTCGGTGACGCTGAGCCAACCCTCCACCTTGGTGCGTCCGGATTGCCAGAACACCGCAGCGATGCCTGCACGCAGTAGCAATGCGATCAGCCACTCGGGGATCGCCTTGTCGAGCAAAGTGGCAGCACGGTCCCACAGATGCACAGAGCCCGTACCGTTGGGCAGCTGCGACTGCGAACTGGTTTTGCTTGAGGATGCAATGGATTGAGTATTCAAGATGACTCCCCTGCGGGCGCTGCCGTGAGCGCGCCTTGATTTAACAGTTGATGAAATGCGCGCCCCGTAGTCTCGGCACCAAAGCGGCTAGCCGTCTGCTCAATCGCGTCTGCGATGCCAACGTCGGTAGTGAACGCTGCAACAAGCGCAACGGTGGCCTCGTCGCACACCGACCAAAAGACCGCGCCGTGCGGCCGTGTCAGCAGCGCGCCGGCGCCTTGCCATTCGATAGTGGACAGATCGTCCACACCGGAACGCGACGCACACCACAACTGCGCTGCCGGAGTGTCGGCAAACCAGAAGGCGCGCGTGGCCGGGTGCGGATAGATGCGCTCGCCGCTGCCTAACAACGCTTGCATGTTGGCAACGGTGAGGGCCGACGCGTCGGCCGCGCAATGTGCCTCGGTCCAGGCGCGATCCAGCGTGGCGATGGCCGGCAGATATGGCAAGTCGGCAGAGGCCTCCAGCGTGGCGAGAAAAGCATCGAAGCCAGCGCCATAGTCCAGCAAACACGGGTTGGCTGGTGGCTGTTCATCGAGAAATCGGTGCGCAGCCGCAGCAAACCATTCGTCACCGACGAGCTGCACCACCGTCGGGTAGTTAGCCCGCAGCGCGTCCAGCGCGCCAAGGCGCACCGTGTTGCGGTACACGCGAAAAGCCGTTTGCTTCAGCGGTGCATCGTTTGCAGCCGTGCCACTGTCGTCACCATCGAGCGCCGCGATCATCGATGCGATGAACTGCGCATCAGCCGTCGCGTGCGAATTCGCGAGCGGTCGAACTGGTGCGGCACTCAGCATGTCACTGCCGCCTCGTTGGCCCGCAGCAAGTCGCTGGCGGCAACAGGTGCGGCTTCACGCAGGTGCCGGTGCGCCTTATCGCGCTCTGCCAGCAGTTCGTCGAACGACGGCAAATTGCCATCGCGTTCGATCAGGGTCGGAATCGGACCGGTCACCGCGAGCACCTGGCGATGCAGCGCCCACACCGCTTCGCTGACCGGCTGGTCATGCGAATCGATCAGCAGCGACTCACCCAACTGCGGGTCCGCCGTGTAGCCGGCCAGATGAATTTCAGCAACCGACGCGAGCGGGTACGCTGCCAGATAGGCCGCTGGTTCGGTATGCAGGTTGCGTGCACTGATCCACACGTTGTTGAGATCAAGCAACAGCGCACACCCGGTGCGGGCTACAAGCTCGCGCAGAAAATCGGTTTCGCTGAACGAATGGCCAACGATGTCGACGTAGTGCGTCGGGTTCTCAATCGCCACGCGACGCCGGAGCAGCGACTGCATGCGGTCAATGCGATCGGCCACACGCTGCAAGGCGTCCTGCGTGCGCAGGAATGGCAGCAGATCGGGAAAGTAGCGCCCGTCGTGGACCGACCACGCCAAGTGCTCCGACACCAGTGCGGGTTCAAAGCGATTGACCAGTCGTTGCAGAGCCTTGAGATGCCCTTCATCGCGCGGTGTGACACCACCCGATGACAGGCCCACGCCATGCAGCGACAGCGGATGCTCACGACGGATGCGCTCCAGCCACTGCAGCCGCGGCCCACCGGCCACCATGTAATTCTCCGGGTGCACTTCGAACCACAAGCCCTCGCATGCGCCGGCGCGGGAGGAGAGCGCGTCGTCGTAGTACTCGGGTTTGAGCGAAAGGCCGGCAGTCAACATGGTGGCGGTGGACGGTGACACGATGGATCGGCGCAGTCGTGATTACTTGGACGCGACCGGCGTCAGCGAACCATTGCCCTTCGGCGTCTTGATCGTGGTGCAGGTACCCTTCGGCACAAACTTCCACGCGTTGCCCTGATAGTCAGTCTTGCTGGTGCCCGCGCAGGTGGTGCCGGGGCCGGCAGCGCAATCGTTCTTGCCCGCCATCGAAACGCCGTAGCACTTTTCCTTGTCCATATTGGCCTTGTCGTCGGCGTGGGCGACGGCAAACATCGTGGAGAGTGCAGCAGCGCCAATGGCGGAGAGGGCGATACGATGGGTGTTCATGAGAGACTCCTGAGTGGATTTGGGATTTGAGTAACAGCGCAAACTTGCGTTGTGACCTCAAATTCGTGGGCCGTGGCAGTTTGGTTACACAACCCTCTTAAAATTATTTTTTCGGCGGCCTGTAACTTTTCCGCCCCGCAACGCGAACTGGAAGGAAGCCCGATTGCAGGACCGCGAAACCGAACTGCGCCCGCTGATGATTGCTGCTTGCAATGGCAATCAGCAGGCGTACGTGGCGCTGCTGTCGGACATGGCAAAGCTGTTGCGCGGCTTCTTCCGCAAGCGGATGCTGTCGGTCCCCGATGATGTGGAAGATGTGGTTCAGGAAGTGTTGATCGCCATTCACAATCAGCGCCATACCTACGATGCCGGCCAGCCGGTCACCGCCTGGGTGTTCGGGATTGCGCGCTACAAGCTCGCCGACTTCTATCGCCGTCGCGGCAGTCAGGGCAGCGACCATGTCGACATTGACGACGCGGCGGAATGGCTGGCCACCGAGGATCACGACGCGCACGATGCCCGCCGAGATGTGGGCCTGCTGCTCGACGAACTGCCTGAGAAGCAGCGCGACGCCATCCGCTGCGTAAAGATCGAGGGGCTCAGCATCGCCGAGGCGGCCGCGCAGACCGGGCAGTCGGAATCGTCGGTGAAGGTGGGCATCCATCGCGGGCTGAAGGCGCTGGCAGCGCGCATGCGGGGTGCGGCATGAAGACCGACGACCTGATCACCCTGCTCGCCCGCAACGAACCAGCGCCGGATCGCGCGGCGCTCAGCCGCACGCTGCTCTCACTGGTGGCAGGCGGCGTGCTGGTGTCGTTCCTGTTTGTGTACTTTCTGCTGCAACTCAACCCGGCCCTGGGCACCATCGTGGCGAGCCTCTGGTTCTGGGTGCGCTTTGCCTTTATCGCGTCGCTGGCGGGCCTGACCTGGTGGACGCTGCGCCGTCTGGGCAAGCCGGGCGTGGCGGCGCAGGTGCGCTGGTGGCCGTTGCTGGTGCCGTTTGTTGCGCT
Organism: Casimicrobium huifangae; assembly: GCF_009746125.1. Lineage (NCBI taxonomy): Bacteria > Pseudomonadati > Pseudomonadota > Betaproteobacteria > Casimicrobiaceae > Casimicrobium > Casimicrobium huifangae. The sequence continues at coordinate 3,567,730 of NZ_CP041352.1, forward strand.
GGGCCTGCTGGCCTCCGTGCTGCTGATGCAGGCACCGCCCGAAACACGGATGGCGATGCTGATGGGGACCACCTGGCGCGTCTGCTCGATGCTGATCGCGCTGGTGTCGTTGCCGCTGCTGGTGGCGGCTGTCCTGATCGTGCGCCACTTCGCGCCGACCCGCCTGCGCTTCACCGGCGCCGTGTTGGGCCTGTTTGCCGGTGCGATGGCCGCGCTGGTTTACACGCTGCATTGCCCCGAGCTGTCACCCGCATTTCTGGTGGTCTGGTACAGCCTCGGCATGCTGATTCCCGCCGCCGTCGGTGCCGCGCTGGGCGAGCGCCTCCTACGTTGGTAAGGCTCGGGCGGATCTCCAGCGAGATTCAGCCGCCACTTCTGGCAGCATCTTTTTGCGCGAACGCCCATTCCTACTGGGCTCAGAGCCCGATTTGGTCAAAAGTCGACTTTTGGCGAATTGACCTTTGAGCCCATACTAAATAGGACCTCCAGCAAAAAGCCATCGACCGAAAGTGCCACGAGCGACCCATTTGTGGCACAATTTGCGAAAATTGACACATTGTGGCACCGCAGCAACTCCGTGTTGCGGAATACGCCCCTCACCCCTCCACCATGCGCACCCTCGGCATCCGCGAAGTTCGCCAGCGTTACGAGATCCTCAAGGAAACGCTCGACGCTGAAGGCGAAGTGATCCTCACCCACCACGGCAAGCCGTTCGCACGGGTGTTGCCGATCGAGCCAGTGAAACCGCGCAAGCGCTGGAAGCCTCACCCGGAGCTGGCGGACATTCCGTTTCAGCAAGTGCCGAGCGAAGTGCTGCTGGCTGAAGAACGGGAGCGTGACATTTGATCTATCTCGACACCAGCTCTCTGACCAAAGCCTATGTCAGCGAGCGCGGCAGTGACGACGTAAGACTGATGCTGGAGCACACTGTGGAGCCCATCTGCATCAGCACGCTGTCGCTCGTCGAGTTCCGATGCGCGCTGGCACGCCGCACGCGGGCGCTGATGCTCACTGAACCCGATTCCCAGCGCATCTGGGCGAGCTTTGAGGGCGATGTCGATGACGGCATCTTCGACGTTCTTCCCGTTGACAACGACGACCTGATCAACGCGCGCCGCCTTATCGACGCCGTTGCGCCGCTACCGTTGAAAGCACTCGACGCACTTCATCTGGCTGTCGTCAGGCGCGCGCACGAGCGTGACGGAACAAGCTTCATCACCTCTGATGCACAGCAGGCGGCTGCCGCCGCCGCGCTCGGCATCGCCACAAAGACCATTGCACTGACACTTTAAGAGCTGCCTCTCCCGAGCCATGACCACCGACCACACCACCCCCGCCCCGCAAGACGAAAACCACATCATCGCCGAGCGCCGCGCCAAGCTGACCGCCCTGCGCGAAGCCGGCCAGGCGTTCCCGAACGACTTCCGCCGCGACAGCCTCGCGGGTGATCTCGCGGCGAAGTACGGCGACAAAACCAAGGAAGAGCTCGACGCGTTGAACGTGAGCGTGAAGGTCGCCGGCCGCATGATGCTCAAGCGGGTGATGGGCAAGGCCAGCTTTGCCACCGTGCAGGACATGTCGGGCCGCATCCAGTTCTTCGTCACCGACGACGGCGTGGGCGCTGAGGTGCACGACGCCTTCAAGCACTGGGACATGGGCGACATCATCGCCGCCGAGGGCGTGCTGTTCAAGACCAATCGCGGTGAGCTCTCGGTGAAGTGCGCGACGCTGCGCATCCTGACCAAATCGCTGCGCCCGCTGCCGGAAAAATTCCACGGCCTGACCGATCAGGAGCAGAAGTATCGTCAGCGCTATGTTGACCTGATCATGAGCCCGGAGTCGCGGCGCACCTTCGAGATTCGCTCTAAGATGATCTCGTTCATCCGCAATTTCTACGTCGAACGCGGCTACCTCGAGGTCGAGACGCCGATGATGCACCCGATCCCGGGTGGCGCGGCGGCCAAGCCCTTCATCACGCATTACAACGCGCTCGACCAGCAGATGTACATGCGCATCGCGCCCGAGCTTTACCTCAAGCGGCTGACCGTCGGCGGCTTCGAGAAGGTGTTCGAGATCAACCGCAACTATCGCAACGAAGGCATCAGCACGCGGCACAACCCCGAGTTCACGATGCTCGAGTTCTACGAGGCGTATCAGGACTATCACTACCTGATGGACCTGACCGAGACGCTGCTGCGCGAGTGTGCGCAGCACGTGCTGGGCAGCACCACGATCAAGTTCGGCGAGCTCGACATCGACCTCGGCAAGCCGTTCGACCGCCTGACGATGGCGCAGGCGATCATGAAGTACAACCCGCACTACACCGAAGCGCAGTTGAACGACATGGAGTTCCTGCGCAACGCGGTGAAGAAGGCGGGCGAGGAAGTGCGCGCGACCGACGGCCTCGGTCTGCTGCAACTCAAGCTCTTCGAAGCGAACACCGAAGAGAAGCTGATCCAGCCCACCTTCATCATTGCGCACCCGACCGATGTGTCACCGCTCGCACGCGCCAACGACACCAACCCGGCCGTCACCGACCGCTTCGAGCTCTTCATCACCGGCCGCGAAATCTGCAACGGCTTCAGCGAACTCAACGACCCCGAAGACCAGGCCGCGCGCTTCCAGTCGCAGGCCAAGGCCAAGGACGCCGGCGACGAAGAAGCCATGTTCTACGACGCCGACTACATCAAGGCGCTCGAGTACGGCCTGCCACCGACAGCAGGCGAAGGCATCGGCATCGACCGCCTGGCGATGCTGTTCACCAATTCGCCAACGATTCGCGATGTGATTCTGTTTCCGCAGTTGCGGAAGGAGTAGGCGACCGCAGAAGTGCGTGACCGTAGGCTGGGTTGAAAACCCAGCAAACGCAACAAGAAGTAGTCACATGAGAACCTACAAGCGCCTGCAAATCGAAGGCGGTTGTTACTTCTTCACGGTCAATCTGGCTAATCGCCAGCACAACGATCTTCTCGTCCGCGAGATTGAAGCGCTACGCGATGCTTTCCGGCAGACGCGTGCCGATCATCCGTTCGAGATCGACGCCATTGTCGTGCTGCCCGAACACCTGCACACAATCTGGCAATTGCCGCCACATGACAGCGACTTCTCCACGCGCTGGCGGCTCATCAAATCGCGCTTTTCACAGGCCATCAAAACAGGTGAACATATTTCCGAAAGTCGCCTGAAAAAAGGTGAACGCGGAGTCTGGCAACGTCGATTCTGGGAACATCTCATCCGCGACGATGTGGATTACGCGCGGCACGTTGATTACATCCACTACAACCCGGTCAAACACGGGCACTGCGCGCGCGCAGCGGACTGGCAACACTCCTCGTTTCAACGTTGGGTCGACCAAGGCATTTATTCAATCGATTGGGCAGCAGCCGACGCGACTCGCGAATTGTCGTTCGAATGAATGCCCCAGCTCTCGCAGGCTGGGTTGAGGAACGAAACCCGGCACGCGTTTGCATCGGAAGCGCTGGGTTTTCAACCCAGCCTACGTACTAGGCCAACTTGCGTTGACGAATCCGCGTCAATGTTTCGTCAACGTGCGGTGGATACGCGCCCGAAAAATACTCGATAGCAAGAGGATTACCAGTCCAGAAGTGTGAACACAAATCGGACATCACTGAAACCTGCATGTCGCAATTGAATTTGAACAGCTTCTTCGAGCGTGCTTTGACATGTCTGATGTGCTTTGTGTTGTGATTTAAATCCGAGTCTCTTTGTTCAAGGTATTCTGCAGATGTGTAGTATTGCATCGCGCCGTCAAAGTGACGAAAGACCCCTCTCTGTAAATCAAATTCAGCGTGTATGTAGCGAGCAGGGAAATAGTCAATTTCTCCAACGCTAACGCGCACTTGGTCAGTTTTGAATTCGATGCCTTGAAAAGTTTTGATCCCGGCCTTTTCGCTCCACGCGATTTGAAGAGAATGAGCATCGGAAAACAAGAACCGTGTTTGTGACTCCGATATGTCAAGGGGTGGTCGCAGCTTCGCGATGCCAGCGGAAATGCTTCGCACGTCTTCTGCGAATTTTGCACCGTACCATGTGTCAAGCTCGACGTAGCAAAGATCATCCCGGTTGATCCTGACCCTGTCTTCATCGACCGCAAGGAATGCCGCCAGTGTTTCGGGTTGCATCTGCCAAAAGCGACTAACAAAGTGAGGGGCGAAATTGTTTCGCTCATTGAGGGCCCGGCGAAAATGCGGATGTGCCATAGCAGTGAATTGCCCACCGCGGAGATACCCGGCCATACTGCTTGCATTTGGAAAGGCTGCCTTTAGGTCCGAAAACAAGACCAAGCCGTCTTTGTCCCGTTGAAGCTCGTGTGCTAGCTTCCAAAAAATTCCGCTCTGCTTCGCGATGATCCCTATCTTCGGGTCATAGTCGAAGTCGCCTTCACCTAGCGCAACTCCCTTGCTCCGGGCGTAGGTCCGGAAATCTTGAATTAGGTCTGCATGAGCAAGCAAAGTCTCGCGTCGTTCCGTCTCAAGTGCTTCAACGTACCGTGCCATAGCCGCTTCCTCGTCAAATGTAACGGGAACAGTCGCCTGGTAGTTGATCGTCATTGCTCGTCCTTTGTCCGCGAAACTCGGTAGGGCGTGGGCCCGCACGCTACCTATATCAAGCACCCACCAACCTCCCCTGCAACCAAGCCTTGATGAAGGACTAACGAGGCGTGTCGCGTTTGTTCGCGCCGTTCTTGATGCCTTCGAGCACGTGTAACAGCAAGAGAAAGAAATGCTGTCGTTGCTTGGTTTCGGGTTGGCCGGCGTCAAGCGCTCCGTCTTGGATAAATCCAGATACTCCGTCGTGTCGTGCGTATTCCAAAAATCGTGCTCGACCACTTCGTTCTCGGATGGTGGATTGGCCGGCAGGCAGAACGGAGCGCGACCGAAGTAAGCTAAGCGCCATCCACCACCCACCGGCTCAAGCGCAATTCACAACACTTGAAGATGAGGTACGCGACCATCGACACATAAGTGCTGACCAGCAACTCCAGGAGTTGAATCGCTGCGCCTTCGCGCAGCGCCAGCCAGCCGTGCTGACTGATAAACGTGACGTTTGCGATCAGCAGCATGCCCAGATTCACCGTGCCCGCGGCAAACGCGAGAAAGCTGATCCCTAGCACCAGGAAGGTGACGGGACGTCGCGAAAGCACCTGAGCACGAAACCAGCGCAGCATGCGGATGATTGTAGGGATGCTGCTGCAATCCGCAACGGCTGCCACGCTATCGAAAGATATTCGCTTGCCGCTGTAACCGATCAAGCCAAATCCGCGAATAGAGGGGGTGGCTGCGGCAACCCTCGCCAGCCGCCACGGCTCTCAATCAAATGAATTCAGCCGCAAGCGATCCGATTCGACTTGGGTGGGGTTTCCTTTGCCTGCGAGATCCGTCACGCGCAGTCAACTTCCATGCAATCTCTATTGAAAGGTTATGAAATGAAACATATCAAAGGCGTTCTCACCGCAATGGCACTCACCGGAATGCTGGGAGCAGCGACGCCGGCACTCGCTGTGAACGACGCGCTCTACGGCAGCGAGCAGTGGTCACGCGAGTACATGACGAGCGTGCGCCCGCTCGTCGCCAAGCTGGCGATGGCGGACAAGAAGAAGGTGATGGACATGGAGATGGCCATCATTCGCATGGAATCTGACCACGCGATGACCATGATGAAGATGGACACCGACCACAAGATGGCCATTGCCAAGATGCGCCGCGAACTGGAGGAATTCATTTACGGCAAGGGCGCCTTCTAACGCCGCCAGCAAACCGCAGATTCACGTGAGCAAGGCAACGGCGCACGTGGCGTCGTTGTCTGCTCCGTCGCGGCCGCGATTCCGTCAGCAGCGACTGGCCGCCGTGCGAGGCCTCTATGGCTTGCGTGATTGCCTTGGTCCCGGCCACGTTTCGCTTGGCCGCGATCGTCCGGTCGGCAATTGCTACCGAGGTTAAACGTCGATGATCGATTCGTTGCCTCATTGGCATGTTACGTGCTGCAATAGGGTCCCGCGCCACTTCCAGACGGAGCAGTCCCATGCACACTCACCGCCATTCCCGATTCTTCCTTTGGGCTCTTTTCGTGCCCCTGGTTGCGCTTGCGCCAAGCGGTGGTGCGCTGGCTCAAACCAAGTATCCCGATCACCCCGTCAAGGTTATCGTTGCCCTCCCCGCCGGCGGCAGCGTGGACATGATCGCGCGTTCACTGGGACAGAAGCTCAACGCCTCGCTCGGACAGCCGTTCATCGTCGACAACCGTGCCGGCGCTTCCGGGCAGATTGGCATGCCGGTCGTCGCCAAGGCTCCTGCTGATGGCTACACGCTGACTGTATCGCCCGCGTCGTTTCTCACCACCAACAAGAGCATTTTCAAGACACTGCCGTACGACCCGGAGGCAGATTTCGCGCCGGTGTCACGACTGGTCAATCAGCCGATGGTGCTGGTGGTCAAAGACAAGGCGAAATACCCGACCGTGGCGGCGCTGCTGGCGGCGGCGAAGGCGGCACCGGGTCGCCTCACGTACGCCTCGTCCGGCGACGGCAGCCCGCAGCATCTGGCAGGACTGATGTTTGAGACACGCACCAAGGCCAAGCTGCTACATGTACCCTACAAGGGCGGCGCGCCCGCCGTGAACGACACGCTGGCGGGCAGTGTGGATGCCATGTTCGCCGTGATGCCCGAGGCGATCCCGCACGTGCAGGCGGGCAAGCTGCACGCGCTGGCGGTGATGAGCCCGCAGCGCTCGCCCGCGTTACCCAACGTACCGACGATGGCAGAAAGCGGCTTCGCGGACCTGAGCCTCTCGGCGTGGATCGGCCTTTTTGCCCCCGTGAAGACACCGCGCCAGATCATCGACCAGCTCAATCGCGCCGTGCAGGCCGCGCTGGATGCTGAGATGAAGGCGAAACTCGCCGAGAACGGCATGGAAGTCTCGGCGAGTACGCCAGAAGAGTTGCAGCAGATGGTAGCCCGCGACCTCAAGCTGCATGCCGAACTGGTCAAAGCTGCCGGGCTGGTGCCGCAGTAGCGATCACACTTGGGGCAACCTGGCGGGACGACGCGCGTTACACGAGTGCGTGCTGCCGGGTGGCACTTTCGCGGCCGACAACAATCATCCGCCAGCCAGCCGCCCCACCACCTCAACTACCCCGCCTTTGCCCGCCCGCACCACCACCGCTTCACCCATCGCCGGGACAACACCAGTGAGCGCCGTGATGTTCACCTGATGGGTGACGAGAAGCAGCGTCTCGCCGCGCTTGATGGCGGCGATGCGCTTGCGCACTTCGGCGGATTGTCTGGCCTCGGTGCCACGATCGTCAAAGAAAGAGTTGAGGGCGGACCAATCCTCTGCGGCGCCGGCAATCGCGGTTGCGGTGTCCCGGCAGCGGCACCACTGGCTGGTCAACACCTGGGAGAACCGCACGCCCGCAACACTCATGCGCTCGCCGAACCGGGCCGCTGCAGCACGCCCCTGCGCAGAAAGGTTGCGCTGGGTATCGCATGCTCCCAGCCTGAAACCGGGTGGGTCTCCAATGCCCGGCACGGTCTGCGCATGCCGCAACAAGATGGCAACGCCGCCATCACGAAGGTGCTGAAGTACCCGCGCCTCTTCGCTGGCGGAGTTTTCAGCGGCAACGCTCGCTGTCATATTGAGTGCGCATGCCAGCATGACGACCAGCGCCAGCCACCGCTTGCTTGCAGCGCGATAAACGTGGAGCCCCAGTCGGGTAGATGCAGTCATCAACATGCGGACGATCATCGGCGGTTGATTGGACGTGGTCAATACGGACTCTCCCCTACGTCGTGGCGGCGCTGGTGCGAGCCGTATGATTCGTGGTCATCGGTGCAGATTGCATCAAATCGACATTGGAAATCCAGCAATGGGCAAAGCAAGGGCGACGTCGGACGATCCGTTCAAGGGGTATCGCGTCAAGGGCAAATTCAAGCTGCGCGATTTCGACCCGGAGGCCACGCCCTTCGCGCGGGGTGACGAGGCAGCACAACGGACGCGGCTGGACGCGCTGGCGACCGAGCTTGACGCCTTGCAGGACCGTCTGCATGCCGGTGGTGAGCGCAAGCTGCTGCTGGTGCTGCAGGGCATGGATACGAGCGGCAAGGACGGCACCATCCGTTGGGTATTCTCGAAAACTTCGCCATTGGGCGTCCGCGTTGCGGCATTCAAGGCACCTACCGAGGAGGAACGGGCGCGTGACTTTCTCTGGCGCTGCCACGCGGTGGTGCCGCGTGCGGGCGAGCTGATGGTGTGGAACCGCAGTCACTACGAAGATGTGCTGGTACCGCCGGTGAATGGCTGGATCGACAAGGACGAAACGACCCGCCGCTGCGAGCAGATCAATGCATTCGAAAGCTTGCTCACCGACACGGGCACCCAGATTGTGAAATGCTTCCTGCACATCAGCCCCGACGAGCAGAAGAAGCGCCTGCAGGCCCGCGTCGATGACCCAGCCAAACACTGGAAGTTCAGCATGGGCGATCTTGAGGTCCGCAAACAGTGGCCGCAATATATGCGTGCCTACGAGCGCGCACTGGCGGCCACATCGAGCGCCGCTGCGCCGTGGTATGTGATCCCGGCGAATGACAAGCTGCACCGAAACCTGATGATCGCGGAACTGCTGGTGCGTACCCTGCAGAACATGAAACTCGCCCCGCCCCAGGCAAACTCCGCGCTTGCCGGTCTGCGCGTGGAATAGGCGCGGCAGAGGCACATCCGAACCAGGTACAGGCGCCGTTGGGCTCCCGCAATCGCACCTATGGCAACAGACAACGAATCATTGATCGCGCAGCTGTGGCTTGATCCGCTGCGCCAAATCACGCCGCTGAAGATGTATGCGCTGTACGGCGCGGCGATGCGGGTGTTGCCAATAGGCCCGGCGCAAGGCACGGCCAACGCCGGCGGGTTGCTGCTCGTTTCGCCACGGGCGATCAGTCAGTACGACCAGATGAACTACGGTGATGTCGACTGGGTTGTCATACCGGCGCTACCGGCAATTGCGGGCGACGAAACCATTGAGGCTTGCGTCACGACAATTCTGGACGCAACGGGTGGCAAGCCATTTGTGCTGAAGACGATTGATACCTCCGTCGTCTCCGCGCTGGAAAGGCGTCTGCAGCAGCCGCTGAGCTACCGACGCGCCCTGTGCACATTTGGTTTGCCCGATGCCCGCTTTGAGGCTGGGGTGTTGTCCGATCAAAGTCTGCGGACAACAGCACACGTCCCCGATGCCGCACTGCCGCTACTCCGCGCCCACGGGATCTATTCCGACAAGGAACTCAGCGCACTGTTCGCTGATGGCAGCGCGCGCTGCCATATCCGTTTCGATGCCGGTCATTTGGCCAGCGCCAACGCGGTCGCTGTGCTGCTGACGTTCGCCAACACACCTGGCATCCATGAAATCGGCTCGCTACACGTCCGTGCCGACGCCAGGCGGGCTGGGCATGCACGCGCACTGCTTCACTGGGCGCTGGCTGATCTCCAGGCGCGAAGGCTCGCAGTGCGCTATGTAGTCGATGCTGCGAACGCCCCATCCATCGCGTTGGCAAAGGCTGTCGGACTGAAAGAACAGTTGCGACTCGAACACTGGGTGTCTGCGTAGCGGCAATGCTTCTGCGCCAGTTGCAATCACACCAGGCCGCGCTCGGACGCACTATGGCATCAGGCTTTGCAGAAGAGCCTCAATCTGCGAATCCGATCGGGTTGCGCCGCTGCTTGTGGCCCCTGCGATCAGCGCGGTCGCGCGCAAACCCAGCTGGTAGCGCAAGATCAACAGCCCGTCGCTCATCGCGTCGAAGCGACCGTCGCCGTCAATATCGAGCATCGGTTTGATCAGATCAATGTAGGCAACCGTATCACCCGGCGAGCGTCCGTTTTGAGTCGCCACATGAGCGTCTGCAGTGATCGCACCTGCCGAATAGCCAAGCAGGTAGCGAAGCAGCATCATTCCGTCGCTGCCAGCGTCATACTGCGTCGGTGTGTTGCTCGCATCGACATCGAGCGACACCATGGTGCCGGCAGGAGCGAAGGTTGCCGACACGTCATTGCTGGCCGCAGCATTGAAAGTACAGCTTGTTGCATTGCCGCTGCAGCCTGCGCCCATCCAGCCAATGAAGACCGAGCCATTGGTCGGTGTAGCGGTCAGAGCGACTGGCGTGCCGATTGCCACCGTTTTGCTGCATGAGCCAGGGCAGTCAATACCGGAAGGATTGCTCACGACGCGACCTGTCCCTGCGCCACGAAGCGTAGTGTTGACAACGCCAGCGTTGGCGGCAGTAACCACCGTCAGCGAAAAGTTCTGGGTGATAGCAGGGCCGACACCATTGCTTGCAGTGAACACAAGCGGATAGTTGCCTGCGGTGCCGGCATCGGCGACGCCGAATATTGAATAGGTAGTGTTGGTACCCGCCAGACCATCCAGCAGTGACGGCAGCGTGCCCGACTGAGTTAGCACGGGTAGCGGGTAACCACGCGCGGAGACGTCGAAATCGCAATTGGCAGTGACTTCGATACAGGTGATGTTGTCGGGGCTGACAAAGCTCGGTGCCTCATTTACGGTCAGCGTGAAGCCCTGTACCGCGTCGGCATCGTTCGACCCATCGGTCGCGGTGAACTGCAGCTGATAGACCCCCCCGGTACCTGCGGCCGCCGTGCCCGACAGCGTACCAGTGTCGTTGCAAGGGCCATCAGCAACGCTGTTGCAGACATTGTTGTCGACGAATGTCAGCCCGGATGGCAATGCGCCTGACGTCAACGCCACATGGACCACCTCGCCATTCAGCGCGAACGTGTTGGTGCCGCGTGCGCTGACGCTGAAGGTGCAGGTGGATCCTGCGGTGCAGGTTGCGGTGGCGGCAGATGTAATGGCAAGGTAGTTGTTGACCGTCAGCGTGAAATTCTGAGTCGCTGAACCGGCACTGTTGGTTGCCGTGAACACCAATGGAACGACGCCTACCGCCGTAGCAGGCATGCCCGACAGCGTCGCTGTCCCGTTGCCATTGTTGGTAAAGGCCATCCCTGAAGGCAAGGTGCCACTGGTCAACGCCACGTTGGTATTGGTCGGATAACCTGCCGTGGTGATTGTGAAGTTGCAGGCAGTATTCGACGCGCAGCTGAGGCTGGCGAAACTCGTGAAGCGAGGGGCTTCGTTGATGGTCAACGTGAAGCTCTGGTTCTTCGAAGGCGGTACGCCGTTCACCGCGCGAAACTTGAACACATAGACACCGCCGTTACCTGCGACGGGCGTTCCGCTGAGCGTGCCCACGCCACTATTTGCTGCCGCAGAGAACGTCAGTGACGACGGGATGGCGCCGGCCTTGCGCGAAATCGTCGGTAGCGGCGTGCCTGTTGCTGTCGCCTGGAAACTACCCGGCACACCGACCACGAATGTCGTACTTGCTGGCGACGTGAACGTTGGTGATCCTTGCGCAGCGACAGCCACCTGCGGCACCGCCAGGAGCACAACCACTGCTGCACTGGTCGCAGCAAAAATATTTCGGGCAAAACCCGGCCGGACAATAAAACCCCACATATACACCACCGTATCGCATATTTATTCCATCAATGTACTGCAAACAGCGTGTGACGGAAAGTAGGGCTCCCCGCTCCGGCTTTGTATGCCAGTACAAAGTCGGTCGGCAGATTGATGAGGGCCCATGCGAATACGCGACGCAACGGCCAATTTGAATGGCGAACCATGCCGTTGGCATGCCTGGACGGCCTGCGAAAATGTGCGATTGGCCACATGTACCCAATGATGTCGCACTGCCAAACCTGCGGCGCCTGCTGCGCCAGCTTTCGCGTTGATTTCTCCGTCTCCGAGTTGCTGGAGAACGGTGGAGCGGTGCCGGATGGGCTCGCGGATGTCATCAACGACCACACGGCTCGCCTGCGTGGAACCGACTACGCATCCCCGCGTTGCGCCGCACTTGGCGGCAAGATCGGCGAACGCGCGCATTGCAACATCTACGAGTGGCGCCCCGGCCCGTGCCGCGAATTTCGCGAGGGAGATGACGCGTGCGAACGGGCGCGGGCACGGCACGGTCTGCTCCCGCTGCCAGCCGCCAGACCGGCGGTAACTCGCTAGGCGAAACGTCCGCGCATCGAATCCAGCCCGAAGGTGTCGAGCACGGCGTCGAGTCTTGCCTGCGCAGCTGCACGCGGCCGATTTTTGAACTGGGCGATGATCAGCTCGTTCTTCATCGAGTGCTCCCAGCCCACCAGCTCGGTCACCGTGACCTGATAGCCGGCGGCCTCCAGACGCAGGCCACGTAGCACGTTGGTGATCTGGGCCCCGAATTCGCGCGCCTGAATGGGATGCCGCCACAGCTCGGCGACGGTGGCCTTGCTGCGTGCCTCATCCCTGTCGTTGCGGAGAAAAGCTGCCACTTCGGCCTGACAGCAGGGCACCAGCACGATGAACTTGGCTTTTTTTGCCAGTGCAAAACTGATGGCGTCATCAGTGGCGGTGTCGCAGGCGTGCAATGCCGTCACGATATCGATGGGCACATCGAGGTCCGGCGCACTGACGGCCTCGGCCACGCTCAGATTGAGAAAGCTGAGATCGCTGAACCCGCTGCGCGCAGCGAGCGCCCGCGAGCTTTCCACCAGCGCCGCTCGCGTCTCAATGCCGTACATGTGATGCGGCTGCGGCAATGACTTGAGCACCAGATCATGCAGGATGAAGCCGAGGTAGGACTTGCCGGCGCCATGATCGACGAGGTTCACGCGGCCACGTTCGGCAACCGTGTGCGCGATCAGTGGCTCAATGAACTGCGTCAGGTGATAAACCTGTTTGAGCTTGCGCCGCGAATCCTGATTCATCCTGCCGTCGACGGTGAGGATGTGCAGCGCCTTGAGCAACTCGATCGACTGGCCGGGCCGAATTTCTGGCGGCAGTGACTGGGTGCCCGTCCCGCCGGACTGGCGCGCGGTGCCAGCCGTGCTGGCGGGTGACGGTTTGACGCGTTGCGTTGCTTTGCTCAAGATAATGACTGCCCAATGGCTGGCTGCAGGCAGGAGCATAGCGTGCGTACGCGGAGCACTGCGCCTGTCGCCCATCGTGTAAGTCGTCAATCGCCGCCGCGACCAACGGGTTGATGCCACGCCAACAACTGCCACTGGTGCGGCCAGCATTGCATCGATCAGACGCGGCCAGCGAAGGAAAACAACATGACACAGCAACAGTTCGACCTATTCATCATCGGTGGCGGCAGTGGTGGTGTGCGCGCCGCACGCATGGCAGCCCAGCGCGGTGCCCGCGTCGCGCTGGCAGAATCCGCCGCAATGGGTGGCACCTGCGTCAATCTCGGTTGCATTCCGAAGAAGCTTTACAGCTATGCCGCACACTTCAGCGAATCCTTTGTCGAGGCGCGTGGTTTTGGCTGGACCGTAGGCGACACGCGATTCGACTGGCAGACGCTGAAGGCCAACCGCGCCAGGGAAATCCTGCGGCTGAATGGCATCTACGAAGGGCTGTTGTCGAAGGTGCATGTGGTGCGCGGTCGGGCCACCCTGCTTGATGCCCACACCGTTGTGGTCGGTGATCAGCAGTTTGGTGCCGAACGCATTCTGGTCGCTACCGGTGGCTGGCCGCAGGTGCCGCAGATCGTCGGGCGCGAGCATGTGGTGACGTCCAACGAGGTGTTTGACCTGCCAGTCTTTCCGGCCCGGTTGGTGGTCGTAGGCGGCGGCTACATCGCCAGCGAGTTCGCGTCCATCTTCAACGGCCTCGGCGCCCACGTCATCCAGCTTTATCGCGGCGAACAGATCCTGCGCGGCTTCGATGATGACATCCGTCACTTCGCCGCCGGTGAAATGCGCAAGCACGGTGTAGATGTGCGGGTGAATGCGGATGTACGCAGCATCGTGCGAACCAGCAGCGGGCTGGACGTACAGCTCGCCGACGGCCAGACGCTTGCAGCCGATACCGTGCTCTACGCGACTGGACGGACGCCAAACGTGCACGGACTCGGGCTCGACCGCGTGGGGGTGGCGCAGCGTGAAAACGGCGCCGTCGTCGTCAGCGACCACTATCAAAGCTCGGTGCCGTCAATCTACGCGATCGGCGATGTAACCGACCGCGTACAGTTGACGCCGGTCGCGCTAGGGGAGGCGATGAAGCTGGTCGATCACCTGTTCGGCAGTGGAACGCGCGACATGAGCTACGACGGCATCCCGACGGCGGTGTTCACCCATCCCAACATCGGCACGGTCGGGCTGACCGAGGCAGAGGCGCGGCGTAGTGTGGGCGCAGTGCGCATCTTCCGCTCCGAATTCCGGCCGCTGAAACACACACTGAGCGGCAGCGGCGAGCGCACGCTGATGAAACTGGTCGTCGATGCCACTACCGACCGCGTGCTGGGCGTTCACATGGTGGGCGCGGACGCCGGCGAGATCGTGCAGGGCTTTGCGGTGGCGCTCAAGGCAGGCGCGACCAAGGCCGTGTTCGACGCCACCATCGGCATCCACCCGACAGCGGCGGAAGAATTTGTCACCATGCGCGAGCCGGTTGGCGCTTGATCCCGTTCGACATCTTCGTGGACATATCAGCTTTTTCACTGAATTCCCATTCAATGAGGGCTGCATGCGTGTTTACTCACGAAGTCGACTTCAGTGCTTATTACGCCGCTAGCCCTTATCCAATAAGGATTTCAGCGAATAGCTGATGACCACGTCAGTCGTTCCATAGCCCGTGCATTGCCGCCGCGAACGACTGCTTGGTGCCCGCACCGCCGACACTCTCCGCGTTGCGGATCGCCCAGCGCCCGGCGACCATCACATCGGCAAACGACTGCGACGGACTGCTGAACACCATCGCGTCAAGCGTGCGTGACGTCGGCACGCCTAGCAAGGCAGGCTCCGTCGCGTCGACCACCACAGCGTCAGCGCGAGCCCCGGCAACCAGTCCCCAGCGCGCCTCACCGGCCGCAGTGGCGCCGCCGCTGACAGCGCGAGCAAACAGACGCTCCGCCGTCGCGCTGTTGCCGCGGGAAGGCGCCGCAGCAATGTTGCGTGCCCGCCGCTGCAGGCGCTGGCCATATTCGAGCAGGCGCAGCTCCTCGCGCCAGTCGCGGGTGACGTGACTGTCGGACCCGATCGCGAGCGCGGTGCCAGCGTCCAGCCAAGCGGCGACGTCGGTGAGGCCGTCACCGAGATTGGCCTCCGTCGTCGGGCAGATCACGGCGCAGGCGCCGCTGCCGGCAACGCCTTCGATTTCCTCGCGGGTCACATGCGTGGCGTGCACAAGCTGCCAGCGCGCATCGAGCCGGCAGTTTTGCAGCAGCCACTGTACCGGGCGCACACCGGTCACACGCTGGCACTCCTCAACCTCGGCCATCTGCTCCGCGACGTGAATATGGATGGGGCCCTGGGCGCAACCGACCAGTCGCGCAATCGACGCTTCACTGGCGGCGCGCAGCGAATGGATTGCCACGCCGGCGTTCAGTGGCGACCGGTCACCGATGCCAGCCCCGGTGCTTTCGGTGATGCGGCGCTGCGCATCGAGCACCCAGTCGGCGCTGGTGGCAAACCGGCGCTGATCGTGCCGCAGCGTCGGCGTCGCGAAGCCCGCCCGCTCGTAAAGCACTGGCAGCAGGGTGAGGCCGATACCTGCTGCGTGCGCCGCGTCCGCCAGCGTCCACGCCATCAGCAGCGGGTCTTCGTACTCCGCGCCCTCTGCATCGTGGTGCAGGTAGTGAAATTCGCAAACATGGGTGTAGCCGCCGCGCAGCAGCTCGACATAAAGCTGCGTGGCAATCGCGCGCAGCGCGTCGGGCGATACTGAGAGCGCAACACGATACATGCGATCCCGCCAGCTCCAGAAATCGTCATGCTCGTTCTCGCGGCGTTCGGCCAGCCCTGCGAATGCACGCTGGAAGGCATGGCTGTGGGCATTGATCACGCCGGGCAACAGCGGCCCGGCGATGATCTCCGCGCCTCTGACTTGTGCCTGTTCCCTCGTCACGCCGGTCGTCACCGACGACCAGTAACCGTTGCCATCAACTTCGAGCAGTACATCGTGCGACCACGTCTGCGCGTTGCTTTCACCGGTCCAGGCGGCGGGCGCCCACAGCGCAGCAGGTCGGCGTGGACGCGTGATCATTGCGGCTTCCAGTCGAGCATGGTTTCAAGCATCTGCCGCAGCAGCGGCTGCACGTTGGCGGCGCTTGCGGGCAGATAGGCAAACGGCGGCACTTCCTGCATGTAGAGCGACTGACACATCTCCATCTGCACGGCGTGAATGCGCTGCTCCGGTTTGCCGTAGTGGCGCGTGATGTAGCCGCCCTTGAAGCGACCATCAGTGGCGTGTGTGAAAGCCGACGCCTGCATACGCTGCGCGAGTCGCTCACGCAGACCTGCCGCGCAACTCGCGCCGCTCGCAGTGCCGAGATTGAGGTCAGGCAATTTGCCATCAAACAGCCAGGGGATCTGCGAGCGGATGCTGTGGCCATCCCATAGCAGCGCGTAGCCGTGACGCTCGCGCGCCGCCTGCAACGCGTTACGCAAGGCATCGTGATATGGCTGCCAGTAGCGCGTGCGGCGGCGCTCAACTTCGGCCGCATCCGGCGCGGCGCCCTCTCGATAGAGCGGTTCGCCATTGAAGAATCGTGTCGGACACAACTCGGTGTTGGACGCCCCCGGATACATCGGCGTGTCGTCCGGCGGCCGGTTGAGATCGATCACATAGCGTGAATAGCGCGGCACCAATGCGGTGGCACCGAGCGACGCCGCGAAGTCATACAGCCGGTCGAGGTGCCAGTCAGTGTCCTCCACGTCGAGCGCACGCTCGACGTAGCTGGAGCGCAATGCATCCGGGATCACCGTGCCAACGTGCGGCAGGCTTAGCACCAGCGGTGATGCGCCTGGCCGCAGGTCAAATACGGCGTCAGTCGATTGCGACACGTTGGCCTCCCTGAATCAGTTGTTGCAATGGATGATGGCCGAAGCGATAGACCAGGTCACGCGGATGCTCCGCGTCCCACACGGCGAAGTCGGCGCGCGCACCAGCGCCCAGCGCACCGCACGTGGGCGGTAGTCCAAGTGCACGTGCCGCGTTGACGGTGAACCCACGCCACGCTTCCTCCGGCGTCATGCGGAACAGCGTGCATGCCATGTTCATCATCAGGAGCGGCGACAGGGTGGGCGACGAACCCGGATTGTGGTCGGTCGCCAGCGCTATGGGCACGCCCGCCTCGCGCAGCGCCGCAACCGGCGGCAACTGTGTCTCGCGCAAGAAGTAGTACGCACCGGGCAACAGCACGGCAACGGTGCCGGCTGATGCCATCGCTGCGATGCCGTCGCTGCCGACATATTCAAGATGGTCGCAGCTCAGCGCAGCAAACTCCGCCGCCAGCGCAGCGCCATGCTGGTCACTCAACTGCTCGGCATGCAGCTTGACCGGCAGACCGAGTGATCGGGCGCGCTCAAACACCTGCCGCGTCTGCGCGACGGTAAAGCCGATGCGTTCGCAGAAGGCATCGACCGCATCAATGAGTCCTTCTGCATGCAGGCGCGGCATCCAGTCGCAAACCGCCGCGACATAGTCATCGGCGCGCTGATCGAATTCTGGCGGAATGGCATGGGCACCAAGGAAAGTCGTGCGCACGGTCAGCGGCAACGCTTCGCCAAAGCGTCGCGCCACACGCAGGCACCGCGCCTCATCAACCTCGCTCAGCCCATAGCCGGATTTGATCTCGACAGCGGTCACACCTTCGCGCATCAGCGCCTTCGCGCGCGCGACCGCCAGACTCAGCAACTGGTCATCCGATGCGTCGCGAGTCGCCGCCACCGTCGAGCGGATGCCACCGCCTGCGCGGGCAATTTCCTCGTAAGTCGCGCCCTGCAAGCGCAACTCGAATTCGCGCGCCCGGTTACCGGCATAGACAAGATGGGTGTGGCAATCGATCAGGCCCGGCGTCACGCAGGCGCCGCCGAGGTGATGCTCGTTCGCGCTTTCTTCGGTTAGCGTCGCTGGCAGGTCGCGATCTGCGCCAAGCCATATCACTTCGTTGCCGCGTGTGACGATGGTCGCGCCAGGCAACCATCCATACGGCGTGTCACCGCAGAATGTCGCGACGTTGGCATTGCGCCAGATCGTGGTCGTCATGCTTCCAGCTCCCGAGAGTTGCTTACCACGCAGTGGAATTCGAAATTTCCGGTGTCAGGCGTCACGGCTCGAAACGATGCCGGCACAGAAGCGCTGGTCGTCGCTTGCCACGCCAACGACATCGGCGGCAGCACGACGACTTCACTGGCATGAGGGCGCAGCTCGCCACCGCCGACGCTGAATACGCCGTGCAACACCGCCGTCGGGCTAGCGCTTGCTTCCAGACGAGCAGTGAGCATGACTTCAGTCGAATGCAACGCCCGCAGCCAGCCAGTGGCCCGATCGCGGCGGATCATGAGATTGAGGTCCCGCGTCGCGCCGTTGATCAGGTGGCAGTCCGGCGCCGATTCACCAGCGAAGTTGATCGCACCATCGTGGCGGCGAACAGTCTGAACAGGATTGCCGAGCAGAACGCCGGCGCCCGACAACACCGCGAACCAGCGATCAACTCCTGCGAACGCAGAAAACGGCCCGTCGCGTTCGATGTCCGCCACCGACAGCCGCACGGACCAGTCGTCCGCATTCGGCCACGCCAGCAGCTCCCGCGTGACGCCACCACCATTGCGCCACGCCTGCGGTGCTGCGCTGTCAACGCGCACGACCTGCCAGCTCATGGCTTGAAAACGCCTTCGATCTGATAGTGCCCCGCCGGATGCACCAGCCGCGCCTGCGTGATCGGTATGCCACGATTGCTGGTGCGACGGGCGACGATGAGGCAGGGGTCGCTCGTCTTGAGC
Organism: Casimicrobium huifangae; assembly: GCF_009746125.1. Taxonomy (NCBI): domain Bacteria; kingdom Pseudomonadati; phylum Pseudomonadota; class Betaproteobacteria; family Casimicrobiaceae; genus Casimicrobium; species Casimicrobium huifangae. Next base: position 3,586,591 of record NZ_CP041352.1, read on the forward strand.
CCGAGCAGCTTGGCCTCGCGTGCCGTCGGCAGCCCGGCCTGTACGGAAAAGTGCGCTTCCCACAACGGCGCAACGTCGAGCAAATAGTGAGTTGGCGTCACCCGGGTGAAATCCACCGACAAATAGTCCGGCGCGCATTCCGGGTTGACGTAGCGGTCTTCACACTGCAGCGCGACGCCGTTCTCATAGTGCACGATCAGCGTATGAAAGATCCGCGTGCCCGCCACAACGCCCAGCCGTTGCGCCGCCTGCGCACCTGCCTGTTCCTCTCGCGCCAGGTGTACGGTGGCATGATGGGTATGCCCGCGCGAGACAATTTCTTCGTGAATGTCACGAATGACGAGCGACGACGACACCCGGTGCAGTTGAGCGGCAAAAGTGCCCACGCCCTGCACGCGATCAACCAGACCTTCCAGTTGCAGTTCGCGCAGCGCACGGTTGACGGTCATGCGGCTGACCCCGAAATGCTGCACCAGCTCAGCTTCCGACGGCATCAGCGTGCCCGGCGTCCATTCACCCGCGGCAAGACGCGACTTCAGGTAATGCTTCACCTGCTCGAATGGGGCCAGCGCGCTGGCTGCGCGAATCCCCGCCGCGCCGGCTGTGCGTACGCCGTCCGTGGGCAGGGTTCGCGCTGATTTCTTCCGTGGCACTGATTTCATATGGCAATGCTAACGCAGGTTTTCCCCAGCTTGCACAAACTTGTCTAGACAAGTATAGTTCGCCAACTTTTTAAACCCACACCCGGCTGCGGGTGGGCCAATCACTCACAAGGGAGCCCCGTCATGACGCACCCCAACCATCCCCCGGTTCACGCCCTGCCGCGCACTGTCCGCGCGCCGCGTGGCGCCAGCCTCACCTGCAAGAACTGGCTGATCGAAGCGGCGTACCGTATGGTGCAGAATAACCTCGATCCCGAGGTTGCCGAGAATCCGGACGCGCTGGTCGTCTACGGTGGCATCGGCAAGGCCGCACGCAACTGGGATTGCTTCGAGGCGATCCTGAAATCGCTGCGCGAGCTGAACGAGGATGAGTCGCTGCTGATCCAGTCGGGCAAACCAGTAGGTGTATTCAAGACGCACCCCGATGCGCCGCGCGTGCTGCTGGCCAATTCCAATCTCGTGCCGAAATGGGCTACTTGGGAGCACTTCAACGAGCTCGACCAGAAAGGCCTCATGATGTACGGCCAGATGACGGCGGGCTCGTGGATCTACATCGGCAGCCAGGGCATCGTGCAGGGCACTTATGAGACATTCGTCGAGGCCGGGCGCCAGCACTTCGGTGGCAGCCTGGCCGGCAAGTGGATTCTCACCGCCGGCCTGGGCGGCATGGGGGGTGCGCAACCGCTCGCGGCGACGTTTGCGGGTGCCTGCTCGCTCAACATCGAATGCCAGCAGTCGCGCATTGAGTTTCGCATCAAGACGCGCTACCTCGACGAGCAGGCGACTGATCTCGACGACGCGCTCGCCCGCATCGCAAAGTACACCGCCGAAAAGCGCGCGGTATCGATTGGTCTGCTCGGCAACGCTGCGGAAATCCTGCCCGAGCTGGTGCGCCGCGCCAAAGCCGGCGGCATCAAACCGGATATCGTGACCGACCAGACCTCGGCACACGATCTGGTTAACGGCTATCTGCCGATGGGCTGGACGCTGCAGCAGTGGCAGGACGCCCGCATCGACAGCGGCCAGCATGCCGCCCTGCGCGACGCCGCCGCGGCGTCCTGCGCGGTGCATGTGCAGGCGATGCTGGATTTCGCCGCGATGGGCATCCCCACCGTCGACTACGGCAACAACATCCGCCAGGTCGCCTACGACCGTGGCGTCAAGAATGCATTCGACTTCCCGGGCTTTGTACCAGCCTACATCCGGCCGTTGTTCTGTCGCGGCAAAGGGCCGTTCCGCTGGGTCGCGCTGTCGGGTGATCCGGAGGACATTGCGAAGACCGATGCCAAGATGAAGGAGCTGTTCCCGGAGGACAAGCACCTGCATCGCTGGCTCGACATGGCTGCCGAGCGTATCGCCTTCCAGGGGCTGCCGGCACGCATCTGCTGGATTGGCCTCGGTGAGCGGCAACGGGCGGGGCTTGCGTTCAACGAGATGGTCAGGCGCGGCGAACTGAAAGCACCGATCGTAATTGGCCGTGACCATCTCGATTCCGGTTCGGTCGCTTCGCCCAACCGCGAGACGGAAGCGATGATGGATGGCTCCGATGCGGTGTCGGACTGGCCGCTGCTCAACGCGCTGCTCAACACCGCCGGTGGTGCCACCTGGGTGTCGCTGCACCACGGCGGTGGCGTCGGCATGGGCTACTCGCAGCACTCGGGCGTAGTGATCGTCTGCGACGGAACTGATGCCGCTGCGAAGCGCGTCGAGCGAGTGCTGTGGAATGATCCGGCGACCGGCGTCATGCGTCACGCCGATGCGGGTTACGAGATCGCGAAGCAGTGTGCCCGCGAGTGGGAACTGAAGCTGCCGATGTTGTCCGCCTGATCTCCATCGGCGAAGCACAGAAAACAAAAGACGTGAAAAAAACTTTCCAATTGAACGTCGGCGCCCTGGCGCTAGACGATTTGCAGACGCTGCATGCTGGCGGTGTCACTCTTACCCTGCCGATGTCGGCTCGCGAAGCGATTCGCCAGAGTCACGCGGTTGTCGCCGCAGCGGCTGCGGGTGACGCGCCGGTCTACGGCGTCAATACCGGCTTTGGCAAACTGGCCAACCAGCGCATTGGCGCCGCCGATCTCGATACGTTGCAGCTGAACCTGATTCGCTCGCATTCGGTGGGCGTTGGTGAGCCGTTGGCGCCTGCGGTTGTACGCCTGATGCTCGCGCTGAAGGCCGCAAGCCTGGCGCGCGGCTACTCTGGCGTTCGCGAAGTGGTGGTCGATACGCTGCTGGCGGTCTACAACGCCGGGCTGATTCCGTGCGTGCCGAGTCAGGGCTCGGTCGGCGCGTCTGGCGATCTGGCGCCGCTGTCACACATGACGCTCGCGCTGCTCGGCGAGGGCGAAATGCTCGAAGATGGTCGCAAGGTACCGGCGGCCGAAGCGTTGGCAAAGGCCGGAATCGCGCCACTGCGCCTGGCTGCCAAGGAGGGGCTGGCGCTGATCAACGGCACCCAGACCTCAACCGCTCTGGCGCTGCATGCGCTCCTGAGTTTCGAGCCAGTACTTGAGTCCGCGCTCGTCATTGGTGCGCTCACGGTCGATGCCGCCCGCGGCAGCGACGGGCCGTTCGATCCGCGCATTCATGCGGTGCGCGGGCAACCGGGGCAGATCGACGTCGCGCGTTACTACCGCGCCCTTCTGGCCGGCAGTGAAATCCGCCATTCGCACGAAGAAAACGATGATCGCGTGCAGGACCCGTACTGCCTGCGCTGCCAGCCGCAAGTGGTGGGAGCGTGCCTCGACCAGTTGCGCCACGCGGCGCTGGTGTTGCTGCGCGAGGCCAACGCGGTGACCGACAATCCGCTGGTGTTCGGCGATACGCAGCAGATGATCTCCGGCGGCAACTTCCACGCCGAGCCGGTGGCCCTTGCCTGCGACGCGATGGCCGTAGCCATCGCCGAAGTCGGCGCCATCGCCGAGCGCCGCATCGCAATGCTGATTGATACCGGCGTGTCGCGGCTGCCGCCATTTCTGACGTCCGACGCCGGACTCAATTCCGGATTCATGATCGCGCACGTCACTGCAGCGTCGCTGGCCAGCGAAAACAAATCGATGGCCCACCCAGCCAGCGTGGACAGTCTGCCAACGTCGGCCAATCAGGAAGATCACGTCTCGATGGCCACCTTTGCCGCGCGCCGCCTGCAGCCGATGATCGCCAACACGGCGCACATTCTCGGCATTGAACTGCTCGCTGCTGCACAGGGTATTGAGTTTCTGCGGCCGCTCAAATCGTCAATGGCATTGGAAGAGGCACACGGCTTGCTACGTGCCCAGTGCAAGTCCATCGAACGGGACCGCTATCTGGCGCCGGAGATCGAACGTGCGACACTGCTGGTACGCAATGGGGCGCTGTCAAAAGTCTTCCGTGCGCTGACTGCTGTCGAAACCGGCGCCGCGTTACCAGCTCTCTGGATTGCCGTCTGAACAGAATTTCCCAACTTCAAGATCACAACGAAAGGATCGGACCGTGAAAAAAACTCTTATTGCCCTTGGTCTTGCCGCATTGGCTGCAGCACCAGCGGTCGCGCAGGAAACCAAGGTTGCCATCGGCATCTCCGGCTGGACCGGCTTTGCGCCGCTGACGCTGGCAAAAGAAGCTGGCCTGTTCAAGAAGCACGGTCTCGATGTCACCATAAAAAAGATTCCGCAGAAGGACCGCCACCTGGCCATTGCGTCCGGTGACGTGCAATGCGCGGCGACCACGGTGGAGACATGGGTTGGCTGGAACGCTGCAGGCGTTGCCACCACGCAAATTTTCCAGCTCGACAAGAGCTATGGCGCCGATGGCATGGTGGTTAAACCCGGCATTGCAAAGATTGCTGACCTCAAGGGCAAAACAGTGGCTGCCAGCGCACCCGGCACCTCGCCTTACTTCGCGCTGGCGTGGATGCTCAAGAAAAACGGCCTCTCCGTGAAGGACGTGAAGATCGTCAACCTCGAGCCGCAGGCCGCTGCCAACGCGATCCTCGCCGGCAACGCCGACGTTGACGCCGCAATGACCTACGAGCCCTATCTCTCCGGCGTGCGCAACGCACCCGACAAGGGCAAGATCATCGCCACCACGCTTGACTATCCAATGGTGATGGATACCTTTGGCTGCACGCCGAAGTTCCTGACCGACAATCCGAAGGCTGCGCAGGCGCTGGCGAATGGATACTTCGACGCGCTGGCCATGATCAAGTCCGAGCCGAAGAAGAGCTTCGAAATCATGGGTGCCGATGTCAAACAGTCTGGCGACGCTTTTGAGAAGAGCCAGTCGTTCCTGCGCTGGCAGGACAAGGCGGCCAACCAGAAATTCTTCGCTGGTGAACACGCGCAGTTCACCAAAGAAGCGGCTGATCTGCTGCTCGAAGTGGGCATCATCAAGGCCATCCCGGATCTGTCTAAGCTGGCCGATACGCGCTTCATCAAATAAGACATCCTGTCTTTCACCCCTGAGTCGCGCCTGCGTTGGCAGGCGTGACTTGCTGCCCCCATGAAACCACTTACCGCCGTAGCGCCCGCCACTCGGGTCACCCTTGGCATCGCCTTCTTCGTGCTGTTCGTCGTCGTATGGGCGATCGCGACGCTGGGCGGTTTTGTGTCGAAGACCTTCCTCGCCGACCCGATCACGATGGTGAAGAGCGGCTACACGCTGGTCACCGAGATGGGATTTCTGAAAGACATCGGCATGACCGTGTGGCGCGTGGTGGGCGGGTTCGTGATCGCCGCCTTGCTGGCGCTGCCGCTTGGCGTGCTGATGGGGGCATACAAACCCATCGAGGCCTTCTTCGAGCCCTTCGTTTCGTTTGCCCGCTATCTGCCAGCCTCTGCCTTCATTCCGCTGCTGATCCTGTGGGCAGGCATTGGTGAGGCGCAAAAGCTGGCGGTGATCTTCATTGGCTCGTTCTTTCAGCTGGTGCTGATGATCGCTGTGGTCGTCGGCAACACCCGGCGTGACCTCGTGGAAGCCGCATACACATTGGGCGCGACCGATTCCAGTCTGGTGCGGCGCGTGCTCATTCCAGGTGCGGCGCCGGAGATCGCCGAAATCCTGCGCATGGTGCTGGGTTGGGCGTGGACTTATGTGATCGTTGCCGAGCTGATCGGCGCATCAAGCGGCATTGGCCACATGATCACTGACAGTCAGGCGCTGCTGGCCACCGACCAGATCATCTTCGGCATCATCGTGATCGGCTTGATCGGCCTGATCAGTGACTTGCTGTTCAAGCTGGTCAACCGCAGGCTTTTCCCCTGGGCGGCGCTGGGAAAGTAGGCGCATGAACATCCTCTCTGTCCGGGGCGTTTCCCGTACCTTTGAAGCTACTGGCCGCGCCCCCACAGTAGCGCTACAGGCGACCGATCTCGACGTTGCCGAGAACGATTTCATCACCATCCTCGGCCCCTCGGGTTGCGGCAAGAGCACACTGTTGCGCATCGTCGCCGGGCTCGACAAGCAGTCCTCTGGCGAGGTTCTGCTTGATGGCAAGCGCATCGACGGCCCGGGGGCTGACCGAGGCATGGTGTTCCAGAGCTACACCCTGTTCCCCTGGCTGACAGTGCGCGACAACGTCTGCTTCGGGCTGCGCGAGCGCAACCTGCCGCGCAGCCAGCAACTGGAAGTCGCCGATACCTTTTTGTACAAAGTCGGGCTGCGCGGCTTTGAGAACCACTACCCCAAGCAGCTCTCGGGCGGCATGCAGCAACGCACTGCCCTCGCCCGCGCCCTCGCCAACAACCCGCGCATGCTGCTGATGGATGAGCCGTTCGGCGCGCTCGACCATCAGACGCGCGAGCTGATGCAGGAGCTGCTGCTCGGCATCTGGGAGTCCGAGAAGAAGACCGTGCTGTTCGTCACTCACGACATTGACGAGGCAGTGTTCATGGGTAGTCGTGTCATGGTAATGAGCGCCCGGCCGGGCCGCATCAAGCTCGACCGCGCGGTGCCGATTGCGCATCCACGGCATTACTCGGTGAAGACGACCCCGGTATTCGCCGAATTGAAGGCCGAACTCACCGAACAGGTACGCGCCGAAGTGATAGCAAGCCAGAACGCCACCGCCTGAGCAGCCCGCTGACGGCCGCGACCGCGCGGACGTCATATCATCGGCGCATGAGCAGCGTCGATCCAGGCGAAACCGGTGTGACGGACATTCCGGCGAATTCCCATGCGGGAATTGCCGCTGCCGTGGAGCGCGCCCGCGCACTGCGCAACAGTGACCCGACGCAAGGCATACGCATCGCAGACGGTGCGCTGGCCGCCGCGCAACGGCTGGCATCAATCCACCCTGATGATTTGCCCGCGCAGCGCCTGCTCGCCGATGCATTGGCGGCGCTTGGCCACTGCGAGCGGATGAGCTCATCGCTGGCCGATGCGGCACAGCACAGTTCGGCCGCGGTCAGCGTCTACGAAGCGATCGGGGAGCAGCGTGGCGAAGCAATGGCCCGCACGCAGTGGGGCATCGCACTGGTGCAGATGGGTGATCTCACTGGCGGTCTCGCCCAGCTCGAGCGTTCGCGCGACATCAGTGTTGCCCTCGGTGACCGGCGCAGCGAAAGCGACGCCCTGATTGACATCGGGGTGGTGCACAACATGCTCGGCGACGACGCCAGCGCGATCGCGTTCTACCAGCAGGCACTCCCGATCTACGAGCAGGCGAACGACACCTATCACGTCGCCACCTGTCTCAACAACATGGCTTATGCCCACGTCTGCTGGGGCCGCCGCGAGCTTGATGGCGGCCGGGGGGACTCGGCCAGCCCGCACTTTTCGCAAGCGTCCTCGCTGGCCGCACGTGCACTGCCGCTGGCGCGCGAGTGCGACCACGTCGATTTCGTCGCGACCTGCCTCAACACCTTGTCGCTGGCGCGACGCCACTCGGGCGATCTCGATGGCTGCATGGCGGCGCTGCGCGAGCAGCTTGCCATTTCCGAGCAGATCGTCGGCCACCGGATGCGTGCAGTATGTCGCGCGACCATTGCCGACGCCCTGCTGCAAAGGAACAATGACGGTGACGCGAGCGAAGCGCTGCACTTGCTGACCGAGGCGGACGAAATCTGCGCGGCGCATCAGTTGCGGGAGTCGCACCCTCCGATTGTGGAATCGCTCGCGCTGGCACTCGAGCGTTCCGGTGATATGGCCGCTGCACTGGCGGCGCACCGCCGCTTTCATTCACTGCAAATGCAGATCAACAGCGAGACGGCGGAGCGGGAGGCGCGCGCGCTCGAATCGCGGTTGCGCCTGGTGCGTACCGAAGCTGATCTCGACAGCGCGCGACTGCGCGAGCAGGAGCTTGCCACGCTGAACGCGCAGCTCAATGCCAAGCAGGCGGAGCTGGAGCGGCTCGCCCACATCGACCCGCTGACCGGCCTCGCCAACCGTCGCGCCTGGCTGCAGGAGCTTGCGTCGGAGTGGGCAGCTGGTCAGCAGGGGCTCTACCTGCTGCTGCTCGACATTGACCACTTCAAGTCAATCAACGACTCGTGGGGACATGCGGTCGGCGATGCCGTCCTGCAACGCGTAGCGCGCTGCGTGGTGGGCAGCATCGGGGAGCCCCGCGCGACGGGACGTTTTGGTGGCGAGGAATTTGTCGCCTGGTGCCGCGTGGATAGCCGCGAGACGATGGCAGCGCTGGCGGCGCGGACCCTGCAGGCGATCCGTCAGTCAAACTGGGATGAGATTGGGGCCGGCCTGCGTGTCACGGCGAGCCTGGGCTGGACTGCGGCAACCCGGCACGCCAGTGTCGACGCCGCCCTGTCCGAGGCCGATCGCCGCATGTATGACGCCAAGCACGCCGGGCGTGATCAGGCGATGGGCTAGGGCCGCCATCGCTTTCTGCGCAAGCGTCAGCCGGGCTAAGCGATGCGACGGTCGCGCAGCACGGCGGACACCGCCGCCATGCCGGGCGCCACATAGTGCGGATGATATTGCCGGATGTCGTCGCCGGACGCCGGGCGTCCGGTCCAGTAACCCTGGATCAAGTCGAAATGCATCTGCGCGCAACAAGCCGCTTCGTCGCGGGTTTCAACGCCTTCGGCCAGCGCGGTGGAGCCAACGTCATGCACGATGTTGACCAGCTGCGCGACCAGCTGCTGCTTTTTCGGGCTGGCGCGATCCAGGCCGCGAATCAGCCCCATGTCGAATTTGACGAAATGCGGTGGCACCTCGGCCAGCTCCAGCAGGCGCCCCTGCCCGGCGCCGAAGTCGTCGTAGGCAAACTGCACGCCGTAGCCAGCCAGGCGGTCAGCCATTGCCCGCACGTCGGCAATCTGCGTCACCGCGCTTTCGTGGACTTCGACCACCAGACTGGCCGTCGGCACCATCGCGCGCAGCAGGGCAATGGATCGGTAGAACGCCTCCTGGAACATCTCCTTCGGGTGGGCGTTGACAAACAGCGTCGCCTCTGGCGCCAGCGCCGCTGCCGTCGTAAGACCAGCCCAGCGAAACGCCTCGCTCAGCTCCACTTCCCGGCCCAGGCGCATGGCGAGACCGAACAGGCCCATCGGCGAATCCGGCAAACCTTCCGCCCGGCCACGCCCAAGCACCTCGAAGGCGCGCAGTCGCCCGTCGGTCACTCGCACAATCGGCTGCAGTGCGGCGGCAACATTGCGCGCCCGCAGCATCTGGTCAAACGCGCGCTCTTCCACCACAAAGTGTTCGCTCAGCGCCGGGCTGCGCCCCACGATGACGGTCTTCATGTCCTCCGGTGGCGCCGCCAGCGCGAGCAGGCGCTCGTCCATTCGCCGCAACCGGTACTCCGTCACGCCGAAATGCAGTACATCGCCATCACGAATCAACACCGAGCCATGGATCGGTGCACGGTTGACGAAGGTGCCGTTGCCGCTGTTGAGATCGGTCAGCCGCAGCAGGCCGCCGATGTCCTGCTCGATGCGGGCATGTTGGCGCGAGGTCTCGGCGGAGGCGATGGCAAGATCGCAGGACGGATCGCGGCCGACCACGAACGGAAAGCGCAGCATCGGCAGCAGCGTGCTGTCGCCGTTCACCGTCAAGCCTTCAAGACACCAGCCGTCCATCCCGTCGCCCCCGGTCCCGCTGCATGGCGGCGCGACTGCCACCCATCACCATTGTAAGAACGCGGCAAGGCCAGGATGTGCGCCAGCATCACGGACGCTGAAGCACTTACATCTTTCTATCGAAATCCTTATTCAATAAGGGCTAGACGCCTTAAAACACCGTAAGTCGACTTGACATTATTTGCACCGCCGAGCCCATTACGGACGCCATTTTTCTGAAAAGTTGATGGTTGGGAGTGCGCTTGTCGGGCACCGCGCGACCCATCGCGCTGCGACATCAAACGTTGTCCGGATGGCGGATGTGCTGCCAAGTGTCACCATCAAACGTCGCCAGCGAACGGTAGCCGAAGCACCACAGCACCCCGTCGCGGACATCGACGGCGCAAACCGCCGTGTCGCCGTCGGCGAACTGCAGGGGCACCGGCACAACGCGCTGGCCGTCGTAGCGGAACAGGCCGTCGTTGGACGCGAGGTAGGGTTGATCGCGAAAGACGCACAGATCGTGAAAGATCACGTTGAGGTCGTACTGGCTGACGTCAACAAAGCCGCTGTCCGCATTGCCGCGCAGCAAGGTGCCGTTGAAGCCGCAGACCCAGACCAGCGCCGAATCAACACAGCGAACGCGAGTGAGACTCTCGTCGGTATTGACAACGCAGGGTGACCAGGTGGTGCCGTCGTAGTGGTGCACCGTGCCATCGCCCACCACGTAAAGATCGCCCGCAGCAGTGCCGTCGATATCGGAGAAGTCGTCAGCCAGCACGACCGGGTTCAGCGCAAGGTTGGCTGCGGGTGCCGCCACCGGCTGGCGCAAGTCGCCGGCGATACTCACCCAGCCGACCGCATCGCGCCGATAGATCTGCCCGCCGCCACCGCAGGCGTAAAGCTGCTCGCCAATTTCGCGCAACGCGTTGATATAGCCATAGATCGGCGGCTCGCTGCGCTCCAGCCCTGCCTCAGCAATGCGCTCCTGACGAATGCCCTGTGGATTCGCGATATGCAGCACGCCATTGTTTGAAATGCTGACGTAGCTGCGAACGCGACCAAGGGCATGCTGTGCCACGCAGACGCCCGCGACGGTGAAGTCAGGGATATCGACATGCCGCCAGGGCGTCGCGTTTTGCTGATCGAAATAGAAAATTCGCGTGAAGGCCTGATCTTCATCGAGGCTTTCCGGCTTCGCCGCGACGAACACATAGTCGCTCTCGATCGCGCATGCCGCCTGAAAGCGCACCGGTTCCGTCCGCACTGTCTTCGTTGCCATGGTTGTTCCTATCGTGGCGGTAGCGCCGGCGGCGATGCACCGACACCAATTTTGGTGAAATCGATCGGGATTTTTCCTGTCGGATCCGCGCGTACCACCGTGCCGGGGCCGAGCCCCTTCGCCTGATGATACGCACGCAACTGCGCTTCGAGCAGCAGCGGATTGCAGCCAGTCACCTTGCCGGCAGCGAAAGCACCGGCGGCCTCAAGCACGCCCAGCGGTGCCGTGCCGCGCGGGCTTCCCGCAACCCCGGCGGCCAGTTCCAGCGGGTCATAGATGCGATGAATCTTGCCGTGCTCCTTTGAGCTGTCGAGGTTGGGTCCGTCGACACAGATCACCAGACCATCGTTCTCGGTCACCCCGCCCTTGATGCGTGCGCTGCCACGGCTACCGACGCGAAATACCCGGTCTGGCACGACGTGATGGCCGGTACGGTTTGGCTTGCAGGTGTCGGGCTTGTACGGTCGCAACACGCAGCGCGGGTCGCCCTTGACGTGGCCACCTTCACCGCCGCCGCGCTGCGCCGCCTTCTTCTCCGCTTCCTCTGCAGCCTTGCGCTCGGCCGCCTGCGCAGCGCGCTTCTCGGCGGCCTGTGCCGCCTCTTTGGCGACCTTCTCTGCGGCCTTGGTGCCGTACTTCGCTGCCGTCGCCGCCTGACCACCGGCGGGCCACATCGCTGCGAGATCGAGCGCCGCGCTGGCGTAGTCGCCCTCAAGCGCATAAATGCCTGCGCCCGCAAGGTTGGCCACCTCGCCGACGACCGGGATCAGTCCGACCACGTCGAGCACGCCGTGGGTCGCTGCGCTGCCCCAGGACGACCACCAGCCACCCTCGCCTGCTCCTTCGGCTTTCGGCGTCGGCGCGCTGCTACCCGACAGGTTCGGGCTAGTCTTGGGCAGGATGATGCCGGTCGTATTGGCAATCGGTCCCGGGGCCGTGCGGCTGTTGGGCTGAACGCGGCCGCAGTTCGGAATGCAGATATTGAGCGGACCGCCCGGCGCCTGAAAGCCAATGATCTCGCCGGCCTCGTTGACGAAGGTCTTGGCGTTTGCCGGGATCTCGCTCACTCGCTGACTCGCGTTGCCGTGCAGATGCGCCGACGCCTGCGCGTCAGGGCTTCTTCCAGTTCATCCACACCTGATCGGCGGTGCGCACGATCGCCTTGCCGTTGACGTAGACGTCGCGGCTGTGGCGGATCGAGTGGCTGATCTTCATGTGGGTCTGGCTCACGACGCCCTTGCCCTTGCCCGGCTCGTCGCCCTTCACGTTGTCGACGAAGCTCTCGTTGTGCAAGAACGCCGCCTTGCCGCGAAAGTACACATTCGGCGAGCAGTGATCGCTCTGGTCCATCGTGTGCGTGATCGGGTAGGGAATCGGGTAGCCCGGCTTCTTCGGCGTGAAGCAGATGTCGGGCAGCAGACAGACCAGCACGAACTGCTTGTCCCTGGCGGTCGCCGCTTCGTTAGCCATTGATCGCTTCCTCTGGCGCCGCAACGCTTGCGGCATCGCGCGCCTTCTGCTGTTCGGCCAGCGTGGTCGCGTTGCGTGCGCGCGCAGCCGCAACGTCCCAGGTGCCCAGTTCGAGCACTTCTATACCGCTCGCCGCCGCCACCGTGCAACGCGCGACGATCGTGAGCTTCATCGCCTCGGCATCGATGATCAGCGTGTCAACGTTCATCGCCTTGAACAGCGGGATGCCGGCATCGAGATGCAGCAGCAGCTTCAGCTCGTTGCGCGGCAGCCGGAACGCGAGGCTGCCCTCCGCCGCCTGCTCGGGCGCGACCAGGTTGACCAGCTTCACCAGCTCGCCGCCCTGGGGATAGTCGATCTGCTGGTCATCCGGCGCGCAATTCCAGTACGCAAAGTCGAAGTCGTCGGGCAGGCGCGGCCAGCGCGTCGCCTTCCATACCTCGTCGTAGCTGCCCGCCAGCGCGCGGCGCGGCTGCCACCAGCGGCCGATGGCACCGAAGCCCACGGCCGGATACGGTGCATCGGCGTCGGGGTTGCCTGCGTTGCGCGCAGCCGTCTCCGCGTGCGCAGACGTGAACGGCTTCTCAAATATCTCGATCTGTGGCGCCGGAAACTGGCTCAAGCCCGTCTTCTTCTGCCAGTTCGGCTCGATGAGCCCGCAGCCGATCGGGTTGTAAGCCTCGTGCAGATCGATCTCCATGCGCTGATCGTCCTCAATGCGCGCGGGCCAGCCCTTCCACCACTGATTGGTGCCGCCGTAAGCGTGCTCGTAGCGGATCGGTACCGCCAGCACCGGCTCCGGCTCGCTGAGGCTGTAGCCGCCCATGAGGCCGCGGCCCAGCGTGCGCGGGCCGGTGACCGTGACGAGCTTCTGCACGATCTGCCTGCCATCGGCGCTGTCGATGCGCAGCCCTGCCGGAAACCGCGGCAGCGGCTTGCGCTTGCCGCCGCCATTCGGTGGGGCATGCGCGCTGGCGTTAACCAGCAGCACGTCGCACTTCGGCTTGAACGGCGCGAAGTCGCTCTCCTGCACAACGCTCGAAATGTTGTCGGCGTCGTAGAACTCGTCGACCTCGCGCAGCTCGTCCTGCACGGCAGCGAGCGCGGGCGTGCCGTCGCCTTCGAGCGCGCGCAGGTCGTAGGTGATGCGCGTGACCATCACATGAAACACCTCGTCGGCCGCGTCCATCATCTGGAAGTACTGACTCGGGAATGGCGTGTGATTGCGCACCTCCGGCACGGGTGCCGCTTCGATCGGGGCAGACAGCAGCTTGTCGGGACCGTTCATCTCAGTTGAGGTCGATGCGTTTGGAGTCGAGCTGGATGTGCTTGCTGCCCACGATGTCGATGTCCTTGCCATTGACCGTGACGCTGCCGTCTTTCTTCATGACCAACACGCTGTTGCCGACGACCAGTTCGATCGTCTCGCCGGCCTCTAGCTTGAAACTCTTGCCCACCTTGACCGACTTGTTCTGGCCGATCTGTTCGAACTGGCTGAGCCCCACGACTGTAGCCATGACGGCGCCGACGTTGAGGTTGTAGCCAGCGCCCACGTTTTCCATGCGGCCCAGCCCAACGTTCTGCATGTAGGCCATGCCGATGGTCTCGGTCTTGAAGCGGCCAACGTTGATCGACCAGGTCTTGCCGATCTTGTCGATCTCGTTGTTGCCGACCGACTTGCTGCGCGTCTTGCCGATGCTGACTGTCTCGTTGAGATCGACAGTGCGCGTGCGGTTCTGGTGGATGGTGATGGTCTCGTTCTTGTCGACCTCTTCATCGCGTTGGCCGTGCACGGTGATCGTCTCGTTGCGGTCAACCGTCTCGGTGCGGTCGCGCTGGATGTGATTGAGCTCGTCACGGTCGATGGTTTTGCGGCGGTCGCGGCCGACCCATTTCGTTTCGTCGTTCTCGACCTCGGTCAGTTGGTCCTTCTGCGCATGCAGCCAGAGCTGCTCTTCGCCTTTCTTGTCCTCGAAGCGGATGGCGTTGGCGTCACCGGCGCCATTCTTCATACCGGCGCCGGGCGCGCCGCCCTTGCTGCTGCGGGTGAGGATGCCCGACTGCGTCTTGTTGTCCGGCAGTGCCCACGGCGGCATCTGGTCCGCGTTGTAAACGCGGCCCGTGATGATCGGATAGTCCGGGTCGCCGTCGATGTGATCGACGATCACCTCCTGGCCGATGCGCGGAATGTGAATCGCGCCGTAATTCGACCCGGCCCAAGGGTGCGACACGCGCATCCAGCACGACGAGTTCTCGTCGTTACTGCCGTAGCGGTCCCACGGAAACTGCACCTTCACGCGACCGTACTCGTCGGTGTAGATTTCTTCTCCGGGCGGGCCGACGACCACTGCCACTTGCGGGCCATTGCTGCGCGGCTTCTCGGTCAATCGCTGCGGCCGATACGTGATCGACGTGGGCTGCGCAAGCACCGCGAAATTCCACTCCGCGCCGGCCGTGGTCGAGGCGGTCGAGCCATACGGGTTGTCCTTCAGGTGATAGGTGACACCGACAATCAGATGTTCGCGGTTCTGGTCACCACGCGGGCAGCGCGCCAGCGTCATCAGGTAGCCGGGCGCCAGCGTGCGCAGCGTGCCATCACCGCTGGCGCGGGCCTGCTCCGCCTGCAATGCCTCCATGCGAGCGCGGGCATAGTTTTCACCGTCACCAACGTCGACGTAACCGCCGGGCCACTGGTAGCGCTCCCAGGCATCAAACGTGTGGCCAGCCGGGTGCTTGTTGCGGGTCGAGAGGTCAGCCTTCGGTCGCTTGAAGTCGTAGTCGGTGGTCAGGTATTCGCCGGAATCAAGCTCCTCACGCGGTCGCCAGGCGTAGAAATGCTCTTCGTCAGCCACCGTCGCTGCATCAAGCCCGATGTAGTTCACCGTCGAGCGGCCCGGCAACGCAGCGTGCGACGCAATGCCGTCGGCCAGTACCAGCGTGTGTTTGCCGGCAGCATGCTCGAAGAAGTAGTAGATCCCTTCGTGCTCCATGATCCGCGAGACGAAATTGAGATCGGTCTCGTGATATTGCACGCAGTAGTCCCAGATCCGATAGCTGCCGGAAAGCTTGCGCTTGATCGGAAAGCCATACTTGCCGAGCACTGCCTCGACGATGTCGGGCACTTTCTGCTGCTGAAAAATTTTGCTGTCGGAGCGGCGCGACGCGAGCCACAGCCACGGCCGCAGCCGTGCTTCGTAGAGATGGTAGTCACCGCTGCGCCCGTTCATGGCAAAACGCGTGCAGATACCGTTCAGATAGCGCGGCGGACCACCGTTTTCGGTCTCGATGGCGAGCGTGATGTCCTTGCCGAGCAGTGCCTTCGCTGCGATGCCAACCTGCTTCGACAGCAGTGACACGCGCAGGTCAAATAGCGTGGACAGCGCTTCGCTGCCATGCGCTTCGAGAAACTGCAGCGCTTCCGGTCCGAGCGGCGTGGTGGCTTCTACCAGGCGGGGCATGGCTCACCTTGCCGCGGCGCGGCAAACAGACCGGCCGCGATACCTTCGTATCCCGTGGCCTGCAGCCGCGCAGCCGCGTTGCCGCCCGACTGCAAACTGGCCAGCGCAATTTCGCGCGCACCATCGGCCGCCCCTGCGTACGCCTCGGCAAACACACGGCCCCAGGCCTGCTGAAAGTCGTCCTCGGCAGCGGTCTGCAGCTCGGCGATACGCATGCTTTGCACATCCCACCAGCGCGCCTTGACGGTGCTGGCAGCGATCTGTGCGCTGGCGATCTGCGTTTCGCGCAGCGACTCATCAACCTGCCGGGGATCAAGCCGGGACAGCATGTCGGTCAGTGCCGCGCGCATCCCTGCCATCACACCGGCGTCGTGTGCCAGCAGATCCGCAAAGGCATCGGGCATGGCACGCGTGGCGTGCATGAATCCGGGCAGATGCCCGCTCAGCAGTTGCACCATGGCAGCATCCGCGTTGGGCAAGAAGGCGAGCGGATTGTTTGACTGATCGGTGAGCATGGCGGCGCCCAGCCGCACTTCGCGCTGCGTGATGGCGCGCGCGGCGAGCAGGTCCATGGTGCCCTGCACGGCATGACGCAGCATCGCACCGAGCAGTTCTGCTGTCTCGCCGGTGAGACCTTCCGGCGCCAGCGCATCGGCTGGCAGTCGGGCGCCCTCGGCGAACGCCGCCCCCAGCGCGGCGGTGGTGGTCGCGGGCCGTTCGCGCGCCGGCGCAACGGCGACCGGCGACGGCACTACGCCCCGCTCGTCAAGCACGTGGGCAGCGAGCAGATAAGGGCCGATTTCGATCACATCGTCGTCCTGCACGATGGCGCTCTCACCGGGCAGCACCTCATGCTCGCCAACATTCACTGCGAGGCTGGCCGAGCGGTTGCTGAGGATTGGCACGCCGCGGACGAAGGTGACCTCGGCATGAATGCGCGAAACGCGGCAAAAGCGGTCGTCCAGCACCAGGGTGTTGCGTACGTCGCGCCCGATGGTGCCGCCCTCACCGGCAATCACGCAGCGGCGATGCGGGGCCGGGAACACGTAGTCCAGCGCAGCGATCTCGAGGATCAGTTCGGGCATGAGGAGGCAGCAGTTTTTTCGACTCGACGCAGCGGAACGCTCTACGGCGAACTCTGTCACCGTATTGTGTCATTTTTCTTGTCGTTTAATGACGTCAGCATAATCTGAGTCAGCTAAGAAACGCGAGCAATCCTGCCAACGGCCGTTCGTTACAGACAGGTGGTCCGTGCGTCACGCGTGGCGCACTGCGCTCGGAAGGTGCGGGCTGCTGGCTACTGGCGTGCAGCGGCGCTGGCGGCGATCGCACGGGCCGCAGCTTCGGCGACCCGGATGCCATCAATACCCGCCGACATGATGCCGCCGGCATAGCCTGCGCCTTCACCCGCCGGATACAGGCCGGCGACGTTGAGGCTCTGCAGGTCGTCGTCGCGGCGCTTGATGCGGATCGGCGAACTGGTGCGCGTCTCCACCGCCGTCAGCACGGCGTCGGGCATGAAGAAGCCGGGAATCGTCTTGTCGAACGCGGGCAAGGCCTCACGCATGGCGACCACCGCGTAGTCCGGCAGCGCGGTCGCCAGATCGGTCAGATGCACGCCGGGCTTGAAGCTGGGCTCGACGCTGCCGAACGCGGTGGAAGCGCGCCCGGCGACGAAATCTCCGACCAGCTGCCCCGGCGCGTTGTAGTTGCCGCCGCCGAGCTCGTAGGCACGGCTTTCCCAGTGGCGCTGGAAGTCGATGCCACCGAGCGGGTTCTGCATGTCGGCCGGAAAGTCAGCCGGTTCGATACCGACCACAACGCCGGCATTGGCGTTGCGCTCGTTGCGGGAATACTGGCTCATGCCGTTGGTGACCACACGGCCTTCTTCCGATGTCGCCGCGACCACCGTGCCGCCAGGGCACATGCAGAAGCTGTAGACCGCGCGACCGTTCGACGCGTGATGAACGAGCTTGTAGTCCGCAGCACCGAGGATCGCGTTGCCCGCGTTCGGGCCGAAGCGGGCGCGGTCGATCAGGCCCTGCGGATGCTCGATGCGAAAGCCAATCGAGAACGGCTTCGGCTCGATGTAGACACCGCGTTCATGCAGCATCTTGAAAGTGTCGCGCGCGCTGTGGCCGATGGCGAGGATGACCTGATCGGCAGTGAGCGTTTCGCCGTTGTCGAGCACCACGCCGCGAATGCGCCGCGTTCGCGCCGGGTCGGCTGCGTTGGTTTGCTCCTCCAGCACAAGATCAACCACCTTGTGTTGAAAGCGGAATTCACCGCCCAGCGATTCGATTGTCGCGCGGATGTGCTCCACCATCTTCACCAGGCGAAAGGTGCCGATGTGCGGCTTGCTGACGTAGAGGATTTCCTCGGGCGCACCGGCCTTGACGAACTCCTCAAGCACCTTGCGGCCGTAGTGTTTCGGGTCTTTCACCTGCGTCCACAGTTTGCCGTCGCTGAAGGTGCCAGCGCCGCCCTCGCCGAACTGCACGTTGGACTCGGTATTCAGCTCACGCTTGCGCCAGAAGCCCCAGGTGTCTTTCGTTCGCTCACGAACAACCTTGCCACGCTCGAGGATGATGGGTTTCAGTCCCATCTGCGCGAGGATCAGCGCCGCGAGAATGCCGCAGGGGCCGAAGCCGATGACGATCGGACGCGGCGTACCGGCGGCAAATGAACCCGGCGCGGCGACGTACTTGTACGAAGTGTCCGGCGTCGGCGTGATGTGAACATCCTTGCGGAAGCGCTTCAGCAGCGCCGCCTCCAGCGACTTGGGCAATTCCACGTCCAGCGTGTAGACGAGCTGGATGTCCGCTTTCTTGCGTGAATCGTAGCCGCGCCGGAACACGGTGAAACCGAGCAAATCCTCGGCCTTGATGGCAAGCCGCGCCAGGATGGCCGCCGGCAGCGCCGCCTCGACGTGGTCAAGCGGCAATTTGAGTTCGGTGATGCGCAGCATCGCACGCTCCAGACGGGCGGAAAGTTAGTCCGCAATGGCTTGCATGTTAGCGAGCCCGCAGCGCTCCAGCCACGCGCAGAATGCAGCCACTGCAGCGTTGCCCTGGGTGCGCGGCGCGCGTATCCAGTAGTTGTCCTTGGGGCCGACCACAATGTGCGGAAACGGTTGTCGCAACGCCCCTTCTGCGATCAGCTCGGCCAGCAGCGAGGTAGGTGCCAGCGCCATGCCGGCGCCCTGCAACGCCGCATTGAGGGCGAGATGCACATGGTCGAAGCTGAGCCGGGTGCGCGGCCAGTGCGCTTCGTCGAGGCCGGCTGCCTGCAACCATTCCGCCCAGACCGTTGGCGTTGAGCGGCTCTCCAGCATCGCGTGTTGCCCGATGTCATCAAGCGCTGCGAGCGGCCGCGTGGGCGTCACCAGCGCGGGGCTGCACACCAGCGTCATCGTCTCGCCAAGGAAGCGCCCCGCCTCGACGCCACGCCAGTCGCGGCGCTGCAACTGGCTGCGCAGCTCATCGCTGGTGTAGCAGCGGATCGATACATCCGACGCGGCCGGGTCAAAGTCGTAGCGGGCGTAGTTGGTCGACAGATCGACATCAACCGCGGGGTTTTCGGCGCAGAAGTCCGCCAGCCGCGGAATCAGCCAGTAAGTCGCCAGCGTCGAGAAGGCGCTCACCGTGATGCGCTCGCGACGGGCGCGACGCTGCAGGCTGCGCGTGGCGTCCGCCATCAGGTCGAGCGCCGTGGACAGGCTCGGCGCGTACGCCGCGCCCGCCGTCGTCAGCACAATGCGGCGACCTTCGCGCTGCACCAGCTTGGCGTCGAGCCAGTGTTCGAGCGCCTTGACCTGATGACTCACCGCCCCTTGCGTGACATGCAGCTCGGCTGCGGCAAGCGTGACACTTTGATGCCGCGCCACGGCCTCGAAAGCGCGCAACATCGACAGCGGTGGCAGCGAGCGTCGGGGCGCTTCGCTGGCCAGCAATTCATTAGTTTTGTTCATTGTTTATTCAGAATTGCTCGATAGTCGTGGCGAATATTGATCCATAGCATTCAGCGCCATTGCCAGATAACTCCCGATGAATGGCAGGAATGAATATTTTAGATTTGCTCATTGAATATCGAACTCATGCGGCGCCGTCAGCAACCCCATTGCGACTGCCAGCAGCGCTTCGTGGCGAGCAAAACCAGGCGCTCGGCAATACAGCTTTGCGTGGAAACCCGCACCCAAGCTGGGCTCAGAAGGTCATTTGGCGACTTTCCGGTATTCGGCAGAATGAACGCCTAAGCCCTCATGGAATGGGCTTTTCAAGGAAAAGCTGATGGGCGGCGCGGCGTTGTCGGCTTCTGGAAAATGCGGCAGCCTGGCGGTTCCCTAACCGTGCCGCCAGTAGAGCCCGTGTTGCGCCAGCAGGGCGCGGAAGCCATCCGCCGCCGCGAGCGGTTCCAGCATCGGATCTACCTGGCACTCGGCAAAGCCGCCTTCGTGCGCGGCTGCTGCGCGAGCGAGCCAGGCCAGCGCTTCGTCCGGCTCGCCGAGTTGCGCATACACGGCCGCCAGCGCCGACGGATTGGTTTTTTCAATCTCGCCGCCGCCGCGCACCGAGTTCACGATCTTCTTTGCCTGCCGCTTGTCGCCCTCGCGCGCGGTGACGATCGCGAGTGAGAGGCGGGCGCCGGCATCGTCCGGGTCGTGCTCGATCACGGCGTTCAGCTCGTTGCGGGCCGCTGCATAAGCGCCGGATAGCGCCAGCGAATTGGCAAACGAGACGCGCGTCGAGGTGCGCTGCGGGTACTCGGTGAGCAGTTCGAGGAACACGCGATTGGCGTCGTCAAAATGCTTGCAGAAGTAATACGCCACGCCGCGATTGGCGCGGATCGCCGGGAACAGCGGGTCCACCTCCTGCGCGGCGTCGAGATGATTCAGCGCATCATCCAGCTCGCCGCAATATGATGCAGCGGTGCCCATCAGCATGTGCACGCCCGGGTGCCGCGGGGCAAGCTTGCGGGCCTGCAGCAGCAGATCGTTGGCGGCAGCGAAGTCGTACTCGTAATAGATCTTGTCCGCCGCCAGATTGAGATAGGCACCGGGCTCCAGCGGGTCAATCTCCAGCGCGCGCCGAGACGCCGCGCTGCCGACGCGCCAGGCTTCCTCCGGCGTCACCTGTTCATACATCGAGAGGTTGCCCATCGTGGCAGCGAGATAGGCATGTGCCATCGCGAAATCCGGCGCTGCGGTGATCGCGGACTCCAGCAGGCGACGCGCTTCGCGATGGCCGTCCGCCGTGCCCAGCGCACTGGCGCGACGCGACTGCACAAAAGCATCCGCCGCCTCGCGCGACACACCACTGAAGCCTTTGCGCTGCGCTGGCAGGGTGTACTCACCCGGCAGCAGATCGGCCAGCGCACGCAAGCTGTCTTCACGAATCTGCCTGGACACGCGGTCGATAAAGCCGGCGTCGGATTCCTCCGCCGTGCGCGAGTAGCGCTTGCTGGCCAGCATCTGGCCATACGGCGCCGACAGCAGCATCGTATGCACATGCTGCGACTCGCCCTTGCCGGCGCCTTCGGCGAGACGGACGATGCGCGAAGACAGCACCGCCTGCGCGTTGACGCGCCGCGCCGAATCGAGCGGCTCATCGTCGGCCACCGCTCGTGCTGAGCGCGACCCGAGTACCAGCACCTGCAGCATCGCCTGCAGCTCACCGATGGTGGATTCAAACAGCAACGTCGCCAGCGCATCGTCGCGGCTCTCGCTGACGAATGGCAACACCAGAAAGCGCGGCGCTGCGAGCTGGCGTGCACCGAGCTCGACAAACTCCGGCACATAGCGGCCTTTCGGCAATTCGATGCGCACCTGCGGCGGCGCTTCGAACATCGCGTAGTGCTTCACCAGCCGCTCGCGCAGCCGGCTTACGTTGACGCGGACGATGGGATCGCTCTTCGGGTCGTAGGTGGACGGGTTGCGGTGGAACACCTCGATGCCGATCGACATTTCGCGCAGCGCGCCATCGTCGTTGGCCAGCCGGCGCTCGACCAGATAGCGCAGCAGGCGCAGATGGCTGGGTGAGCGGCGCAGAAAATCGCTGGCCAGCAGCCGTTCCAGCTCGTTGCGGATCAAATTGCCGTCCTGCACCATCCTCTGCCACCTCGCGTTCTTCTGGGGCGAACTGTAGCGCGGAAGACCACCGGCGGAGCGGCCGATGTAACAGGCTGTAACGTGGCTGGACTACTCGTGCAACAGTCCCGCGACATGAACGCCGATGGCCAGCGAACTGGTCAGACCGGGCGATTCGATGCCAAACAGATTGACCAGGCCGCGCACGCCATGCACGCTCGGCCCCATGATGACGAAGTCGGCCGCGGCTTCGTCCGGACCGGAAATCTTCGGGCGGATGCCGGCGTAACCGGCCTGCAGCGCACCGTCCGGCAGCGCAGGCCAATACTTGCGCACCTCGGCGTAAAACGCATCGCCCCGGCGCGGATCAACCACCAGATCGTCGGCGGACTTAACCCATTCCACGTCCGGTCCGAATTTGGCTTGACCGCCAAGGTCGATGGTCAGGTGAACCCCAAGGCCGGCATGCTGCGGAACGGGATAAATCAAGCGACTGAACGGCGAACGGCCCGCCAGGGTGAAGTAATTGCCCTTGGCGTAGTGCTGCTTCGGCACGTGCACCGCGCGCAGACCAGCTGTCCTCGCCGCCAGCAGCGGTGCGCCGTGCCCGGCCGAGTTCACCACGCGCTGGGCGAGCAGCTCGGTGCCGTCACCCGTGCGCACCACAATGCCATCGCGGGTGAACGCAAGCGAGACGACGGGTGTGTTGAACGCCACAAGTCCACCCGCGTTTTCCAGATCGCCCTGCAACGCGAGCATCAGTGCGTGGCTATCGACAATGCCCGTGCTCGGCGAGTGAATGGCGGCGACACATGACAGCGCCGGTTCCATCGCCCGCGCCTCGGCCGCGCTCAGGCGCACCAGATCATGCACCCCGTTCGCGGCCGCCTTCGCGATGATGCAGTCGATCTGCGCGACCTCATCGTCCGCCGTCGCAACCAGCAATTTGCCGCAACGACGATGTGCAATGCCACGCTCGTCACAGTAGCGATAGAGCAGCGCCTTGCCTTCGATACAGAACTTCGCCTTGAGCGATCCCGCCGGGTAATAGATCCCAGCGTGAATTACCTCGCTGTTGCGCGAGCTGGTGCCGGTGCCGATCGCGTCCGCCGCCTCCAGCACCATCACTTCGCGTCCGTCGAGCGCAAGCGCTCGTGAGATGGCGAGGCCGACTGCGCCGGCGCCGATGACGAGGGTGTCGACTTGATCCATATTGGTATCGTAGCGGCTTATGCGCGGTCAAGATCCACT
This sequence comes from Casimicrobium huifangae, assembly GCF_009746125.1. Classification (NCBI taxonomy): domain Bacteria; kingdom Pseudomonadati; phylum Pseudomonadota; class Betaproteobacteria; family Casimicrobiaceae; genus Casimicrobium; species Casimicrobium huifangae. Next base: position 3,609,795 of record NZ_CP041352.1, read on the forward strand.
TGATGTTGGCCGCCGAACCGCCTTCCCACTGCTACACCGCCGTCATGACCCAACGCCAGCCTTGTTCTAGTTGCGGAGCTTTGATATTGCCAGATACAGCCACCAAGAATGGCGGCCTTTGCATGCCTTGCAAACGTGGATACCGAAAAAGTATCGAAGAGAGCAAGCTCTTTCACGCAGAACAACGAAAGCAGGAGCAAAGCGCAGAGCGCAAACACTGGTTGGCGCTTGTTGATCGCGTTCACGGAACGCCGGGTGGTTTTGACCAATTGAATTCAGCAGAAAGGACATATTTCGCGGTGTCCTGCTTGATCGGCGAGGTCTACAACGGCGGCTTTGAACAGTTTTTCTCCAACAGTTCGGGTTCGCTATACGGATACGCACTGGACGGATTGGTCGAGCTTGGCGCGGCAAAGTCAGTTGCGCTGCTGGCCGAGGCCAAGCGTGCGATTTTCGGGGACGGTTTGGTGCCGCTGGATCGACAAGATCGTTTCAACAAAATGCTCACCAACTCAGAGGAGGATGACGCATCATCACAAGCGTCTACGCTTCTCGACTCACTGGACAAACAGTTCTGCAAGGATGAAGATGGGCTCACTGAACTACGCGCCCGATATGCTCTAAGGCATGAGCTCTACTCGAAAGACTGAGTAGGTAAGTTGCGTCACTGAGCACGCGCCATCGCTGCGCCCGTCATTCCGTTGATGCAACTACCGAATGGTGCGCACTTTGGTACGCACCCTCAGTCTCAACGGACGAGTTATCGAATGACTTCGACGCCCCCCATGTACCCGCGCAGCGCCTCGGGCACGGTAATCGAACCATCGGCATTCTGGTAGTTCTCCAGAATCGCCACCAGCGTGCGGCCGACGGCGAGACCCGAGCCGTTCAGTGTGTGCACCGGCTCGTTCTTGCCGGAAGCATTCTTGTAGCGAGCGCCCATGCGGCGCGCCTGGAACGCTTCGCAGTTCGAGCAGCTCGAGATTTCGCGGTAAGTGTTCTGCGCGGGCAGCCACACTTCCAGATCGTAGGTCTTCGTGGCGCCGAAGCCCATGTCACCTGTGCACAGCAGCATGACGCGGTACGGCAGGCCCAGCTTCTGCAGGATCTTCTCGGCGTTGCCGGTCATCTCCTCCAGCATCGCGTTCGATTCTTCCGGCTTGCAGATGTAGACCATTTCGACCTTGTCGAACTGATGCTGGCGAATCATGCCGCGGGTGTCGCGACCATAGCTGCCGGCTTCCGAGCGAAAGCAGGGCGTGTGTGCCGTCAGGCGCATCGGCAGCTTGGCGGCGTCAACCATCGTATCGCGCACGAAGTTGGTCAGCGACACCTCCGAGGTCGGAATCAGGTAACGATTCTTGACCTCACCGCCTTCTTCCGCCTGCATCGGCACCTTGAACAGGTCTTCCTCAAACTTCGGCAATTGGCCGGTGCCGGTCATCGTCTCGGCATTCACGATGTAGGGCACGTAACACTCGGTGAAGCCATGTTCGTTGACGTGCGTATCCAGCATGAACGCCGCCAGCGCACGATGCAGGCGCGCGAGCTGCCCCTTCATCACGGTGAAGCGTGCGCCCGAGAGTTTGACGCCCGCCTCAAAGTCGAGCTGCGAGCCAGCATTCGAGACCAGCGCCTCGCCCAGCGCGACATGGTCTTTCACCTCAAAGTCGAATGCGCGAGGTGTGCCCCAACGGCGCTGCTCGACATTCTCGTCGCTGTCTTTGCCCACTGGAACGGTCGCTTGCGGCAGGTTCGGGATGGTCATCAAGAGAGCGTTGACGTTCTCCTGAATGGCAGCCAGCGCGGCCTCATTGGCCTTCACCTTTTCCGGCAATGCCGCGACCTCGGCGAGCAACATCTGGGCTTTCGCCTCATCCTTGGCGGCCTTGGCCTGACCGACGGCCTTGCTCAGCGTGTTGCGTTGTTGCTGCAGGTCCTGCGTCTGAATTTGCAGCGCCTTGCGCTCGGCTTCCAGCGCTTCAAATGCTGCGGTGTCGATGACGTAGTGGCGTGCCTGCATCCGCTCGGCCGTGGCGGCGAGATCATTGCGCAGAAGATTGATGTCAAACATGATGTTTTCTCGTGTCAGAAAGGAATAGGGTTGCGGACGTGACAGCACGATGGCGCAGACACGCGCAGGCGAAGACGGGAGGAAAAGAGACTGTCCCGCCTAGCGGGAGCGGGAGGAGCGGCTGAATGCGCCCTGATGCACGAACGCACCCACGCGGTACGCGGCGGGCGGTACGGCGAGGAAAGGGTGGTTGACCAAAGCGTTCATGGGCTGTAGTTTACCTGCAAGCCCGGTGCGGCGTCAGCGGCGCGGCACCGGCCAGTCCTGTCATCCCTTTACTCCCACTACGCAATGCTTCTGCACCACCGAGATGTCAGCAGACTTTGAACCGCCACCACCTTCGCCACGCATCGCCGGCGGTTCTGCACGTTTCGCACTCGAGATTCGTCCCTCGGCTATTCATCGCTTTGGCATGTTCGCAGGCGAAACGATTCCAGCCGGCGAGCGTGTGATCGAGTACGCCGGCGAACGCATCTCGTACCGGGAGGCAGCGCGGCGAAGCCAGCAACCGATCAATTATCTGCTGTGGGTCGCGCCAGGCCGCGTTATTGACGGCTCGGTGGGTGGCAGTGGCGCCGAGTTCGTCAATCACAGTTGCGAGCCCAACGTTGCTGTCGAAATCAGCGACGGCCACGCCTGGTTTGTGAGCCGCCGAGCCATTGCCGCTGGCGAGGAGCTGCTGCTCGACTACAAAATGCGCAGTGAAGAACGCCTCGCCTGCAGGTGCGGAAGTCCGCAGTGTCGCGGTTACCTCAACGCGTGATCGTCGCACTCGTCCTGCGACGCCCGTTCCACGCGGCACTGGAAGCAGTTGAACTTTGAGCGGATGTGCACATAGGCCACGTCGTCGCGGGCGAGTATGGTTCGGCAGGTGGCATCGAGATCCTGCCCCTGAACCACGTTGCCCGTCTCGTAAACAATCCAGTCGCCGCGGTTGTAGCCGCGCACAATGGCCGGCTGCAAATACACAAACCACGCCGGCAATCGCGAGTCCTCGTAGCGCTCGCAGGCGTCCCGATGCAGAAAGATCGGTCCCGTCTCGGCATACGGCTGGGCGTGTGGGAACGGCCGGTACGACAACACCAGTTTTTCTTCGCCCGCCGGAATCAGGCCGAGGCAGTGCCGGCACGGATTGCCGCTGCCTTCCGCTGGTCGCCGCAACGCTGGCTGGCCATTGGCGTCAACCCCACCGTTGCGAATGGCCGACACATAGTCGGTCGGTATGCCACGAACCATCATCTTCATCGCAATTATTCCGTTCATGCTGCCCGACGTGCGGGCGATGACGGCATTGCATCACGCAGGTTCATCGCATTCCGGCCGTTTTCGGACGGGCAATTCCGCGCACGCACGACATGGCACGTCGCGTTTGCCTCGTGGCAGCGGTACTACGTCCAAACCAGGCAAACCACCCCGGTCGCGATGAGCCCAGCATAGGCAACGCGTCGCACGACATCGCCCTCGTCCAGCAATTTCGCGCCAAAGAACGCCGCAATCAGCATCGACACTTCGCGCGCGGGAGCCACGTGCGATACCGGTGCCAGTTTCATCGCGAACAGCACGGCGATATAGCCGATCGGGCCGAGCGTTGCCACCGTGACGATCTGCGGCCAGAACTGCCGCCATTGCGCGCGCACCTCGCCGGGTTCGCGCAACGCCCGTCGCGACAGCACTACCGAAGCGAACAGGTTGCCGCAGATGTCCACCACAAACGGTGACATGAGCAGATAGCGCACAGCCCAGCCATCGATTACGGTGTAGCCCGCCACGAAGGCGCCGGCGATCAAACCCCACATCACGCCGCGCAACTCGACGCCGCCGCGATGCGCCGAAAACCACGCACGCCCGCCCGAAATCGCCAGCACGCCAACAACGATCAACAGCAGCCCCAGCAACGCCAGCAAGCTCGGCTGTTCGCCGAGCAGCAGCACGGCGGCCGTGAACGACAGCAAGGGCCCGGACCCGCGAGCGATCGGGTAAACCACCGAAAAATCGGCCACCCGGTACGCCGTCTGCCGCGCCACGTTGTAGCCAAAGTGCACCACTGCACTGGCGCTGCAGGCGAACGCCTCCCGCCAGCCAAAGTTGACCGGTGTGGTCAGCAGTATCCAGCCAACGACCGGTATGTACAGCGCCGCAGCAAACACCGCCGACAGCCACATGAAGTGCGTCGCGTGCGCCGCCCGCTTGGCGGCAAGATTCCAGGTGGCATGCAGCAGCGCTGCTACGAGCACCAGCGCGAAGGCGGAGAGAGGCATCGTTCCGCGTGGTTACGCGGCCTCCTCGCTGGTGCGCAATGCGCTCTCGTGCCAGCCGCCCAGTGCGCGGCGCGACAACGCGCCCATCAGCACGAACAGTGCGACGCCGGTGGCAGCGATCAGCACCAGCGCCGCGAACATGCGTGGAATGTTCAGCTGGTAGCCCGCCTGCAGGATTTGGTAGGCGAGCCCGGTGCCGGTGCCGCCGGTGCCGGCGACAAACTCCGCTACCACCGCGCCGATCAGGGACAGGCCGGAGGCGATGCGCAGCCCGCCGAAGAAGTAGGGCAGCGCGCTTGGTACCCGCAGGCGCATCAGTGTCTGCCAGCGCGACGCGCCGTGCATGCGAAACAGGCTCGCCAGCCCGGGGTTGACGCTGCGCAGGCCGAGGGTGGTGTTGGCGATCACCGGGAAGATGGCAACGATAGTGGCGCAAATCACCAGCGACAGCGTCGGGCTTTGCACCCAGATGATGATCAGCGGCGCGATGGCGACGATCGGGGTCACCTGCAGCAATACGGCGTAGGGAAAAAACGCGGTCTCGATCCAGCGGCTTTGCACGAAGGCAAACGCGACGGCAACGCCAATCACCACCGAGGCGACCAGCGCGAGGAAGGTTACCTTCAGCGTGACCAGCAGCGAGCCGCTGAGCAGTGGCCAGTCCTTCGCCAGCGTCTTCATCACCAGCAGCGGGCTCGGCACCAGAAACGGCGGAATGTCATACGCCATGACCCACCACTGCCACAGACCGAGCAACAGAATCGCGACCATGACGGGCGGCAGCAAACGCTTCATGCCAGTGCCTCGTCTGCATTGCGGGATGCGGCCAATAGCGCATCCTGCAACTGCTTGGCGTACGTGGCAAATTCGATGGACACACGAAAATCGTCGTTGCGTCCGGCGGCGGGTTTGATAGCAATTTCATCGACGACGCGGCCCGGCCGCGCGGCCATTACGACCACGCGATCCGAGAGATACACCGCCTCGTGAATGGAATGCGTCACGAACAGCACGGTGAGATTGCGCTCTCGCCGCAAGCGCAGCAGTTCGTCATCCAGCCGGTTGCGGGTGATTTCGTCGAGCGCGCCAAACGGTTCGTCCATCAACAGCAGCGTCGGCTCGGTGACGAGGCTGCGCGCGATGGACGCCCGCATCTGCATGCCGCCGGAAAGTTCGCGCGGCCATGCGTTGGCGAACTTGTCGAGGCCCACCAGTTGCAGCGCCTCGGAGACTCGCCGATCCCCGGCGTCACGTACGGTGCCCGCAAGGTCCAGCGGCAAGCGCACGTTGGCCGCCACGCGAGCCCAGGGCATCAACGTTGCCTCCTGAAACACGAATGACACCCGCTCGCCCTCGCCCACTTGCACCTGCCCGGCGGACGGCGCGAGCAAACCCGCCACCATGTTGAGCAGCGTGCTCTTGCCGCAGCCCGACGGCCCGAGGAGGGTGACGAATTCGCCCGCCGCGACCGTCAGCTCGACCGGCAGCAGCGCACGGACGCCGCTGGGATAGGTCTTTTCGGCGGCGCGGATCGCGATGACGGGATTGGGAGATAAGTGCGCTGCTGACACCCCTCTCCCTTGAGGGGAGAGGGGCGGGGGAGAGGGTGGCGGTTGCATGCGACTACGTTGGCGGGAACACCAACCTGCACCCTCTCCCTGACCCTGCCTTGCAGGCCGCGCTCGCGCAAGCATGCGCGCGCCGCTCCGGCGGCGGCTCGCATGCGAGCCGAAACCCCGCCTTCTCCCCACGAGGGGAGAGGGAACTCATCACGGCATCACCTTCGCATCCTTGACGAATTTGTCGGTCCATGCGTCGGTGAATTTCACCTTCGTCGTGTCAACCAGCTTGTTGGCCACCATCATGTCCCAGGTCTGCTTCATGCGCGCTTCGGTGATGATGCCGATGCCCATCTTCGCCGCGTCGCCGCCGTCGACGATGCCCATTTCCTTCATCTTCTGCAGGCCGAAGGCGAGCAGCTCATCGGTCATCGCCGGGTTGTCTTTCTTGATCAGCGCATTGCCCGGTGCCGGATTTTTTAGGTAACTCTTCCAGCCTTCCATCGTTGCTTTCACAAAGGATTCGACCATCTTTGGATTGGCGTCAATCGTCTTCTTGAGCAGGGTGATCGTCTCGGTGTAGGGCGGATAGCCGAGGTCGGCGAGCAGGAAGACCTTGGCGTCCTTCACGCCCGCCTTCTGCACGGCCAGCGTCTCGGAAGTCAGATAGCCCTGCTGCGCGAAGTTCTTGTTGGCGACGAAGGGCTGCACGTTGAAGGTGTACGGCCGCGTCTGCTCGTCCTTGAAGCCGTACTTCGCCTTTGCCCACGGCCACCAGTTGGTCTGGCCGTCGGTGGAGACGAGCACTGTCTTTGACTTCAGGTCGGAGAAGGTCTTCACATCGCTGTGGGCGATGACGACGATCGGGTCCTTCTGGAAGAAGGTGCCGACGCTCACCGCCTGAATGCCCTGCTCCCAGGCCTTGTAGTTCTGGATGTCAAAGCCCATGAAGATGTCCACCTGACCCGCAGCGAGCAATTGCAGGCCGTTGACCTGCGGGCCGCCCATCTTGACGGTGACATCGAGGCCGTACTTTTTGTAAGTACCCTCGGCGACCGCTTGATACAGCCCGCCGTGCTCGGCCTGGGCGAACCAGTTGCTCTGGAAGGTGACTTTTTGCTGCGCGCCGGCGACTACTGGCAGGGCGGCGGCGAAGGTAGCGACAAGCGTCGCTGCCGCTTTTGACATGGTTGAGCGGTCGAACATGGCATCTCCGGATGCATTGGTGAGGTGGCAGATTATCGCTGCGATGACGCAATCGCCGTCCTGCTTCCGTCTCAACAGCGGATGATTGCGGTCATTACTGGCGGACATTTATGTTCAACAGCCTGATGGCAAGAGCTGCAATTTAATTGGGCTAAGCGGCTGGTTTGCCAAAAAGTCGACTTTTTGACAAATAAGGCGCCAAGCCCTGTTCAAAAGTCATTCCGCGCAAAAGTTGCATCAATCCCGGACATCAACGGTGCGTATGATTCGGCCATGAGTTCTACCCCCAACAACCCGCACCAATCGTGGGGCAAACGCCTGCTGGCGTTCCTGCTCTGGAGTTTGTTCGCCGCCATCTTTGGTCTTTGCGGCTGGTTTTTCATGTTGAAACCGGTTACCACGGCCCTGGGCAACTGGTCGCTCGCCCGTGACTACCAGAGCGTTCAGGGCGACGTCGTGCCGCGCACCGGGCAGGACGAGGGCGGCACCTTCACCTGGTACAGCGTGCGCTACGCCGTCGGCGGCAAAACCTACGACACCAGCCGCCTGTCAGTGCTGGACGACGAAGCGATCGACGAGCCGTTCAACGCCACCGTGTTCAAGCGACTGGAGCAGGCCAAGGCGGCCGGGCAGACCGTGGAGGTGTGGGTCAGTCCGCGCCTGCCGGACGTTGCGCTGCTGTCGCGCGATCTGCCGGTAAGCCGCCTGTGGCCAAAGGCGCTGGCGGGTGCCAGTTTCGCCATCTTCGCATTGGCCGGGTTTGCCGGCATGCTGGGCGCGTTTGCGCGTTTCGCCTGGTACGGTCGACTGGTCGAGGCCGCGCCCGTGTGGGGCTTCGCCGGCGCCTGGTGTGGCTTCATCTTTCCGGTCATGATGCTGGTGCTGAGCGACAGCAGCATTGAATGGGTACCGGCACTGTTCGTCGGGCTGTTCGCCCTGGTTGGCGTGCTGGTGATGTGGGCCGCGATCAACATCACCCTCGGCCGCGCCACCGGCGTTGTCCTGCAACCCGGTCGCCGGCTCAAAGCGGGAGCCCTGGCGACCAGCTACGGTCAAGGCAAGAAAAAGGCCGTCAACAGCCCCGTCAAACGCGGTGGCGTCGGCGGGCGCGGCGACAATTTCGACAAGAACTGACGCCGCCGAACGTCGGACCGTCACTCAGCGCGCCGAAACCTCCATCACCATCCGCGCCAGCAGATACAGCCGCGGTTCGATCGACGAAATGGCGATGTATTCGGCATCGTTCGAATGCGCGCCAAAACCGGCGAAACCGAAGCGCTCGATGACCGGGCCCTTCGCTTTCAGCGAAGCAAATGCCGCATCGGTGCCGCCGCCCTCGGCGATGCTGCTCACGGTGAGCTCGCGTCCGATTTCCCGGTAAATTGTTTCCGCACGCTTTGCCAGTGCCTTGGCCACATCGGTCGGCTCCAGCGGCGGCCGACGGCGCACGAAATCCACCTCCACCTTGGCCTCGGGCAGCAACTGCTTCTTGGCCCGCGCGCGCACTTCTGCCTCGATGCCGTCGTAGTCGGCAACGCTCCACACCCGCACATCGGCAAACGCCACCGCATCCGCCGGAATCACATTGCGATTGGTGCCGGCGTTGGCTACCGTCCAGTTCATCTTGAGACCCTGCTGCGGTTTTGACAGATCACGCATCTGCAACATCTGGTGCGACAGCTCGTAAAGCGCGTTGACACCCAGATGCGGTGCACTGCCAGCATGCGACGCCCGGCCCGTGACCTTGAGTGTTACCGCCGCGATGCCACTGGTCGCCAGCGACAGCCTGTCGTTCGCCACGCTGGTGCTTTCGCATGAAAGCACGGCGTCGTGCTCGCTGCCCAGCGCTGTCAGCAGCGCGCGTGAGCCCGGAGAGGAAATCTCTTCGTCACCGTTGATCAACACCGTGATGCGACCGTACTGGTTGAAGCCCGTCTTCTTCAACGCGGTCAGCGCATGGATGATCGCAGCGACACCGCTCTTGTCATCCGAAATGCCAAGACCATAGGCACGATCACCTTCGACACGGAACGGCTGCTTGGCCAGCATGCCCTTCAGATACACCGTGTCCATGTGCGCAATCAGCAGCACCGAGCGATTGCCCGTACCCTTGAACGTCGCTTTCACCATCGGCCCGGTTTTCTCGGGCGTATCGTGCATGCGGTAGGCGGTCGCCATGTCCGCCTCGATCAGCTCAACCTCACCACCCAGCGTTTTCAGCCGGCCGGCAACATAACCAGCGATCTTCTCCAGGCCCTCGCGGTCACCGCTGCCGGACTCGAAGTTCACCAGATCGCGCAGCGTGTCGAGCGCGGGCTGCTTCTCCGCCGTCACGGCCTGCCAAAGCGGTTCATTGCGCGCGGTTTGCGCCTGCGAGAGTGGGGCCAAGGCAACGCCTGCTAAGGCGACGGCGACGAACAGGGCTTTGCGAATCATGGCGAATCACCGGATGACATGGAGCGTCACATCATAGTCGGCCATTGCTGTCACCGCACTAGCAAGCGGTGTGCAGGTGAAACAGTATCTAGCGATCATCATCGTAGCCTCGATGCAATGAAGTGGAATCGAGGGTGAATGTGGCGCGTTGAACAAATGCCTCGATTCCGCTGCGCTTCATCGCGGCTACGACCGACACACGTCAGCTGCTGCACGAGAGCATGGAACATCCTGCTTTCGTACGCGCCCAGTCGGGCCGTTTCTCGGCAAACCGCTCGCGACCCGGCTGTTCGTCGTAGGGCTTGCGCATCACATCCAGCAGCTCGGCCAGTGGTGCGTAGTCGCCCGCGTGCGCCGAATCGATGACTTGTTGCGCGAGGTAATTGCGCAGGACGTACTTCGGGTTCACCGCATTCATGCGCGCTACGCGGGCCGCGCGCTGCTTAGGCGACGCGTGCTGTCGCGCCACCAGCGCGGCATAGCCGTCAAACCACACCTGCCAGGCGGCGCGCGCGTCCTGCCATTCACGCTCGCTGTAGAACGCCGGGTGCAGGTCATCCACCGCCACAGCCGTGGCAAGCGCGCGGAAAAAGATCGTCATGTCGATCTCATGCTGCACCAGCAACGCGAACGCCGCATCAATCGTCGCCTCATTCTCGCTGGCGTCGCTGGCGTGCCCGGCATCGTCGCGCAGGCCAAACTTGTCGCGGAAGATGCGGTTCACTTCGCCCGCATACGTCCGCTCATACGCCTCGAGCGCATCCGCCAACACCTCGGGCGTCGCGGTGCCGAGCGTCGCCAGTGCGTCGCCCAGCCGCGCAAGGTTCCACTGCGCAATGCCGGGCTGGCGACCGAACGCATAGCGCTTGCCGCCAGCGTCAGTGGTGTTGGGTGTCCAGCCGGGGTCGAAGTTGTCCACCCAACCGTACGGGCCGTAGTCGATGGTGAGTCCGAGGATCGACATGTTGTCGGTGTTCATCACGCCATGCACAAAGCCCACGCGCATCCACTGCGCAATGAGGCGCGCCGTGCGCGAGCACACGTCCGCGTACCACGCCAGCATCCGTTCGGTCGCATCCGCGTGCTGGGCGGCGATGGCAGGAAAGTAGTGCGTGATCGTGAAGTCGATCAACTGCCGCAACAGCGCATGCTCACCGCGCGAGGCAAACAGTTCAAAGTGCCCGAAGCGGATGAACGTGGGCGCCACGCGGCAGACAATCGCACCGGGCTCCAGCTCGGGGTTGCCGTCGTAGAACATGTCGCGCTCCACCTGATCGCCGGTCAGTACCAGCGAAAGCGCCCGCGTGGTGGGCACGCCCAGATGATGCATCGACTCCGAGCAGAGAAATTCGCGAATGGACGAACGCAGCACTGCGCGACCATCGGCGCGACGGGAGTACGGCGTCGGTCCGGCGCCCTTCAGTTGCAGCTCAAAGTGCTCGCCCGATGGCGCCACCGCCTCGCCCAGCAGAATCGCGCGGCCATCGCCCAGTTGCCCGGCCCAGTTGCCGAACTGGTGGCCCGCATAAGCCGTGGCATAAGTCTCCATACCCGGCAGCAGCCCATTGCCCGAGAGCGCCGCCAGCATCTCGGGCGAATGCATCTGCGCATCGCTCAACCCAAGCACCGCTGCCACCTCGGGCGAATGCAGCAACAGCGAAGGCGCCGCCACCCGCGCCGGCGTCACCCGCGACCAGAACGCCCCATGCACCTGCCGCGAATGGTTGTTCGGGTTGGGGTCGCCGGGGAGTGTGTTGAGGAAGCGATTGGTGAGGCTCAGCATGGCGCGATTATCCGTCTAGCGGCATGCGGCAGGTGATCAGTCGCCAGCAAGTGCTTGTGCCAGTTGATCGAACACCACACGTATCCGTCGGGCGGTACGAAGTTCTCGATGCGTCACGAGCCAGATCGGGAAGCGGAAAGGCGGCACCTCGTCCAGAACCCGCACGACATTGGGCGTCGCCGCGGCAACTTCGTCCACCATGACGCCGATACCGAGCCCGCGTTGTACCAACTGCCAGTTCACCACGGAGTTGTCACTCAACACATTGAAATTGGCGTCACCCAGCGGCAGGCCGAGTGAGCGCATGTACTGGAGGAATTGGCCGCTGCGGTCGGCACCGACGAACGGGAACTTCGCCGCCTCGGCCGTTGAGCGCGGATGCCCGTTCCGGGCGACCCAGTCGCTGGATGCGTAGAAACTCGCGGTCGCGTCCCGCAGATGCCGCCCGATGAGGTCCGGTTGCTCGGGTCGTACGTGCCGCACAGCAATGTCTGCCTCGCGCCGCTGCAAGTCAGCGATCGCGTTTGACGCGATGATCTCGATCACGATGCGCGGGTTTTCGGCCTGGATGCGCGCCACAATCGGCGGCAGCAGATAGATGGCGCATGCGTCGGTCGCAGAGATGGAAACGATGCCCTCGACTGACCGCGACTGCCCGGTCGCGGCCAGCGCTAGTTCATCAGCGGCCGCCCCCATCCCGCGAGCGTGATCGAGAAGCGCCAAGCCCGCCTCCGTCAATTGCATCGTTCTCCCGACCCGCTCAAACAGCGTCACGCCCAGCTGCTGCTCAAGCGCTGACACCTGCCGACTCAATGTGGGCTGAGTCGTGCCGAGGTGCCGTGCCGCCGCTGAGAGGGAGCCCGCCTGCGCTGTTTCAAGAAACGCTTTAAGGTGGTTCCAGTCCATGCGTTTATGTATGGGAATCATGCGTGTCGGAGCGTTTTCGGCGTGAGTTATCGAACATATCATGCACGTAGAGGCCACACTGCAAGCGGGCCAGGAATTGTCAATGACAGGTTCATCCTTCTCCAGCTCCATATCGCGATCCGCCACTACGACGGCAGCACGACCCATTCGCCGCGTTGTCACGGGCGATGCACGCTTCTGGAATCGCAAAGCGCGGGCATACGCAGCGAGCAAGATCGCCGACTTGCCCGGCTACGAGCAGACGCTCGCTCGCACAATCAACTATCTGGGGCCACAGCAGGACGTGCTCGAAGTGGGGTGCGGTACGGGCAGCTCGGCGCTGCGTCTCGCCCCCTTCTGTCGCAGCTATCGGGCGACCGACGTCGCGTCCGAAATGATCGCCATCGCCAATGGGAAACTGGCGCGCGCACCCGATGCCCGTCTGCAGTTTGCCGTTGACGATGCCGCAATCTGCGATAGCGAATCTGCCAACCGTTACGACCGCGTGCTCGCGTTCAATGTGCTGCATCTGGTGGAGGATCTGGAGGCCACCGTCGAAGCATGCGCGTCTGCATTGCGCCCCGGAGGGTTGTTGATCTCCAAGACCCCTTGCCTGCGCGAAATGAACTGGCTGCTACCGAATGTCGCTGTTCCGCTGGCCCAACTCGTCGGCATGGCGCCGACCGTACACAACCTGAGCGAAAACGACCTGCTCGATTCAATGCGACATCAGGGGTTGATTGTCGTGAGTGTGGAGCGGCATGGTACGCGCGGTCAGGACGTGCGACCGTTTATCGTCGCCCGAAAACCCGCTGCGCCCGAAGCGATGTTCGTCTGAGCCAGTATGGCCGATCGGTGTGGTAGTGCGAAGCGGCCGAAACATGGCCGCCTCGGCCCCTCCTAAACCAGCAACGCATTCACCCGCTTCACGTAGGCCGCCGGGTCATCCGGCAGACCGCCTTCGGCGAGCATCGCCTGATCGAACACGATGTGGGCGAGATCGTTGAAGCGGGTTTCGTCGCCGGTGGACGCTTCGAGCTTTTTCACCAGTGCGTGTTCGGCGTTGACTTCGAGAATCGGCTTCTGGTCGGGCACGTTCTGTCCGACCTGCTTCAACATGCGCGCCATCTGCGTTGACATGTCACCATCTTCGACCACGAGACACGCGGCCGAGTCGACGAGGCGGGTAGTGACGCGCACGTCCTGCGCCTTGTCCTTCAGCGCGTCCTTGAGTTTGTCGAGTACCGGCTTGAACGATTCGGCGGCGGCCTCTGCTGCCTTCTTTTCCGCCTCATCCTGCAGCTTGCCCAAGTCCACGGCGCCTTTGGCGACCGATTGCAGCGGCGTGCCATCGAAGTCGTAGAGGAACTGCAGTGCCCACTCGTCCACACGGTCAGTCATCAACAGCACTTCGATGCCCTTCTTGCGGAAGACTTCGAGCTGCGGGCTGTTCTTCGCAGCGGCGAGTGTGTCAGCGGTGATGTAGTAGATCGCCTCCTGGCCCTCCTTCATGCGTGCCTTGTAGTCGGCCAGCGAGGTCATTTCACCGGGCAGGATGGTAGACGGGTCCGCGCCCTCCTTGCCTTCGCGCGACACGCCTGACGAGGCGAAGCGCAGCAGTTTGGACAGGCGCTCCCGGTTGGCGAAGTCTTCGCCCAAACCTTCCTTGAGCACAGCGCCGAACTCTTTGTAGAAGTCCGCGTACTTGGCCTTTTCGGCGTCGTCACCGCTAGACGCCAGATCGTCTAGGATGGTCAGCACACGCCGCGTGTTGCCCTCGCGGATGGCCTTCACGTCGCGGCTTTCCTGCAGCAGCTCGCGCGAGACGTTGAGCGGCAAATCAGCAGAATCGACCACGCCCTTCACGAAGCGCAGGTAGACCGGCATCAGTGCTTCGGCGTCGTCCATGATGAACACGCGCTTCACGTAGAGCTTGAGGCCCGCCTTCTTGTCGCGGTTCCACAGGTCCTGCGGCGCCTTGGCCGGGATGTAGAGCAACTGCGTGTACTCGGTGGAGCCTTCCACCTTGTTGTGGCTCCACGCCAGCGGAGCTTCGCTGTCGTAACTGATCTGCTTGTAGAAATCGGTGTATTGCTCGGCGGTGATATCCTTCTTGGGCCGCGACCAGAGTGCGCTGGCCTTGTTCACCGTCTCCCACTCGTCCCTGACAACGTTTTCCTTTTTCTCGGCGTCCCACTCCTCTTTCTGCATCAGGATCGGCAGGGAGATGTGGTCGGAGTATTTGCCGATAATGGACTTCAACCGCCATGCGCTTGCGTATTCCAGCGCGTCATCGCGCAGGTGCAGGATGACGCTGGTGCCGCGCTTGTCACGGGTGATGCTCTCCACCTCGAATTCACCGGTGCCGCCGCTGATCCAGCGCACGCCCTCGTCGGCCTTGAGGCCGGCGCGGCGCGATTCCACGGTGATCTTGTCGGCGACGATAAAGCCGGAATAGAAGCCCACACCGAACTGCCCGATCAGCGCGCCCTGCTCCTTGGCATCGGCCTTTTGCGAGGCTTCAAGCTTGCTGACGAAGTCGCGCGTACCGCTCTTGGCGATGGTGCCCAGGTTGTCGATGGCTTCCTGTTGCGAGAGGCCGATGCCGTTGTCGGTGATGGTGAGGGTTTTGCCGTCCTTGTCGAAGGCGACGCGTACTTCGAGGTTCGGCTGGTCTTCCCACAGCGCCGCATTGCCCAGCGCCTCATAGCGGAGCTTGTCACAGGCGTCGGAAGCGTTCGAGATCAGCTCACGCAGGAAGATCTCCTTGTTCGAATACAGCGAATGGGTAACGAGGTGCAGCAGTTGGGCGACTTCGGCCTGGAAGGAAAGGGTTTGTTTGCTCATGGTGTGTCTGCGATCAGTTTGGCAATGGCGATTCGCCGCTTGCCTTGTGGACATTGGTTCTCACGCGGACATGGGGCCGGTGATCGGACTTTCAAGCGTCGACGGTAGTCGGTCGGCGAGCGTGCTACTCCGGCGCCGACTCAAGCACACGGTCACGCGCCCGTGCCCGCTCGGAGATGACCATGTACAGGCCGGCGGCGACGAGCAGCGCAATGCCTGCCCACGCGAGGGCGTTCGGGATCTCGCCCCATACGACGAAGCCGATGGTCAGCGCGGCCAGTAGCCCGGAGTAACGAAACGGCACGATCAGCGACACGTCACCTGCCCGCATCGCGCGGATGAGCAGCATGTAGCCGCTGCTCAGAAACACCGACGCGGCGGCCAGCATGGCCAGTTGGGCCAGTGTGACCGGCTGCCACTGCTGAAACAAGGACAGCACGGCACCGGAAGCGGTGACGGCAATCGCGGTACCAATGGTGATGAGAATTGACGGTGTACCGGGGTTGATGCGGCGCGTGTACAGGTCACGACAAGCGACGAAGAACGTGCTCAACAAACACACCAGCGAATAGCCGTTGAAGCCCTCGCTACGTGGCTGCACGATCAGCAGCACCCCGACAAACCCGATGGCGATGACCAGCCAGCGCATGGCGCCAATGCGCTCGCCCAGCCAGAGCACCGAGAGCAGCGTGATGCACAGCGGCGCCGCCATGTTGATTGCCGTTGCGTTGGCGAGTGGCAGATGAAATAACGCCGTGAGAAAGGTCATCGTCGACACAGCGTCGAGCACCGAGCGTGTGATCACCGGGCGTTGCCACAGATCGCGCAGGCGGGCTTCCGGCCCGCGCACCAGCCCCATCCACCAGGCACCAGCAAACAGGAACACGATGGCGAACAGGCCGCGAATGACAATCAGTTGCCCGCCAGGCAGCGACTGGCTGGCGTACTTGACGAACGCGTCATTGATGACGAAGGACGTCATGGCGCCGATCATGGCGAGAATGCCGCGGCGGTTGGCGGCGGCCTGAACGGAGAGTGTCATTGGGTGACGTGGCTTTCTTGCTGCTTACTTCTTGCCATTGCGTTCGCGCAGGGCGTCGAGCTTTTCCCTGATTTTGGCTTCCATGCCACGGTCCACCGGCGCGTAGAACTGTTGCGCTGGCATGTCGTCCGGGAAGTACGCTTCACCCGCAGCAAATCCACCTTCCTCATCGTGCGCGTAGCGATAGCCGTCGCCATAGCCGAGGTTTTTCATCAGCTTGGTTGGCGCGTTGCGCAGGCGCAGCGGCACCGGGCGGGTGCCGCTTTCGGCAGCTGCCTTGCGGGCCTTCTTGTACGCGGTGTAGACAGCGTTGCTCTTGGCGGCGACGGCGAGGAATACGCAGGCTTCTGCCAGTGCGAGTTCCCCTTCCGGTGAACCGAGTCGCTCGAACGCCGCAACTGCAGCAAGCGTGATGTCCAGCGCGCGCGGATCGGCGAGGCCGATGTCCTCACTGGCCATGCGGATCATGCGGCGGCCCACGTAAAGTGGATCGGCGCCCCCCTCCAGCATGCGGCAGAACCAGTAAAGCGCGGCGTCCGGATCGCTGCCACGCACGCTTTTGTGCAGGGCGCTGATCAGGTCGTAGAACTGCTCGCCGCCCTTGTCGAAGCGAGCTCGGGCTCGCGTCAGCGAACCTTTGACGAAATCGACGGTAATCTGCTCGACCTTGCCTGCGCGCACGGCCGCGTCGAGCTGCTCAATCGAGTTCAGAAAGCGGCGGCCGTCGCCGTCGGCGTAGTCGATCAGCAGTTGCTGCGCATCGGCATCGACGGAGTAGGTAGCGTCCAGCGCCACCTTCGCGCGCTGGAACATCGTCGCCAATGCGTCGTTGTCGAGCGCTTCCAGCACGTACACCTGCGCACGCGACAGCAGCGCGGAATTGACCTCGAACGACGGGTTCTCGGTGGTGGCACCGATGAAGGTAAACAGGCCGGACTCGACATGCGGCAGAAAGGCGTCCTGCTGGCTTTTGTTGAAGCGGTGCACCTCATCGACGAACATGATGGTGCGGCGATTGAACTGCTCGCGCGTCATCTGCGCCCGCTCGACGGCCTCGCGGATGTCCTTGATGCCGGCCATCACGGCGGAGAGCGCGATCATTTCCGCGTCAAACGCATCGGCGAGCAGTCGTGCCAGGGTTGTTTTGCCGACGCCCGGCGGCCCCCAGAAAATCATCGAGTGCGGCACGCCGGCCTGAATGGCGTTTGCCAACGGCTTGCCTTCGCCCAGCAGATGCCGTTGTCCGACCACTTCGGCAATGGATTGGGGTCGCAGGCGTTCGGCCAGCGGTGCGTTTCTCGACGGGGAAGCCATGCCGCAATCGTAGCAAGCGACCGCCTTTGCACCGGAATGCTCGGCGCGGGGCGGTCAGACAACTGACATTCCGATCTTTCTGGTAATTTACCCGCCGCCCGCATTGCGATGCGCTGACCGCAGCGGTGGCCCGTGACTGGCGAGGCAACTGACACCATGACTGAAAACCGCATGCACACGACGATGCGGCCAGATCGCGAGGTAACCCGGCTGCGGCTCGTCAGGGAATCACCGTGAACACCGTTGATGCCGCCATGACGTGAGCATGAGCGGCAGTCTGGCGGCTTTTGATACAAGGGGTTACGCCGTCCGCAGCGGCCCGCGCCCCGTCTCGCGCCCTGTGACGCTCGGCGCGTGGCCGCCAGACAACGGCGAGCTGGATTGATTCTGATGTCTCGAATGTTTTCGTCGTTGCGCGCTGCCTTGCTGATCCCGTTCGTCGGGGTGGTGATACTGGTGGCAGTTTCGATTTCGCTGCTGTCGTACCAGACTGGTCTCAAGGCCGTCGATGAACTCTCAGAGCAGTTGCTGCTGGATATTTCCAACCGAGTGACGCAGGCGACCAGCCGCCATCTGGCCAGCTCGTCCGTGGTGCTGAATGCGGTCGCACCCGACGTAGCGGCAGCCGGTAACGCCCCCAGACATTCCGATCTGGTGCCCGACTTGCTGCCACAGTTCGAGCAGCGCATGTGGATCGCGGCCAACCTGTATCCGGGCAACGAGGGCTACATCTATTACGGCTCCCACAAAGGCGAATTCGTCGGCCTCAACCGCAAGGCCGATGGCGACTATGAGCTGCGCTGGCGCGAGCTTGGCACTGCGCAACGGACGATCTACACCACCCACGGGCCTGGCCTGCGTGATGCCGTGTTGCGCACCGACAACTACGACCCGCGCGCCCGGCCCTGGTTCGCCGAGGCCACGCAGCGCGGCTCCCTGACCTGGTCGTCGGTCTATGTCGATTTCACGACGCGGGCGTTGACGGTAACGCTGGCAAAACCGGTATTCAACCAGCAGCGGGCCCAGCGCGGTGTGGTCGCCACCGATATCCCGCTGACAGCGCTGACTGAATTCGTCCGCGGGCTGCAGGTCAGCCGTACTGGCGTGGCGTTTATCGTGGAACGTGACGGCACGCTGATCGCCACCTCGACGCCGGAAGCCCTGTTCGGCGACAACCCGGGGCAGCCGGTTCGCCTGCGTGCCAGCGAGAGCACCAACCCGCTCGTGCGGCGGGCGTGGGAGCAGTTGCGCGCCAACGTCGAGCCCACCCGCAGCACGGTGCGCGGCGTCGAGATTGCGCGCTACTCATTCGATGGTGACGACGGTCGCGTGCACATGAGCGCCACTGCGCAACGCGACAGCGCCGGACTGGACTGGACGATGGTGGTCGCAGTGCCGCGCTCCGACCATATGGGCAACGTGCAGCGCACCATCCTGCAAAACGTCGCCATTGGTCTGGCCGCCGTCGGGCTGGCCATCGCGCTCGGGCTCTGGATCATGCACCGCGTCACCAGCGACGTGCGGCGGCTGTCGGAGGCCACCCGCCTGCTGGCCCGCGGGCAATCGCCGGAGCGGCTGTTCAAGGGGCGCAGTGATGAGCTGGGCGTGATTGCGCGGGCGATGGAGGACTTCAAGGACGGGCTACTGGTGGACCCGCTGACCGGCGCCCTGACCCGGGCCACCTTCGAGAAGCGCTTTGCTGCGCTGATCAGTCAACAGCCCGATGCCACGCTGGCCATCGTGTTCGTCGATCTTGACCGCTTCAAATTGGTCAACGACGAGCATGGGCACGCGGTGGGTGACGCGGTACTGGCTGTCTGTGCGCAGCGCATCGCCTCGGCAATGCGTCGTGACGACGTGCTCGCGCGCTATGGTGGCGATGAATTCGTGCTGATGCTGTCGGGCATTCCGTCCGATGAAGCGCTTGACGCCCAGCTCGCACGGCTGACCGCCGCGCTGGACCAGCCGGTCGCAATCGCCGGCATCGAAGTCACCGCCGGTGGCTCCTGCGGCAGCGCGCTCTACCCGCGCGATGGGCGCACGCTGGAGCAACTGGTGAAGGTGGCGGATGCCCGGATGTACGGCGTGAAAAAGGCACGTACGGGGCGGCGCTAACTACCCGCCGCCTGAGGTTCGGGCGAAGTCAACTTATTACGCTATCGACCTCCGTGTGCGGCGCCGGGCCCCATTTCACGGAAAGTCGACTTTTCAACCAAATGCGTTCGAAGCCCAGGCGAAACGGGCTTCTAGCCAAAAAGTTGAATCTATTGCTTGAGGACGTCAGCGCCCTTGGGCGGCGCGAACGAAAAGGCATCAGCACCGAGCTTGCCGTTCTTCGCCAGATCGCCGAAGCGGATAGTGTTGGCATTCTGCAGCGCATCGCGCCAGGTGAGCTCTTTCGGCTGCAAGGCCACCATCGCCACCCGCAGGTCAGTGAACGGCGCGTCTGCCTTCTTTGACTTCGCCTCGACGTAGCCAATCGATCCCGCCGGGTCCAACGCTTTCAGCTCGAACAGTTTATCGGCAGCGGTCGGGTCCAGCAAAAGCGCCAAAGGCTGCTCGCTGACCGTGTCACCCAGCTTGCGGATGGTGACCTGATTGAGGTCTTCGTCATACAGCCACACCGTGGTGCCATCGCTGACGATGGTCTGCTTGTACGGTTTCTCGTAGATAAAGCGGAATTTGCCCGGCCGCGCGATGGCAAAGCTCCCGGACGACTGCCGGCTGACGCGACCGCTCTTGTCGCGCACTTCCTGCGTGAAGGTGCCCGCAAGCGACTGCAGATCGCGCGTGTACGAACGGAAGTCAGTGAGCGCACTGGCCGGCGCTTGCGCGAAGACAGTGCTGCCGAGTAACAGTACGGCAGCAACAGTGACGGTAGATTTCATCAGTTTCATTCTTCCCGCTTCGGTGCCAGCACTTCGCGTTTGCCCATCGCATTGGGGCGGCTCACGATGCCGGCCTGCTCCATCGCCTCGATCAACCGCGCGGCGCCGTTGTAGCCAATGCGCAGACGGCGCTGCACGTAGCTGATGCTGGCCTGGCGGCTCTCCACCACGGCGGCAACCGCTTCGTCGAAGCGCGGATCTTTTTCACCATCGTTCGACCCATCGCCATTGATTTCGTTCAGCGTCTCGGCGTCGGTGCCTTCGAGCACGCCCTCGATGTATTGCGCCGGCGCCTGCGCCTTCCAGTGTTCGACGACACGATGCACCTCGTCGTCGGTCACGAAGGCACCGTGCACGCGGTTCGGCACGCCAGTGCCACCGAGCATGTAGAGCATGTCACCACGGCCCAGCAGCGCCTCGGCACCCATCTGGTCGAGGATCGTGCGGCTGTCGATCTTGCTTGCCACCTGGAACGCGATGCGCGTCGGCACGTTGGCCTTGATCAGGCCGGTGATCACATCCACTGACGGCCGCTGCGTCGCCAGCACCAGATGGATGCCCGCAGCGCGCGCCTTCTGGGCGAGCCGGGCGATCAATTCCTCGATCTTCTTGCCGGCGACCATCATCAGGTCGGCCAGCTCGTCGATCACCACCACGATGAACGGCAATTCTTCGAGTGGCTCGGGCTCGTCAGGCGTCAGCGAGAACGGATTGGTCAGCGGCGAACCTTTCGCCTTGGCTTCGCGTACTTTCTGATTGAAACTGGAGAGCTGCCGCACGCCCGCATGCGACAGCAGCCGGTAGCGCCGCTCCATCTCGTTGACGCACCAGTTGAGGCCGTTGGCCGCGAGCTTCATGTCGGTCACGACCGGACACAGCAGATGCGGAATGCCCTCGTAGATCGAAAGCTCCAGCATCTTCGGATCGATCAGCATCAGCCGCACTTCGCGCGGCTCCGCCTTATAGAGCAGCGAGAGGATCATCTGGTTGATGCCCACCGACTTACCCGAACCCGTGGTGCCCGCGACCAGGCAGTGCGGCATGCGGCCGAGATCGGCAACCACCGGGCGGCCCGCGATGTCCTTGCCGAGGCCCATCGTGAGCAGGCTCGACGAATCGTTGTAAACCGCACTGCCGAGAATTTCGATCAGACCGACCGACTGCCGCTGCGGATTCGGCACTTCGAGGCCCATGCAGGACTTGCCGGGGATGGTCTCGACCACACGGATGCTCATCACGCTCATGGCGCGGGCGAGATCCTTGGCGAGATTGACGATCGAATTACCCTTGACGCCCACATCGGGCTCGATCTCGTAGCGCGTGATGACGGGGCCGGGATAGGCCGCGAGCACCTTGACCGGTACATTGAACTCGGCGAGCTTGCGTTCGATGAGGCGCGAGGTGAACTCGAGCGTCTCGGCCGACACCACCGGCTGGTCTCTCGGCACCGGCTCCAGCAGCGCGAGCTGCGGCAGCGTCGAATCCGGCATCTCGGCGAACAGCGTGGTCTGCTTTTCGCGTTCAACACGTTCGGACAGCACCACCGGCTCGAAGGTCTCGACGATCCGGATCGGCTCGTGCTGCTCGACTCGGCGCGTTTCTTCCTGAACATATAGATCGCGCAGTTCGACTTCCGGCGCTGCGATCTCAAAGTCGCGCTTGATCTCGCGTGTTTCCTCGCGTCGGGCACGCCAGCCCGCGAAGCCATCCAGCAGCAAGGCGCCGACGCGCTCGCTGAGATCAAGCCACGGAATGGCAAACGCCAGCGTGACGGCAACGAAGATCAACACAATCAGCAGCAGCGTCGCCGGTACGAAACCAACCAGTTTGAGCAGTGGAAAGCCAAGGCTTTGCCCGAGCGCACCGCCGCCGCCCTGCGGCAATCCGGCAAACCAGCGGTGCATGGCAACCGCCTCCAGCGCACTGCTGCAGGCAATAAGCAGCGCCAGCCCGCCGAGGCGCCACGGGAGTGACAATCCCGGCGCCCAATCACCCGTCTCGTCGGCCTCGTCCGCCTGTGGGCGGAACAACGACACCCGTGGCATGGCGCGCCAGATCGCCAGCGCGGCAAAAGCAAGCAGCCACCAGACCGTGGCGCCGAAAACAAAATAAGCAATGTCGCTGACCCAGGCGCCAAGCGGGCCCAGCCAATTGCGAACGCTGGTGGCACGACCGCTGGTAGACCAGGCCGGGTCTGCCGACTGGTAGCCGAGCAGCGCTACTGCGGCGGCAATCCACGCCGCGAGCAACAGCAACCACACAATCCAGCGGCGCAGCGCCTCCAGCCGCGCCGATGCCGGCGATGCGCTACGCGCGGCGCGCGCGCCACGGTTGCGGCGATTGGCCGGCGGCCGAATCAGCAGACTCTTCAGTCGTTCAAACATCGACCAATTCTATTGGGCGCCGCAGCACGGCTGCCAGGCACCAGATGCTCGGGCGCGTCAACACGACCTGGGCAACAAAAAAGGCGCCGTGTTTGCACAGGGCGCCTTTCCAAGAAGCAGCCTCCGGTCAGTACTTGGCCGCCAGCGCAGATTTCTGCGACGCGAAATAGGCTGACAGATTCTCGATGTCCTGCTTGCTCAGCGCCTTGGCAAAACCGCCCATGATGGCATTGTTGCGCTCGCCGGACTTGTAGTCGCGCAGGGCCTTGGCGATGTAGTCGCGATGTTGGCCGGCCAGCCGAGGATTGTTGGGGTCAGTGCTGTTGCCATCAGCCTGATGGCAGGCCGCGCACACTTCCTTGGCCTTGGCAGCGCCAGCAGCCACGTCAGCTGCTTGCACAGCGCCAGCAGCAGCCACCGCGAGGATCGATGCGAGAAGCTTGTTCATTATTTGGCCTCCGCGTAATAGGCGGCAAGATCGGCCATGTCTTTGTCCGACAGGCTGGCAGCGATGCCGCGCATGCTCGGATGCTTGCGTTCACCCGATTTGTAAGCCTTCAGCGCATTGACGAAATAAGTCGAATGCTGGCCAGCGATCTTGGGCACGTGGTAGACCTCGGGGAAGGCAGTGCGCCAGCCTTCAATGCCGTGACATCCCTGGCACATCTGGATCTTTTGAGCGCCTGCCTTGGCGTCACCTTGCGGCGCCTGGGCGAGGGCTCCGTTAGCGCCAGCCCAGCCGAGCGCGGCAATCAACAACGCGAAGCGTTTCATGGAGCGAGTTCAGGAATTTTGGAAAATCCTATCGATTATAAGCACTCGCCCGCAATGTTGCGGCGCTTCCGGGTTGCCAAGGCCACTTTGCAACCCGCCACGTTTGCCGCGATCAACAGAAATTGCGGCCGCGGTGTGCAACACCGCGGACTTGCCAACGGTGGTGTCCTAGAAGTCGAAACGCAAACCCGCAGAAATGAGGTTGTAGTTCAGGCGCCCATTCGCTTTGGTGTCCGTCGCCGTCCACGCAAAGGTCTTGCCGACACCGTTCACGCGCTGGTAGTCGAGCGTTGCGGCCATGTTGGGGGCGAACTGCCAGGCTGCGCCCACGCCAAGATGCAGGCGGGCCTGCCGGGTATTCGGCGCGCTGAAGCCGTCGGAGTCGCTGTACTTGAGACTGGTTTCCATCACGCCGACGCGGGCGTTGAGAGAAAGGTCCTTGGCCACCGGGAGGCGGCCTACCAGATCAAGCGACACGCCGGATGCCTTGAAATCGCCACGGACGAAGTAGTTGGCAGTCGACCCGAATACTTCGTAACTGGAACGGCGGCTGCCGAAGTCGGTGTAGCCAAGTTCGGCGGCGAGTTGCGGCGTGAATTGATAGCCGGCGTAAATCCGGCCCCCAAAGCGGGAACCATTGTTGAGCGAAGCGCTGTTAACGCGGAACAAAAGCGGATCCACGGGCGGAGTCGCAGAAAAAACCTGCCCGCTGTAGTCGCCATCGGTCATGGCGGCGCCAACACCGAACCCGGCGTAGAACGGGCTCTTTTGTTGCGCAAAAGCAGTCGCGGTCAGCAACAAACCGGCGGCAACGACGGAGGTTCGAAGGAGGGAGGGGTTACGAAGCTTCATGGAGACCAATCACTTTTTTCTAGTTGAAACCATCACTAGACCTGTCGTTCGCGAGCGAGTTCCCGCCTCGCCGTCATCCATCGTCAAGCGCACGGCAGTCGGCCAGACTTGCAATTTCCCGTCGCAACATCAACTAACATTCATCTTTGGCATCAACCGACGGACGCGACAGGAAAATTCACCCATGAGCGAAAACATCACCCACGTTACCGACGCCACCTTCAGCGACGACGTACTCAAGTCCGATACGCCCGTGCTGGTTGATTTCTGGGCGGAGTGGTGCGGCCCGTGCAAGATGATTGCGCCGGTGCTGGAAGAAGTCGCCGTGTCGCACGCCGGCAAGATCAAAATCGCCAAGGTCGATGTCGATGACAACCGGGAAGTGGCCGCCAAGTACGGAATCCGTGGCATTCCGACGCTGCTGCTGTTCAAAAACGGTGAACTGGCCGCGCAAAAGGTTGGCGCGCTGTCGAAGGCCCAACTGACCGCTTTTGTTGACAGCAACGTCTAAGCCCGTCACAATTCGGTTTCAGTAATGCCCCGCTGTCCTGGCGGGGCTAAATTCCCCAGCAAAAACAAAGTCTTCAGCGCGCAAGCGCCAGTCTGTTCACACATTCCCCTTTCGCGAGCCCGCTCCGCATGTTCATCGCGTTGAGCCGCTCATTCCGCCGCCCGAGGGTGGCCACTCACTCCCTACAGCATGAATCTCGCTGAACTCAAAGCCAAATCCGCCGCCGAACTCCTCGAAATCGCGACCGCTCACGAGCTGGAAAACGCGAACCGCTTCCGCAAACATGACCTGATCTTCGCCCTGCTCAAGCAGCAGGCCAAGAAGGGCGAAAGCATCCGCGGCTCCGGCGTGCTCGAAGTCCTGCCCGACGGCTTCGGCTTCCTGCGTTCGCCCGAGGCGAGCTACCTGGCCGGCACCGACGACATCTATATTTCACCGTCGCAGATCCGCCGTTTCAACCTGCACACCGGCGACTCGATTGAGGGCGAAATCCGCACCCCGAAAGAAGGCGAGCGCTATTTCGCGCTCACCAAGCTCGACAGCGTCAACGGCCTGCCCCCCGAGGCCGGCAAGAACAAGGTGCTGTTCGAAAACCTGACGCCGCTGTTCCCCGACGAGCCGCTCAAGCTCGAGCGCGAGATCAAGGCCGAAGAAAACATCACCGGCCGCGTGATCGACATCGTGGCGCCGATCGGCAAGGGCCAGCGCGGCCTGCTGGTCGCCCCGCCGAAGTCCGGCAAGACCGTCATGCTGCAGCACGTGGCGCACGCCATCGCCAGCAACCATCCCGACGTCGTGCTGATCGTGCTGCTCATCGACGAGCGCCCCGAAGAAGTGACCGACATGCAGCGCACCGTGCGCGGCGAGGTCGTCGCATCCACCTTCGACGAGCCCGCGACGCGCCACGTGCAGGTCGCCGAGATGGTCATCGAAAAGGCCAAGCGCCTGGTCGAACACAAGAAAGACGTGGTGATCCTGCTCGACTCGATCACCCGCCTGGCCCGCGCCTACAACACCGTGATGCCGTCGAGCGGCAAGGTGCTGACCGGCGGCGTTGAGGCCAACGCGCTGCAGCGCCCCAAGCGCTTCTTCGGCGCGGCGCGCAACATTGAGGAAGGCGGCAGCCTGACCATCATCGCCACGGCGCTGATCGATACCGGCAGCCGCATGGACGATGTGATCTACGAAGAATTCAAGGGCACCGGCAACATGGAAATCCACATGGATCGCCGCATGGCCGAAAAGCGTGTCTACCCGGCGATCAACATCGGCCGCTCGGGCACCCGCCGCGAAGAGCTGCTGCTCGAGCCGAGCGTGCTGCAAAAGACCTGGATCCTGCGCAAGCTGTTCTCCGAAATGGACGAGATCGAGGCGATGGAAAAGCTGCAGAAGCACATGCGCGAGACCAAGAACAACAAGGAGTTCTTCGAGGCGATGACGCGGGCGCGCTAGTGCGTCCCTCGGCCGGCACGATTCCGGCCCGTCTCGCTTGTTCGTGATCGCCGGCGCCGCCGCTTTTGGCGGCGATCATCCTATCGTTTGTCATTGCCGCTTTTTCGCGGCAGTGACGCCAATGCGGCCTCCGCGCGCTGGACGCCTGTTTTCAACAGTTGCAGCATTTCGCCATTGTCGCGCTGGATCATGTCTTCGATCTGTGGCAGCAGGCGATTGGCCTCACGAAACCCCTCTACGGCCTCGGCGATCATCTGGGCGCACTCGCCGCCCGTGGGAGCAGCCGGGCTCGCGCACAAGCGCAGCTTGACCTCCGCACTCAAGGCCGCCATTCCCACCCTCACGGCAACCCCCTGACGCTCCGCAGCCAGGCTGGCGGGCAAGGTGGCCGCTTCGGCCAGAGTCGCCTGCACCAGCGCGTGCAGTGCCACCGGATCGGACCTTGCTGACAACTCCATTTCGATCTCGGCCATCGCGGCGGCAACGGAGTTCAGCTTTGCTTGCGCCAGATTTGGCTCGAGTCTGGCCAACGCCTGCGCGTGCTCGCGGGCACGCCGAAAACCGTTTCGTGCGCCGTTGAGATCACCTGCCTCGCGGGCCAGTTCGGCCGCCATTGAGGTGGCGAACGCGAGGTTGGCCAGAGTGCCGACTTGCCCCGGGCGGGCGAAATTCAGCGCTTCGAACGCGCGAACTGCCTCATCGCCCAGTTGTCGCGCCGTCGCTTTCGCAATCTCGGGCGGTGCGTGCTCCGAGGCAACGGTCGCGACGTAAAGCGTGGTGATCGCACGCTTGCCTTCCACCTCGGCATGCAGATCGGCGGCAAGGCGGCGTTGTGCCAGCTCCCGATGAATGGCCAGCGCCTCTTGCGCCAGCGACCAGCGTTCGGCTGACGGTACGTCAACCGCTCCCAGTCTCGCCGCTTCGATCAGTGCATCGGCGCGGGCCAATTGCATCGATTCATTGGCCGCGAAAGTCACCGCGGTACGCGCCAAACTGATCGCCGCTGCACGCTGTACGCCCGCTTCCCTGGCATCACTGGCGTTCACCAGCGCAGCGGCAAGCTCGGTGCGGGCCGCCAGCTCCAGCCGGATGCGCTGCATCGCATCAGCACCGTTCGCTGCAGCCTGTCCAATCAAAGCAAGTGCACGCTGCAACAAGGCCGCTTGCGATTTCGCATCGGCCAGGTCCCGAGACTGCACTTTCGCCAGATTGATAAAGCCCTTGGCCGCCTCAAGTGCCAGCGCCGGGTCTGACGCTGAGTCCTTCGCCAGCGCCGACAAATACTCGGCGCCGGTATCTACCATTTCCTTCTGCACGGCCCTGGTACCGGGAATCTCCTGCAACTGGTCGAAGAATTTGAAGATGAATCCGTTGACCAGAGTGCGCACATCGGCAAAGTGGCGTTCTGCGCGCGCCTGCGCCAGCCGTGCCTCACGGGCCTGCCACGCGGTCGCAGCAATGCCGCCGAGCAATCCCACGACCGCGAGCGCGGCAAAGCTTACGGCCCAGCGGTTACGTGAGACGAACCTGCTGGTGCGGTAGCCGAAGGTATCGGCTCGGGCGCGCACCGGCAGCCTCGCGCGATAGCGGCGTACATCGTCAGCGAGTTGTTCGGCGGACGCATAGCGCCGTTCCGGCTCCTTGCGCAGCGCCATCAGCACGATGTTGTCGAGATCGCCGCGAACGCCGTTGCGCAGGCGGCGCAGCGCTGCTGATGGCAAGGCCGGGGTAGCAGCACCGCTGACCAGTGTGGGCGTCAGCGCGCTGCTCGGCACATCGGGACTGCGCTCGCAGATTTCGCGCGCCAGATCCAGCGGCTGCGTTGACCTGGCCCGGTACGGCGAGGTGCCGGTCAGCAACTCATACAGCACAACGCCGAGCGCGTAGATGTCGGTGGCAGTAGTGACGGCTTCGCCGCGGACCTGTTCCGGGCTGGCGTACGCGGGTGTCATCACCTGCTGGGTGACGAGTGCAGCGCCGGTGTCGGCCTCAACCAGCTTCGCGATGCCGAAATCGAGCAGCTTGACCACGCCGTCCTTCGTCACCAGGATATTGCCGGGCTTCAGGTCGCGGTGCACCACGAGCCGCTGGTGGGCAAACTGCACTGCGGCGCACACCGCCTCGAACAGCGCCAGCCGTTGCCCGAGCGGCAATGCACGCGCTTGCGCATATTGCGTGATCGGCTCGCCGTCGACGTACTCCATCACAAAATATGGCAACCCCTCTGCGGTGCTACCACCGTCAAGCAGGCGCGCGATGTTGGGGTGATCGAGACTGGCGAGGATCTGCCGCTCGGCCACGAAACGTTCGACTACGTCGGGCCGCTCGCGACCGTCACGGATCAACTTGATCGCCACATCCTGCTGGTAAGCATCGTCGGCGCGCACCGCCTTGAACACCGCGCCCATGCCACCACGGGCGATCTCGGCCACGATTTCCCAGGCACCAAGTCGGCGGCCAATCCAGGCTACCTCCGGCTTGTCCGCACCGTCCGGTCCAAGTCCTTGCGCCAGCGCATCTCGCACCTGTTGCGCCACCTGCGTGCGCTCCAGCGTGTGAGCGTCGCTGTCGGCGAGACGCAGGAATTGCCCGACTTCGGCGTTGAGTGCAGAGTCGTCACCGCAGGCAGCCTCAACAAACGCGCGGCGCCGGGCCGGATCGGTAATCTCCAGCGCGTCGGCAACGATGTCGCTGACCCGTTGCCAGCGCTCGCGCTCGGCCTCTGAAACCACGTCCACGCTGCTCGTGGACGGCGCCGATGGCGGCTGCTCACTCATCGCGAGCGGCCGCGATTTCGCGTTGCAGGAACAAACGGGCAACCGCCCAGTCTCGCTTCACAGTGGCGATGGAAAGGCCCAGCACCTCCGCCGTCGCCTCAATCGACAGGTCGCCGAAAAAACGCAGATGTACGACGTCGGCCTGCCGGGGGCTGAGCGCCTGCAAACGCTGCAGGGCCTGATCAAGTGCGATGAAATCCATCTCCTGCGCTACGGCCGCGTCAGTCGCGTCCGCGTCGCGCGCAACGAGCTGGCGGGTGGCGTGATCGGCGTAGCCGGTGAGCGTGCGGTCGAGGCGGGTGATGTGCACGTCACCACCACGCTTGACAGCACGTTTCGCCCGGGCGTGATCCACCAGCACGTGACGCATGATGCGCGCAGCAAGGCGGAAAAAATGGCTGCGATCCCGAGGCGACAGGCCGGTTGCCTCGCACATGCGCGCGTAGGCTTCGTTGACCAGTGCGGTGCTCTGCAGCGTGTGGTCGGCCCGTTCGTGGCGCAGTTGTGCGCGCGCGACGCGCTTCAACGCCGCGTAGATCTGCGGCGTCAGCTCGTCCACCACCGCCTGCGCCTCGGTTTCGTCGCCACCGGCGAAGCGCGCCAGCGGGCCTGCAAGCGCTGTTGGTGCATCGTGGATGGCATCGATCAATTCGACCAGTGGCGGTTCAACGGTCGCGGCGGTCGGGTGCTGCATGGGTTCAGTATAAGAAAGCAGTGAGCATTTCATGCCGTCGGCATGAGCCGTTTTGACATCGAATGCGCTGGAGGTGATGGTGTAGACCCCTTTCAGGAGCACAACATGACATCCGTATCACTCCGTGCCATCGTCGTCAGCACCACCATCGCGCTTTCGGGCATCGCGACCGTAGTGGCGCCGGCGGTCGCCCACGCCGACTGGGACGCCGCCGCCGAGGCACGTGATGCCGCACGTCGGCAGGCCGCCCGCGAGGCCGCAGCCAAACAGGCTGCCGAGGTGCAAGCGCGCAGGGCCGCCGCGCAGGCCGAGGCCAACAAGCGCCTGGCAGACGATTACCGCAAGCGCTACGGTCAACGCGCCAAAGGCATGAGCGATGAGCAAGTGCTCACCGCCGGTCGCCAGTGGGACGCCGAGCACACAGCGAAAGCGATGCGTGACGCCACCGAGGCGATCAAACACCTGCCGCCGGAGCAGCGAGCGATGGCCGAGCAGATGATGAGACAGGCGGCACAGCAGCAAAAGTAGCCGGCGCGGACGCTTTACAGCTTTTTGCTGAGGTCGCCATTGCAATTGGGCTCAGACCGTGTTTTTGCCCAAAGTCGACCCAATCGGCCAAAAAAGATCGGCAAAACCGGGGGCACATCCCTTGAACACAGCGATTTTGCGCGGCAGCTATTGCTGTGAATCGCTGAATTGCGGCAGCCACTCCGCCCAGAAATCCACGCAAGCCCGAATCTTCGGTAGCCGGTGCCGCTCGGGCAGCATCATCGCGTAAACCGGCACCACCTGCTGGTCGGTGAATCTGGCGAGCACTTCGACCAGTTCGCCACGCCGCACCAGCGGTGCCGCGATCAGGTCGTGCACGCGACAGATGCCGAGGCCAGCCAGCGCCATTTCCTGGGTGATCGCCGTACTGCTGGCGCGCAGCTGACCGTGCGTTGGGCGCACGACCATCTTGCCGTCGATCACAAACGGCCAGTCGTTGAGTCGCGGCGCGGTGCTGGTAGTGATGATGCGATGTTTCGCCAGGTCGTCCGGGTGCTTTGGCTTGCCGTGCTTTTTGAGGTAAGCAGGGCTGGCGTAGAGTCGGCGCCCGTGGCTGCCAATCTGGCGGGCGATGACCTCCTCGGTTTGGGTGCTGCCGGTGCGGATGGCGATGTCGATACCGTCGCGGCTCATGTCGACCAGCGCATCGCTCACCTGCAGCTCGATGGTGAGGCCCGGATGCCGTGCCACCAGCGCCGGCAGGCTTGGCACCAGCACGTGCTGCGCCATGTTGGCGCTTACTGCGACGCGCACCACGCCACGCACATTGCGGGCGCGTGAGGTGAATTCGCCGTCGAGTTCGTCCAGCGTCTGCGCGATGTTGCGGCAATAGCCGAGGAACACCTCGCCTTCCGCCGTCAGCGACAGGCCGTGCGTCGTCCGGCGCAGAAGTTGCACGCCGCAATGTGCTTCAAGCTGGCTCATCGTCCGCGAGATCTGGCTCACAGCCACGTCACGCTCGCGCGCCACCGACGACAGCGTGCCCAACTCTGCCACCCGTACGAACAGCCGCAGGTCGTCAAGATTCATGCGATTCCCAGCCTCAGTCTGCTTTTGCAGAAATTGCAAAAGCGAATTGCACCACAGATCGTTTCCGGATGTGCGACGGCAGCCTATTGTTCGGGGCGTCGCGAATGCGCGAAACATCCCTTGAGGAGAAACTCATGTCTTACTACGCCGTCCCGCCCTATGCAGAGCGCCTGCAATTTCACCGCGAATTCTGGCGCGCAGTTGCCCACTGGCTTCGTCGCTCGCCAAAGCCACAAGTCTGCGGAGGTGAATGATGCCGCTGGTCACCCTCACCACCTGCAAGCCGCAAAGCGCCGATTGCAAATCCGTCGTACTTGATGCCATTCATGCTGCGCTGGTCAGCGTGGGCGTGCCGGCGGCTGACCGCTTTCAGCGCGTCATCGAGCTTGCGCCGGACAATGTCCGCATCGACCCGGGCTATCCCGATGTTGCGGGCGCCCGTAGTGACAACTTTCTGCTGATCGAAATTCTCTGGTCAGTCGGGCGCAGCGTGAAGGTGAAGCGTGCGCTGCTCGCCGATCTGATGGCGCGGCTCATGGCCGGTGGCATCGATACCGAACAGGTCATGGTGGTGTTCAAGGAAGTCGGCTGGGAGAACTGGTCATTCGCCGGTGGGCGGATACTGCACGCCTAGCAGGCGACGCTGGCGGACGTCTACGCGCCCCGGAACACAAAGTAAACCGCCCCGAGCAAACACAACCCCGCCCACAGAAAATCCAGCTTGACCGGCTGGTTCATGTAGTACACCGCGAACGGCACGAACACCGCGAGCGTGATCACCTCCTGCATGATCTTCAGTTGCGCGATCGAAAACTCGGTAGCGCCGAGCCGATTTGCCGGCACCTGCAGCAGGTATTCGAACAGCGCAATACCCCAGCTCACCAGCGCGGCGATCCACCACGGTTTGCTGGCCAGATTCTTCAGATGCCCGTACCAGGCAAAGGTCATGAAGACGTTGGACAGGATCAGGAGGCCGGCGGTCTGGGCCCAAAGTGGAAGACTGGTCATGATGCGGCAGGTGCGATGATTGTGGTGGCAAGCCGGGTTATTGCTAATGAAGTTTAGTCGGCGGCCGCGCCTTCGATTGCGTTACGCTTCGGCAGTCGCGCGCCGGACCGGTCTGCCGGTATCTGGCGTGGCAAACGCATCATCACGACACGAATACCGTACGAACACAAGGAGGACTCATGAAATTGAAAGCTATTGCTTCGGCAATCGGCGTCGCCGCCGCGCTCACCCTGTCGCAGGGCGCCTGGGCGCAAATGAAGATCAGCATTTCGGTCGCACAGAACTCGCATCAGGGTATCGCCATCGACACGATGGCGAAGGAAGTGGAGAAGCGCACCAATGGCCGCATCAAGATTCAGCCGTTCTATTCGGGTTCGCTCGGTGGCGAGCGCGAGTCGATCGAAGCAGTGCAACTGGGCACCCAGGAGCTGACTTTCACCTCCACCGGCCCGGTGCCGAACTTCGTGCCCGAGGCACGTATCCTCGACATCCCGTTCCTGTTCCGTGACAAGGCGCATGCCCGCGCGGTGCTCGACGGCCCGATCGGCCAGGAGATGCTGGCCAAATTCGAAGCCAAGGGCTTCAAGGCGCTGGCCTGGGGCGAGAACGGCGTGCGCCATATGACCAACAACAAGCGGGCCGTCAACGCACCGGAGGACCTGAAAGGCCTGAAGATGCGCACGATGGAGAACCCGGTGCACATTGCGGCCTACAAGGGCTTCGGCATCGTGACCACGCCGATGGCGTTCCCCGAAGTGTTCACTGCGCTGCAGCAGGGTACGGTGGATGGCCAGGAGAATCCGCTGTCGGTAATCATGGCCGCGAAGTTCGAGCAGGTTCAGAAGCATCTGTCGCTCACCGGTCACGTCTATTCACCCGCGATTTTCCTGATGAACAAGGCGGCCTTTGACAAGCTCTCTGCTGCCGACAAGCAAATATTCCTCGACGCCGCCAAGGAGGCTGTCAAGGCCAACCGTGCACGCGTGGACGAAGACGATGCCAAGGGCGTTGCCGAGCTGCGCTCGAAGGGCATGCAGGTCATTGACGTCGACAAGGCGAAGTTCGTCTCGGCGCTTGGCCCGGTTAACGCCGAGTTCGAAAAGCAGTTCGGCAAGGCGAACATTGATCGTATCCGCGCGGTGAAGTAGTTAGCGACCGTCGATACTCGGGAGGCCCGCCCATGCGGGTCGAAGCAACGTTAGAAGCCCGTCCGTGCGGGCCGATTGCGAACATGAAGCCCGCCCGTGCGGGCTTCGTGCTTTTCGGAACGCATCGGCCTCGATGCAGTCAACCCGACAGCCAGCGCTTCTTACAATCAGGCAAAAGGGGAGATCATGAAACAAATGTTTCTGCGCCTGGAGCGTGCGACGACGGCGCTGTCGATGTATTTCGCCTGTGCCATGCTGGCGATGGCGGCTGGGCTCGGTGTGTTTCAGATTCTCACGCGATTCGTGCTGGAAAAGCCCGCCGAGTGGACCGAAGTGCTGATCCGCTTCTCGCTGATCTGGATGGTGTTCATGGGCATCCCGATGGCGTTTCGCCAGGGCGCGATGGTGAGCGTGGATGTGCTTTACCGCTGGGCCAGTGATCGCCACAAGCGGGTGCTGGATGCGGTAGTGATGCTGGCGTCACTGCTGCTGATCGCGGTGATCATCATTGTCGGTTGGGACTATTCGCAGCGCGGCCGCGTGCAGACGATCATTGGCCTCGAAGACTATTCAATGTTCTGGGCCTACATTGCGATGCCGGTGGGCGGGCTGTTTGCCGTGCTGGGCATTGTCGGCAATTTCCTCGACCCGAAGCGGCTCGAGCTCGAAACCGCACAATAGGACGCGCACACCTTGTCTACCGCCATGCTCATCACGATGGTGCTGTGCTTTGCACTCACCATCTCGGTCGCCGTATCCATCGGGCTCGCTGCCGTGTTCGGCATTTACATCGGGAACGTCAACATGCTGGTGTCGGTGAAGGAGATGTTCTCCTCCATCAACAAGTTCCCGCTGGCCGCGATTCCGTTCTTCATCCTCGCCGGTAACCTGATGGAGACCGGCGGCATCTCGCGGCGCCTGGTTAACTTTGCCAAGAGCATCGTCGGCGGCGTGCAGGGCGGCCTGCCGATGACCTGCGTGCTGACCTGCATGATCTTCGCTGCGGTATCAGGATCGTCAGTAGCAACCACCTTCGCCATCGGCGCCATTCTCATTCCGGCGCTGATCAAGCACGGCTACCCGACCAACTGGGCTGCTGCGCTGCAGGCAACCAGCGCCGAGCTGGGCGTGATCATCCCGCCGTCGATTCCGATGATCCTCTACGGTGTGTCGGCCGAAATTTCGATTGGTGAGCTGTTCATCGCGGGCTTTGGGCCCGGCTTTCTGATTGGCGGCGGACTGATGCTCTATGTCTACCTCCTCTGCAAACGCAAAGGCTGGGGCAAGCAGGATGGCGACGGCAAGCTGCCGTTGTCTTCTGCGTTCGCCGATTTCGCGCTGATTGGTGGTGGCATCGCGCTGCTGGTGCTGGGCAACAAGGTTGTCGGTCCGGCGCTGTTCGGCACCGGTCATGACGAGCAGTCGTTTGACCGCTACACGGATATGGTGGGCGTCGTGATGTTCACGCTTTACTTCATTGTCCTTTCGCTGATTCCGAAGCTGCGCGCCAGCCTCAATGGCCGCGCTGCCTATGCGCTGATGATGCCGGTGATCATCCTCGGCGGCATCTACGGTGGTGTGTTCACGCCGACCGAGGCTTCGGCGGTGGCCGTGGTCTACGCGCTGTTCGTCGGCATGGTGGTGTACCGCGAGATTGGCCTGCGCGACCTGCTGCCGATTTTTCGCAAGAGCACGCTGTCGTCGTCGGTGATCATGTTCATCATTGCCAACGCCGGGCTATTTGCCTATCTGATCACCCGCGCGGGTGTGCCGGACGCGATCGGGCATTTCCTCAAGGAATGGTTGCAGAGCCCGATGCTGTTTCTGCTCGGCGTCAACGCCGCGTTGTTTGTGATTGGCATGTTCATCGAAACCAGCGCCGCGATCATCGTACTGGCGCCAATTCTGGCGCCGGTCGCCGTGCACTTTGGCATCGATCCGGTGCACTTTGGCATCGTGATGGTGGTCAATCTCGCACTGGGCATGATCACGCCGCCGTTCGGGGTGAACCTGTTCGCCGCCTGCACGGTGGCCCGGATCTCGCTCGACCGCATCATTACGCAACTGGTGCCGTTCGTGCTGGTGGTGCTGACCTGTCTGATGGTGATCACGTATGTGCCGCAGATTTCGCTGTTCCTGCGTGACGTGGTTTACGCGAAGGGCGGTTAGTCGCGGGGGAGAAAGAGCGATTGCCAGTGCCTGCGGGTCATTGGCTTTGTGCGAAGAGCCGCATTCGCACGGGGCTCGCTGGGCGGAAACAGGAAATATCGACTTTAGACGATTTGCTGCTTTGAGCCCAGTTCGGATGGGCTTTTTCGCAGTAAGCTGATCACCCTGTGACCCACTCCCTGGCCAGCATCGCGTAGACAAAGGTGTCGCGCACCACGCCATGATGATCGCGGCATTCGCCACGCAGATGCGCCTCGCGCGTGAATCCGGCGCGCTCGGCTGCGCGCCAGCTTGCCTCGTTGAGCACGTCAATCGTGCCCCAGACGCGGTTGGCGCCAATGTGCTCAAACGCAAGCTCGCAGCAAAGACGGATCGCCTCAGTCGCGATACCCTGACCGCGTGCGCTCTTGCGCAGGAACCAGCCGATTTCCAGTGACGGCACTTTCCAGTCGAAACCGTGAAAACCGGTACCGCCGTACAAGGTCTGCTCGTCCTTCGAGAAGATGCCCATGATCAACGCGTCGCGGGTAAGCCATTTGCCGGCCATGTTGCGCACGTAGGATTCGGCCTCGTCTGCTGTTCTGTGCTGGCTTGCCGGCCATGCCATCCAGCGATCAAGGTCGGTGCGGTCTTCCTCCAGCGCCGCAAAGAAGCGCTCGCCGTCTCCGGGCGCGTACGGTCGCAGAACGACTTTCTCGCCCTCGAGCCGCAGCGGCAAATTGAGTAAGCGCGGATGCTCGATGGCCGGCACTATTCCTCTCCCTTGCCGCCAGCGGCGAGGTCGGCACCAGCCTTCAGCGATGCTTCGATGAAGCCGTCGAGATCGCCGTCAAGGACGGCCCCGGTATTGCCGACTTCGTAGCCGGTACGCAAATCCTTGATACGCGACTGGTCAAGCACGTAGCTGCGGATCTGGTGCCCCCAGCCGATGTCGCTCTTGGTGTCTTCCAGTTTCTGCTGCGCCTCCATGCGTTTGCGCAGTTCGTGCTCGTAGAGGCGCGAGCGCAGGCGCTTCCATGCCACATCGCGGTTGGTGTGCTGGCTGCGGCCGTCCTGGCATTGCACGACGATGCCCGTCGGGATGTGCGTCAGGCGGACGGCAGAGTCGGTCTTGTTGATGTGCTGGCCACCAGCTCCGCTGGCACGGAAGGTATCGGTGCGCACGTCGGCGGGATTGATGTCGATCTCGATGGAATCGTCAACTTCGGGGTAGACGAATACCGATGCAAATGATGTATGCCGGCGCGCGTTGCTGTCGAACGGACTCTTGCGAACAAGACGATGGATACCCGTCTCGGTGCGCAGATAGCCGTAGGCATAGTCGCCGGAAATCTTGATCGAGGCGCTTTTGAGACCGGCGACGTCGCCCTCCGACTCGTCCTGCACCTCTACTTTGAAGCCCTTGCGCTCACCGTACCGGCAATACATGCGGAACAGCATCTGTGCCCAGTCCTGCGCCTCGGTGCCGCCGGAGCCAGCGTTGATGTCGAGGAAGCAGTTTGACTCGTCCTGCTCACCGGAGAACATACGCTTGAACTCAAGATCAGCGAGGATGGCCGTGATCTTGTCAACGTCTGCCTTCAGGCTCAGCAGCGTTGCTTCATCACCCTCCATCTCGGCAAGTTCGAGCAACTCGGCAGCCCCCTGGGACTCGGTCGTAAGTCTGCTGATGTTCTCGATCACGCCATCGATCAGGCGTTTTTCGCGGCCCAGCTCTCGGGCACGATTGGCATCGTCCCAGACCTTCGGATCTTCGAGCTCCGCGTTCAGTTCAAGCAGGCGTTGCGACTTTTTGTCGTACTCAAAGTAACCCCCGAAGTTCGTCTACCTTGCCGCGCGCAGAAGCGATGGCGGGTTTGAGTTGGCTGATGAGATCTTCGACGGTCATGATCGGTGCTGCTTTACGGCAGGGCGGTTCTTTGAGTGATGGATTTTACGTTCGCCCCAATGGAACGACGCTGTGCAAAAAAAAACCGGGCGCGCAGCCCGGTTTTCAAGTGTGTCTCACATGACCCCGAGGGGCCGTGTTTGACCCGCTGCTACTTCGCCGTTTGGCGGCGGCTCAGCGGCAGCAAGCCCGCCACGCCCAGCATCAACATCAGCAACCACCACGGCGTGACCGGAATCTGCTTGGGCTCATCGAGCGCCAGGATAGACAGCGTCACCGTGGACGGATTGTTCACCAGTGTGATCTCCGGATCTGGCGTCCCGACCGTCGAGGTCAAGGTGCCACCGTTCGCCGGCGGAACGAAGGTGACCGTGTAGGTCACGATCGGATTGGTGTTGGCCGGCACATACGGGATGACTGGCCAGGTAACGATGCCGGTGACCGGGTTGTAGACACCACCAGCCGACGGTACCACCAAGGTGCTGCCTGGTGGCAACTGCAGTGTGACCACCGCATTGCCGGCCGGGCTGGGCCCGATGTTGCCCATGGTGACCGTCGCCACAATCGGCTGTCCGGGCGCCGGTGTGGTCGGTGCAATGGTCACTGTGGTCACCAGATCCGCCGGCGCCAGGAGCACCGTGGTCACCACCGGGCCGCCGATGTTGTCGGTGGGATCCGGGTCGATCACATCGCTTGGCGAGACAACGCGGGCACTGTTCTGGAACGTACCCGAGGCCGGCGCAGTGCCCGTAGCCGTAATCGTCACTTGACCGCCTGCCGGGAAGCTTGGCAAGGTCAGGTTGAGATTGCCGACACCTGAGGCTACGCCACAGGTTGCGCCGTAGGCGGCCGCACATGTCCAGCTCAACCCCGACACTGCGGTCGGGAAGGTGTCGGTAATCACCGCGCCATTCGCCGCCGCCGGGCCATTGTTGATGGCCACAATGGTGTAGCGCACCTGACCACCAGGCAGCACCGTCGCGGGACCAATCTTCGAGATGGCAAGATTGGCTACCGGTATCGGCGCCGTAATAACCGCCGTCGTAATGGTGCTGCTGTTGTTGCTCGGATCCGGGTCGGTCAGGCCAGACGGGTTAGCGACCGTCGCCGTGTTGACCAAAGTTGTCGCTGTGCCCGGTGCAGTGCCAGTCACGACATAGCGCAAGCGCCCGTTCATCGGGAATGTCGCGATGATCTGGGTGATGGCATTGCCGCTGCCCGTGGCTGCCGGACAGACCGCTCCACCACCCGCAGTGCAGGTCCACGTCACACCAGTGATGGCACCCGGCACATTGTCGGTAAACAGCGCGCCGTTGGCGGGCGCCGGTCCGGCGTTAACCACATCAATGACGTACCGGATGACACCTGAGGCTGCGACAGCCTGTGTACCAACCTTGGTCACCGCGACGTCCGCCTGCTGCACCGGCGTACCGACGCGTGTTGTGACCGAGCTGGTGTTGTTGCTCGGATCCGAGTCGGAGATGCCTGCGGGCGCAGTGATGGTTACAACGTTCACCAGCGTGCCATTGGCCGGAGCAGTACCCTGAACCGTAATCAGCACACTGCCACCGGACGGGAAGACCGGGATGGCACCGGTGACGCTACTGCCCGTCACGTTCAGCGACACATTGACGCACGGGCTGGTGCCGGCGCCGCCAGTGCCGGTGCATGTTGCGGTGACACCGGTCAAGCCCGCCGGAAGCGTATCGACGAAGGTGGCGCCGTCTGCCGCGGCAAAGCCGTTGTTGATCAACGTGATCGTGTAGACGACCGGACTGCCACCCGGCACACTGGCCGGACCGTTCTTCTGCACAGCCAGATCGGCAACGGTGTTCACCGAGACTGGGGTCACGGAGGGGTTGTTGCCCGCCGTCGGGTCAGTCCCACCGTTGACGTCGTTCGTCGCCCCCGTGCCACCCTGTACCGCAATCAGGCTGCCCGTCGCCGTGAAGCTCACCGTGCAGCTCAGCGTGCCACCCACGGCCACCGTGCCGCTCGGCGAACACGCCGGCGTCGGGTTACCCGGCAGACCCGCTGCGTTCGTTACCTGACAGAACGCGCCCGTCGCCGCCGCATTGCCCACGTTCGTACACGTCACCGTGCACGTCACCGTGGCCCCCGCGTTCGCCGGGTTCGGTACACAGCTCACCGTGCTGGTCATGTCTGCTCCCGCAGATGGACCATTCACCGGCACCACCGTGCTCGAGTCGTTGTTGCTGGTCAGCACCTCGTTGCTCGCGCTGGTCGTCGCCGGCACCGTGATCGATCCCGCCACTGTCGGCGTGAAGCTCACCGTGCAGGCCAGCGTGCCGCCAGGCGCGACGTTCGCGCTCGGCGAGCAGCTCGCCACCGGCGCCCCCGGCAACCCGCTGGTGTTGATCGAGCAGCTCGCCGCCGTCGCCGTGACCGTGCCGACGTTCTCGCAGATCGCCGTACAGGTGATCGGAGAGCCCACCACCCCTGGCGTCGGCGTGCAGCTTACCGTGCTCACCATGTCCGATCCAGTCGGCGGCGCAATGATCGCGACCGTGTCGGTGCCGTTGTTGTTGCCCAACGCTCCCGACGGCTCGTTCGTCGCGCCCGTCGTCGAGTTCACCGTCACCGTCCCCGGTGCCGTCGCCGTGAAGATCACGTTGCAGCCCAGGCTGCTGCCCGCCGCTACATCCACCGGCGCCGTCGCGTTCGGACACACCACCGTCGCCCCAGCCGGCAAGCTCGCCGCGTTCGTCACCGAACACGTCGCTCCCAGCGCCGTTGCCGAGCCCACGTTGGTACAGGTCACCGCACAGGAAACCGTCGCCCCAACCGTCGCCGGATCCGGCGTACAGACCACCGTGCTGGCCATGTCGGCCTGCGTACCTACCGTGACCGTGGCCGTGGCGTTGTCGCACGCCGCAGGCGTCACCGCCGGATTGGCGCAGATCGTGTACGGCACCGTGTACGTGCCCGGTGTGGTGTTCGCTGCCACCGTGATGGTGCCGTTGGCGTTCATCACGATGCTGCCTGTCGCCGGCGGCGTGCTGACCGTTCCCGGTGTCAGCGTGACGTTGGCCGACGGCGTGAGCGCTGCCCCGGCAACACCCACCGTGTCGTTGCCCAGCACCGACGTCGCCGTCGTGCCACCCGCGACACCACCAATACTGCCCAGGTTGTCGTTCACCGCGTCAATGATGGCCACCGAGCCATTGCTGCCGTTGTTGCCAGTCACCGTCTCGTTGCTCGCACCCGTCGTGCCCGTGACCGCCACCGCCGTCTCCGGCGTGTCGCCACCTCCCGCCGTGCCCGGCATCACGATCGTGACCGGACAGGTCAGCGTGGCGCCTACCGGCAAACTGGCCGCCGTGCCCGCACTCGCCACACAGGCCCCCGTGCTGACACCCACTCCACTGGCCACACAGGTGGCGCTCGTCGCCACTGCCGGCCCGTTGTTGGTACACACAATGCTGCCCGTGACCGTGCTGCCCGGCGCCGCTACCGCCGGCACCGTGATGGCGCTGACCATGTCGGCACTGGTGTCAGAGACCACGATCGTGACGATCGCGGTGTCACATGCCGTCGGTACCGCCTGCGCGCAGATCTGGTATTGCACCGTGTAGCTGCCCGGCGCCGTGCCGGCCGGAACCACGACCTGGTTGCTGCCGTTGATGCTGGCTCCAGGCAATGTGGTGCCCGGTCCCACAACAATGGTCGGCGCCGTAATGCCACCGGCTCCCACCGTCGGGTTGCTCGTGCCTCCCAGCTGGTCGTTGGTGAGGATGGCGACCGTGCCGCCCGCTGTCGAGCCCACTCCACCCGTGTCATTCACCGCGTCAATGATGGCCACCGAGCCATTGCTGCCGTTGTTGCCAGTCACCGTCTCGTTGCTCGCACCCGTCGTGCCCGTGACCGCCACCGCCGTCTCCGGCGTGTCGCCACCTCCCGCCGTGCCCGGCATCACGATCGTGACCGGACAGGTCAGCGTGGCGCCTACCGGCAAACTGGCCGCCGTGCCCGCACTCGCCACACAGGCCCCCGTGCTGACACCCACTCCACTGGCCACACAGGTGGCGCTCGTCGCCACTGCCGGCCCGTTGTTGGTACACACAATGCTGCCCGTGACCGTGCTGCCCGGCGCCGCTACCGCCGGCACCGTGATGGCGCTGACCATGTCGGCACTGGTGTCAGAGACCACGATCGTGACGATCGCGGTGTCACATGCCGTCGGTACCGCCTGCGCGCAGATCTGGTATTGCACCGTGTAGCTGCCCGGCGCCGTGCCGGCCGGAACCACGACCTGGTTGCTGCCGTTGATGCTGGCTCCAGGCAATGTGGTGCCCGGTCCCACAACAATGGTCGGCGCCGTAATGCCACCGGCTCCCACCGTCGGGTTGCTCGTGCCTCCCAGCTGGTCGTTGGTGAGGATGGCGACCGTGCCGCCCGCTGTCGAGCCCACTCCACCCGTGTCATTCACCGCGTCAATGATGGCGGCACTGCCAGTGGCCGTGTTGTTGCCCGTGTTGCCGTCGTTGCTGGCGTTGGTGCTGCCCGTGAAGGTGACTGCCGTGGCCACCACATCGCTGCTCGGCGGGTTGGCCGGTGCGCTGTAGTCGAACGTGCAGCTGATGCTGTTGCCTACATCAACGGCGGTCGGCGGCGTCGGCGTGCACACCACGTTGCTCACCGTGCCCACATCGGCGCTCGGGGCGCAGCTTGCTGCTGTCGCCGTCGATTGGCCAACGTTGGTACAGGTCAGCGTCAGGCCCGTGTAGCTCTGCCCCGGTGCCACTACTGTCGGCAGGTTGCTGAACGTGGCCGCCATGTCTGCCGCCGCGTTCACCGAGACTGGGGTCACGGAGGGGTTGTTGCCCGCCGTCGGGTCAGTCCCACCGTTGACGTCGTTCGTCGCCCCCGTGCCACCCTGTACCGCAATCAGGCTGCCCGTCGCCGTGAAGCTCACCGTGCAGCTCAGCGTGCCACCCACGGCCACCGTGCCGCTCGGCGAACACGCCGGCGTCGGGTTACCCGGCAGACCCGCTGCGTTCGTTACCTGACAGAACGCGCCCGTCGCCGCCGCATTGCCCACGTTCGTACACGTCACCGTGCACGTCACCGTGGCCCCCGCGTT
Source organism: Casimicrobium huifangae (assembly GCF_009746125.1). Lineage (NCBI taxonomy): Bacteria > Pseudomonadati > Pseudomonadota > Betaproteobacteria > Casimicrobiaceae > Casimicrobium > Casimicrobium huifangae. The sequence goes on from NZ_CP041352.1 coordinate 3,652,447, forward strand.
CGCCGGGTTCGGTACACAGCTCACCGTGCTGGTCATGTCTGCTCCCGCAGATGGACCATTCACCGGCACCACCGTGCTCGAGTCGTTGTTGCTGGTCAGCACCTCGTTGCTCGCGCTGGTCGTCGCCGGCACCGTGATCGATCCCGCCACTGTCGGCGTGAAGCTCACCGTGCAGGCCAGCGTGCCGCCAGGCGCGACGTTCGCGCTCGGCGAGCAGCTCGCCACCGGCGCCCCCGGCAACCCGCTGGTGTTGATCGAGCAGCTCGCCGCCGTCGCCGTGACCGTGCCGACGTTCTCGCAGATCGCCGTACAGGTGATCGGAGAGCCCACCACCCCTGGCGTCGGCGTGCAGCTTACCGTGCTCACCATGTCCGATCCAGTCGGCGGCGCAATGATCGCGACCGTGTCGGTGCCGTTGTTGTTGCCCAACGCTCCCGACGGCTCGTTCGTCGCGCCCGTCGTCGAGTTCACCGTCACCGTCCCCGGTGCCGTCGCCGTGAAGATCACGTTGCAGCCCAGGCTGCTGCCCGCCGCTACATCCACCGGCGCCGTCGCGTTCGGACACACCACCGTCGCCCCAGCCGGCAAGCTCGCCGCGTTCGTCACCGAACACGTCGCTCCCAGCGCTGTCACGGTGCTGACGTTGGTACAGGTCACCGCACAGGAGACCGTCGCCCCAACCGTCGCCGGATCCGGCGTACAGACCACCGTGCTGGCCATGTCGGCCGCATCGGCCACCGTAACAGTGCTGGTACAGCGGGCGGGCAGCGGTGCCACGCACGCGGGATCGCCGCTGGTCACATTTGCCGTGTTGGTAACACTACCGGTCACCGTCTTCGTCGCACTCAACGTGACTACGGTTTCGTTGTTGGTCAGCGCTGCAACTCCCGCCGACTTGGTGCAGGTAATGCTGGCAGGTCCGGTAGTTGTGCCCGGTGTGCAAGTCCAGCCGGAGCCATTGACGAGACCGGTAATGCTGATCCCGGCCGGCACCGCGTCAACGATGCTGGTGTTGGAGGCGGATCCGACAGGGCCGGTGTTGCTGACCACGATGGTGTAAGTGAAGCTGGTGCCAGCGGCACCGCTCGCCACGCTGGCGGACTTGTTCACGACCAGATTGGGTTGGCTCGCATCAGTGACGGTGACCGTGCTGGTGCAGCGCGCCGGCAATGGCGCCACGCAGGCTGGATCGCCGCTGGTGACGGTCGCAGTGTTGGCCACGCTGCCCGTAGATGTTTTGGTGGCATTCAGCGTCACCACAGGCTCATTGCTGACCCCAGCGCCAACACCTGCGGCCTTGGTGCAACTGATCGTCGCCGGACCGCTTGCAGTCGTGGGCGTGCAGTTCCATCCCGCTCCTGCGGCGAGACCCGTGATATTGACCCCGGCCGGCACCTGATCGGTAACTACGGTGCCGGCGCTGGAAGCTGCCGTTCCGGCGTTGCTCACCACAATCGTGTAGGTAAAGGTGCCGTTGGCCGGCGCGCTTGCAACGCTTGCCGTCTTGGTGACGGTGAGTTGGGGAGCATTAACCGGCGTAGTCACCGTGCCGGAACAGCGCGCCGCCGCCGGACAGGTGCTGTCGCCACCACCGCTCGCCGTCGCCGTGTTCGTCACTGACGGCGTCGCCGCCAGCGTCGGTGTCACCGGAATCACGAAACTCGTGCTACCACCAGCCGCCAAGCCTGCAGCCACTGTGCAGGTGACCGTCTGCCCCGCTGCAGTGCAACCCGCTGGCAAGGTGCCAATCGTCAGCCCGGTTGGGATGGTGTCGGTGATCGTGGTCACCGCCGTCGTCGCTGCCGTACCCGTGTTGCTCAGTTGCAGTGTGTAACTGGCTGGTACACCGACTACAAACGATGCCGCGCTTGCGGTCTTCGTTACCGTCAGTTGCGGTGCATTCAACGGTGTCGTCGTCGTTGAGCTGCAACGCGCTGCCGCCGGACAGCCCGGATCACCACCGCCGCTGACCGTGGCTGTGTTCACCACCGGATTGCCCGCAGACAGCGTTGCCGTCACCGGTATCACGAAGCTCGCCGAGCCATTTACCGCCAGACCAGCGGCTACCGTGCAGGTCACCGTCTGTCCCGCCGACGAACAACCCGCCGGCAACGTCCCGATGGTCAAACCCGCCGGGATCGTGTCCGTGATCGTGCTCACCGCTGTCGTCGCCGCATTACCCGTGTTCTGCACCGCAAGCGTGTAGCTATTCGGAACCCCTACGACCAGCGGCGAACTGCCTACCGTCTTCGTGACCGTGAGCGCGGGCAGACTTTCATCTACCGTCGCCGTCGCAGAGCAGCGCACAGGCGGGGTCGTCGCTGTACATGCCGGATCACCACTGGTCACCGTGGCCAGATTGGTCACGCTACCACTGCCGGTCTTGGTGGCATTGAGCGTGACAACAGTTTCGTTGGTAGCGCCAATTGCAACGCCAGCAGCCTTGGTACATGAAATAGTCGCTGGCCCCACCGCTGAAGTCGGTGTGCAGACCCAACCGCTCCCGTTGACCAGACTGTTGATAGTCACCCCGGAAGGCACAGTGTCGGTGATGACCGTACCCTGCCGGCTGGCACCAGGGCCGCCGTTGCTGACGCGCAGGGTGTAGGTGTAGGTGTCGCCACTCGACGCTGTCGTCACGCTGGCGACCTTGGCGACTGATAGTGTCGGAACTGGAGTAATTTCCAGCTCCGGCTGCAGGTTGTCATTGCCCGTTGCATTCTCGAATGCCCCGAAATTGGCAATCAACTGAACGTTGATGTTGGTCAGCTCCGGGCCGGCTGTGAGCGCGTTTGCGTTGTAGGTTAGGCGAATCTGCCCACCCAACAGCGCACCAATGGCAACGTTGTTGATGCCACGCCAGCAATCATCATCGGTCGGTCCGGGTGGAGTCCAGGTGAATGAGCTTGCCAGAGGTCCGAACGGCGCCCCTGCCGACGTGTAGTAGTTAAACGCGGGACAAATCGCCAGTTCGATGGAATTCGCAGGAATTGGCGTACTTCCGGAGTTGACGAAGGTAAAGCGCAACTCCGACGTCGTTCCGATCGGCGTGCGTATCGGGAAAAACGCCGCCGTGGAAAGCGCCGGTTCCGCGAACTGGGCATGTGCGGAGACACCCGACAGCGCGCCGGCAAGCACTACAACACTGGAAGCCAGATACTTGCGGGCGGCGACACCCGTGTGGGCAATCAATCGTGTGATCAGCATGGTGGCATTGTTTTTCATGTTCTGGCCCGCCCTTATCGCTGCACCGAGGTCAGCAGCACAACAACGTTGTTGTTGGTGCGCAACTCGCCGCCTGAGTTAGCCTGAATGTTTACCGTGATCGCGCCCTTGCCTCCCGGGTCTCGCGCGGTCGTCTGAATCACAATGCGTCGCCGCCCATTGGCAGGAACCGTTAGCGGAACGCCAGGCGTCGCATCCTTGAGAGTGAATACGAGGCCGACACCGTTGTCGAACGCGGTCCAGTTGACGTTGTCCACCGCCGGGCTACCCGACAGCGTCGTCGCATTGGTCTGGGTCGGGTTGAACACGTAGTCATCAAACGCAACACCCTGTGGCTGTGGCACAAAGAACGTTACCGGCCCTGCAGTCGTTACTCCGTTGATCTCATTGATGTTGATGATCACTTCCCGCGTCTGACCAACCGTGTACGACGTGCTGCCGAAAGTGAACGTCGGCGTCAAATCTGGCGCGGCTCCCGCCGTCACCGTCAACACCGCCGTGTCGCAGATCGTCGTGTTCGGCGCCGGTGCACACACGCTGTACGTCACCGTGCAGCTCGCGCCCGTCGTCCCCGGGTAGGTGAAGTTCGCCACAGCGCCCGTCATCGTCCCCGCCGGCACACACGTCGTCGCCGTCTGCGTGAACGTCGAGCCCACCGGGAATTTGTCATTGGTCGAGACGTTGAACGTCCCCGCCTGCCCAGGCTGACCCGTGCTCGCGTCATTCACCGCGTCAATCACCGGGTTCGTCGTCGTCCCCGAGCAGTTCGTGCAGGTCGGATCTCCGCCACCCGTCACCGTCGCCGTGTTCACCGTCGGGTTCGCCGCATTCGCCGCCACCGCCACCGGTACCGTGATCACCACCGGACCATTGGTGCCCGAGGCTACCGTGCAGCCCGCCAGACTCGTCGCACCACTGGCCGGACAGCCACTCAAGCTCCCGCCCGTCGCCGTGATCGCTCCGTTGGTGCTGACCCCTGCCGGCAATACGTCACTGACGTTGATCGCCGCCGTCGTCGGCCCATTGGCCACACTGATCGTGATCGTGTAGACCTGACCCGTGCCACCCACCACCAGCACCGCCGGTGTGGCGCTCTTCGTCACCGTCAGCGCCGGCGCGGCTCCCGCCGTCACCGTCAACACCGCCGTGTCGCAGATCGTCGTGTTCGGCGCCGGTGCGCACACGCTGTACGTCACCGTGCAGCTCGCGCCCGTCGTCCCCGGGTAGGTGAAGTTCGCCACAGCGCCCGTCATCGTCCCCGCCGGCACACACGTCGTCGCCGTCTGCGTGAACGTCGAGCCCACCGGGAATTTGTCATTGGTCGAGACGTTGAACGTCCCCGCCTGCCCAGGCTGACCCGTGCTCGCGTCATTCACCGCGTCAATCACCGGGTTCGTCGTCGTCCCCGAGCAGTTCGTGCAGGTCGGATCCCCGCCACCCGTCACCGTCGCCGTGTTCACCGTCGGGTTCGCCGCATTCGCCGCCACCGCCACCGGTACCGTGATCACCACCGGACCATTGGTGCCCGAGGCTACCGTGCAGCCCGCCAGACTCGTCGCACCACTGGCCGGACAGCCACTCAAGCTCCCGCCCGTCGCCGTGATCGCTCCGTTGGTGCTGACCCCTGCCGGCAATACGTCACTGACGTTGATCGCCGCCGTCGTCGGCCCATTGGCCACACTGATCGTGATCGTGTAGACCTGACCCGTGCCACCCACCACCAGCACCGCCGGTGTGGCGCTCTTCGTCACCGTCAGCGCCGGCGCGGCTCCCGCCGTCACCGTCAACACCGCCGTGTCGCAGATCGTCGTGTTCGGCGCCGGTGCACACACTCTGTACGTCACCGTGCAGCTCGCGCCCGTCGTCCCCGGGTAGGTGAAGTTCGCCACAGCGCCCGTCATCGTCCCCGCCGGCACACACGTCGTCGCCGTCTGCGTGAACGTCGAGCCCACCGGGAATTTGTCATTGGTCGAGACGTTGAACGTCCCCGCCTGCCCAGGCTGACCCGTGCTCGCGTCATTCACCGCGTCAATCACCGGGTTCGTCGTCGTCCCCGAGCAGTTCGTGCAGGTCGGATCTCCGCCACCCGTCACCGTCGCCGTGTTCACCGTCGGGTTCGCCGCATTCGCCGCCACCGCCACCGGTACCGTGATCACCACCGGGCCATTGGTGCCCGAGGCTACCGTGCAGCCCGCCAGACTCGTCGCACCACTGGCCGGACAGCCACTCAAGCTCCCGCCCGTCGCCGTGATCGCTCCGTTGGTGCTGACCCCTGCCGGCAATACGTCACTGACGTTGATCGCCGCCGTCGTCGGCCCATTGGCCACACTGATCGTGATCGTGTAGACCTGACCCGTGCCACCCACCACCAGCACCGCCGGGGTCGCGCTCTTCGTTACCGTCAGCGCCGGCGCGGCTCCCGCCGTCACCGTCAACACCGCCGTGTCGCAGATCGTCGTGTTCGGCGCCGGTGCACACACTCTGTACGTCACCGTGCAGCTCGCGCCCGTCGTCCCCGGGTAGGTGAAGTTCGCCACAGCGCCCGTCATCGTCCCCGCCGGCACACACGTCGTCGCCGTCTGCGTGAACGTCGAGCCCACCGGGAATTTGTCATTGGTCGAGACGTTGAACGTCCCCGCCTGCCCAGGCTGACCCGTGCTCGCGTCATTCACCGCGTCAATCACCGGGTTCGTCGTCGTCCCCGAGCAGTTCGTGCAGGTCGGATCTCCGCCACCCGTCACCGTCGCCGTGTTCACCGTCGGGTTCGCCGCATTCGCCGCCACCGCCACCGGTACCGTGATCACCACCGGGCCATTGGTGCCCGAGGCTACCGTGCAGCCCGCCAGACTCGTCGCACCACTGGCCGGACAGCCACTCAAGCTCCCGCCCGTCGCCGTGATCGCTCCGTTGGTGCTGACCCCTGCCGGCAATACGTCACTGACGTTGATCGCCGCCGTCGTCGGCCCATTGGCCACACTGATCGTGATCGTGTAGACCTGACCCGTGCCACCCACCACCAGCACCGCCGGTGTGGCGCTCTTCGTCACCGTCAGCGCCGGCGCGGCTCCCGCCGTCACCGTCAACACCGCCGTGTCGCAGATCGTCGTGTTCGGCGCCGGTGCGCACACGCTGTACGTCACCGTGCAGCTCGCGCCCGTCGTCCCCGGGTAGGTGAAGTTCGCCACAGCGCCCGTCATCGTCCCCGCCGGCACACACGTCGTCGCCGTCTGCGTGAACGTCGAGCCCACCGGGAATTTGTCATTGGTCGAGACGTTGAACGTCCCCGCCTGCCCAGGCTGACCCGTGCTCGCGTCATTCACCGCGTCAATCACCGGGTTCGTCGTCGTCCCCGAGCAGTTCGTGCAGGTCGGATCTCCGCCACCCGTCACCGTCGCCGTGTTCACCGTCGGGTTCGCCGCATTCGCCGCCACCGCCACCGGTACCGTGATCACCACCGGACCATTGGTGCCCGAGGCTACCGTGCAGCCCGCCAGACTCGTCGCACCACTGGCCGGACAGCCACTCAAGCTCCCGCCCGTCGCCGTGATCGCTCCGTTGGTGCTGACCCCTGCCGGCAATACGTCACTGACGTTGATCGCCGCCGTCGTCGGCCCATTGGCCACACTGATCGTGATCGTGTAGACCTGACCCGTGCCACCCACCACCAGCACCGCCGGTGTGGCGCTCTTCGTCACCGTCAGCGCCGGCGCGGCTCCCGCCGTCACCGTCAACACCGCCGTGTCGCAGATCGTCGTGTTCGGCGCCGGTGCGCACACGCTGTACGTCACCGTGCAGCTCGCGCCCGTCGTCCCCGGGTAGGTGAAGTTCGCCACAGCGCCCGTCATCGTCCCCGCCGGCACACACGTCGTCGCCGTCTGCGTGAACGTCGAGCCCACCGGGAATTTGTCATTGGTCGAGACGTTGAACGTCCCCGCCTGCCCAGGCTGACCCGTGCTCGCGTCATTCACCGCGTCAATCACCGGGTTCGTCGTCGTCCCCGAGCAGTTCGTGCAGGTCGGATCTCCGCCACCCGTCACCGTCGCCGTGTTCACCGTCGGGTTCGCCGCATTCGCCGCCACCGCCACCGGTACCGTGATCACCACCGGGCCATTGGTGCCCGAGGCTACCGTGCAGCCCGCCAGACTCGTCGCACCACTGGCCGGACAGCCACTCAAGCTCCCGCCCGTCGCCGTGATCGCTCCGTTGGTGCTGACCCCTGCCGGCAATACGTCACTGACGTTGATCGCCGCCGTCGTCGGCCCATTGGCCACACTGATCGTGATCGTGTAGACCTGACCCGTGCCACCCACCACCAGCACCGCCGGGGTCGCGCTCTTCGTTACCGTCAGCGCCGGCGCGGCTCCCGCCGTCACCGTCAACACCGCCGTGTCGCAGATCGTCGTGTTCGGCGCCGGTGCACACACTCTGTACGTCACCGTGCAGCTCGCGCCCGTCGTCCCCGGGTAGGTGAAGTTCGCCACAGCGCCCGTCATCGTCCCCGCCGGCACACACGTCGTCGCCGTCTGCGTGAACGTCGAGCCCACCGGGAATTTGTCATTGGTCGAGACGTTGAACGTCCCCGCCTGCCCAGGCTGACCCGTGCTCGCGTCATTCACCGCGTCAATCACCGGGTTCGTCGTCGTCCCCGAGCAGTTCGTGCAGGTCGGATCTCCGCCACCCGTCACCGTCGCCGTGTTCACCGTCGGGTTCGCCGCATTCGCCGCCACCGCCACCGGTACCGTGATCACCACCGGACCATTGGTGCCCGAGGCTACCGTGCAGCCCGCCAGACTCGTCGCACCACTGGCCGGACAGCCACTCAAGCTCCCGCCCGTCGCCGTGATCGCTCCGTTGGTGCTGACCCCTGCCGGCAATACGTCACTGACGTTGATCGCCGCCGTCGTCGGCCCATTGGCCACACTGATCGTGATCGTGTAGACCTGACCCGTGCCACCCACCACCAGCACCGCCGGTGTGGCGCTCTTCGTCACCGTCAGCGCCGGCGCGGCTCCCGCCGTCACCGTCAACACCGCCGTGTCGCAGATCGTCGTGTTCGGCGCCGGTGCGCACACGCTGTACGTCACCGTGCAGCTCGCGCCCGTCGTCCCCGGGTAGGTGAAGTTCGCCACAGCGCCCGTCATCGTCCCCGCCGGCACACACGTCGTCGCCGTCTGCGTGAACGTCGAGCCCACCGGGAATTTGTCATTGGTCGAGACGTTGAACGTCCCCGCCTGCCCAGGCTGACCCGTGCTCGCGTCATTCACCGCGTCAATCACCGGGTTCGTCGTCGTCCCCGAGCAGTTCGTGCAGGTCGGATCCCCGCCACCCGTCACCGTCGCCGTGTTCACCGTCGGGTTCGCCGCATTCGCCGCCACCGCCACCGGTACCGTGATCACCACCGGACCATTGGTGCCCGAGGCTACCGTGCAGCCCGCCAGACTCGTCGCACCACTGGCCGGACAGCCACTCAAGCTCCCGCCCGTCGCCGTGATCGCTCCGTTGGTGCTGACCCCTGCCGGCAATACGTCACTGACGTTGATCGCCGCCGTCGTCGGCCCATTGGCCACACTGATCGTGATCGTGTAGACCTGACCCGTGCCACCCACCACCAGCACCGCCGGTGTGGCGCTCTTCGTCACCGTCAGCGCCGGCGCGGCTCCCGCCGTCACCGTCAACACCGCCGTGTCGCAGATCGTCGTGTTCGGCGCCGGTGCACACACTCTGTACGTCACCGTGCAGCTCGCGCCCGTCGTCCCCGGGTAGGTGAAGTTCGCCACAGCGCCCGTCATCGTCCCCGCCGGCACACACGTCGTCGCCGTCTGCGTGAACGTCGAGCCCACCGGGAATTTGTCATTGGTCGAGACGTTGAACGTCCCCGCCTGCCCAGGCTGACCCGTGCTCGCGTCATTCACCGCGTCAATCACCGGGTTCGTCGTCGTCCCCGAGCAGTTCGTGCAGGTCGGATCTCCGCCACCCGTCACCGTCGCCGTGTTCACCGTCGGGTTCGCCGCATTCGCCGCCACCGCCACCGGTACCGTGATCACCACCGGGCCATTGGTGCCCGAGGCTACCGTGCAGCCCGCCAGACTCGTCGCACCACTGGCCGGACAGCCACTCAAGCTCCCGCCCGTCGCCGTGATCGCTCCGTTGGTGCTGACCCCTGCCGGCAATACGTCACTGACGTTGATCGCCGCCGTCGTCGGCCCATTGGCCACACTGATCGTGATCGTGTAGACCTGACCCGTGCCACCCACCACCAGCACCGCCGGGGTCGCGCTCTTCGTTACCGTCAGCGCCGGCGCGGCTCCCGCCGTCACCGTCAACACCGCCGTGTCGCAGATCGTCGTGTTCGGCGCCGGTGCACACACTCTGTACGTCACCGTGCAGCTCGCGCCCGTCGTCCCCGGGTAGGTGAAGTTCGCCACAGCGCCCGTCATCGTCCCCGCCGGCACACACGTCGTCGCCGTCTGCGTGAACGTCGAGCCCACCGGGAATTTGTCATTGGTCGAGACGTTGAACGTCCCCGCCTGCCCAGGCTGACCCGTGCTCGCGTCATTCACCGCGTCAATCACCGGGTTCGTCGTCGTCCCCGAGCAGTTCGTGCAGGTCGGATCCCCGCCACCCGTCACCGTCGCCGTGTTCACCGTCGGGTTCGCCGCATTCGCCGCCACCGCCACCGGTACCGTGATCACCACCGGACCATTGGTGCCCGAGGCTACCGTGCAGCCCGCCAGACTCGTCGCACCACTGGCCGGACAGCCACTCAAGCTCCCGCCCGTCGCCGTGATCGCTCCGTTGGTGCTGACCCCTGCCGGCAATACGTCACTGACGTTGATCGCCGCCGTCGTCGGCCCATTGGCCACACTGATCGTGATCGTGTAGACCTGACCCGTGCCACCCACCACCAGCACCGCCGGTGTGGCGCTCTTCGTCACCGTCAGCGCCGGCGCGGCTCCCGCCGTCACCGTCAACACCGCCGTGTCGCAGATCGTCGTGTTCGGCGCCGGTGCACACACTCTGTACGTCACCGTGCAGCTCGCGCCCGTCGTCCCCGGGTAGGTGAAGTTCGCCACAGCGCCCGTCATCGTCCCCGCCGGCACACACGTCGTCGCCGTCTGCGTGAACGTCGAGCCCACCGGGAATTTGTCATTGGTCGAGACGTTGAACGTCCCCGCCTGCCCAGGCTGACCCGTGCTCGCGTCATTCACCGCGTCAATCACCGGGTTCGTCGTCGTCCCCGAGCAGTTCGTGCAGGTCGGATCTCCGCCACCCGTCACCGTCGCCGTGTTCACCGTCGGGTTCGCCGCATTCGCCGCCACCGCCACCGGTACCGTGATCACCACCGGACCATTGGTGCCCGAGGCTACCGTGCAGCCCGCCAGACTCGTCGCACCACTGGCCGGACAGCCACTCAAGCTCCCGCCCGTCGCCGTGATCGCTCCGTTGGTGCTGACCCCTGCCGGCAATACGTCACTGACGTTGATCGCCGCCGTCGTCGGCCCATTGGCCACACTGATCGTGATCGTGTAGACCTGACCCGTGCCACCCACCACCAGCACCGCCGGTGTGGCGCTCTTCGTCACCGTCAGCGCCGGCGCGGCTCCCGCCGTCACCGTCAACACCGCCGTGTCGCAGATCGTCGTGTTCGGCGCCGGTGCACACACTCTGTACGTCACCGTGCAGCTCGCGCCCGTCGTCCCCGGGTAGGTGAAGTTCGCCACAGCGCCCGTCATCGTCCCCGCCGGCACACACGTCGTCGCCGTCTGCGTGAACGTCGAGCCCACCGGGAATTTGTCATTGGTCGAGACGTTGAACGTCCCCGCCTGCCCAGGCTGACCCGTGCTCGCGTCATTGACCGCATCAATCACCGGGTTCGTCGTCGTCCCCGAGCAGTTCGTGCCCGTACAGTTCGGATCCCCGCCACCGGTCACCGTCGCCGTGTTCACCGTCGGGTTCGCCGCATTCGCCGCCACCGCCACCGGTACCGTGATCACTACCGGGCCATTGGTGCCCGAGGCTACCGTGCAGGCCGCCAGACTCGTCGCCCCACTCCCCGGACAGCCACTCAAGGTGCCGCCCGTCGCCGTGATCGCTCCGTTGGTCGTGACCCCTGCCGGCAATACGTCACTGACGTTGATCGCCGCCGTCGTCGGCCCATTGGCCACATTAATCGTGATCGTGTACACCTGACCCGTCGCACCTACCACCAGCACCGCCGGCGTCGCGCTCTTGGTTACCGTCAGCGCCGGGGGTGAATTGACCGTCAGATTGGCGGTAGCAGCTGCTGCGTTGTTACCAACGCTCGTCTGCAAAGCACCTGCAGCAATGGTGTTGGTTACCGTTCCCGGTGTGCTGCTCGTCACGTTCGCCGTGATCGTGCAAGTCCCGGGTGCGCCCGAAGGTATCGTGGACCCGGATGCGTAGGTCACCGTTGTGCCGCCCGCAACCCCAGATTTGGCCCCCGCACAGGTACCACCGAAGGTCGCATTCGCCAGTGTGACCCCCGACGGCAGTGTGTCCACCAACGCTGCAGAAAGAGTAGCCGCGACCGCGTTGTTGTTACTCAGCGTAATCGTCAGTACGCTGGTGCCTCCCGAGACAATCGTCGCCGGTGCGAAAGCCTTTGCGACCGACGGCGCATTCGCCGTGACAGTCAAGTTGGCTGTCGCCGCCGCTGCGTTGTTGCCATTACTGGTTTGCAAAGCCCCCGCAGCAATGGTGTTGGTGACAGTGCCCACGGTGCTGCTGGTCACGTTTGCTGTAATGGTGCATGAGCCAGGAGCCCCGCCCGGGATCGTAGCTCCCGACGCATACGTGACAGTCGCACCACCCGCAACCCCGGACTTGGTGCCGGTACAGGTACCCCCGAAGGTCGCATTCGCCAGCGTGACCCCTGCCGGCAACGTATCGACCAAGGCAGCACTCAGAGTGGCTGCAGTGGCATTGTTGTTGGTTAGTGTGATCGTCAGTACGCTGGTCCCACCCACCGCGATGCTCGCCGGCGCGAACGCCTTGGCAACGGTAGGCGCGTTGGCCGCCACCGTCAGATTGGCTGTCGCAGCCGTCGCGTTGTTGCCAAAGTTCGTTTGCAGCGCTCCCGCCGCAATGGTGTTCGTGACCGTTCCCGGCGTGCTGCTCGTTACGTTCGCGGTAATCGTGCAGCTGCCTGGTGCGCCGGCTGGGATCGTCCCGCCCGACGCATAGGTCACAGTGTTCCCACCGGCCACCCCAGATTTGGTACCGGTACAAGTCCCGCCAAACGTAGCATTTGCCAGCGTCACGCCTGCGGGCAATGTGTCGACAAGGTTGGCAGCAAGTGTCGCCACACCCGCGTTGTTGTTGGTGAGAGTGATTGTCAGGACACTGGTACCACCGACACCAATGCTGGTCGGAGCGAACGCCTTGGTTACTGTCGGCGCGTTGGCCGCGATGATGGGGGTGCTTTCAATGCCGCACCCTGCGCCTGAATTCGCGCCGCCGCCGCTGACACCATCGGTCGTACAGGAAGCAATCGTCCCGGTCGTCGTCTCGGCTGCCTTGTTCACGTCGCCGCCGCCAAACACCTTGGCACGATTGGTCAACGTGCCGGATGCGCTCAGCGCGACGGACACCGGTAGTGTGAACGTGTTGCTGGCGCCGGCCGCGAGTCCGGTGGCGCGTGTGCATGTCGCTGTGTCGTTGGTATTGGTGGTTGTCGAGACGACGCAGGCCCACAGTGCGCCGTTGGCACCACCCGGTGTCAGCGGCGAGACAAACGACATGCCTGCCGGCAGGATGTCCTTCATCGTCGTGGTAGCCGTAGTTGCGGCGCCACCATTGTTGGTCACAGTGAATGTGTAGGTGCCGGTCGAGCCTGCGGTGAACGATGCTCCGCCGTCGTCCTTGACCATCGACAGGTCCACGTTCGGTACACAAAAACCGAATTGATTGAAACCGATGTATTGCTGCGTAGGCGTTGCAATGTCCGGTCCGGCAATGAACGAAGCCCCTACCTGATTGACCGGATTTGCAAAATTGGCAGTGACATTACAGGTGGCGTCGGCAGTGCCGCAGCCCGTCAGCGATGTCGCCGTCACCATGTTGCCAGCGACGGTGTGAATCGCGCCATTCCCGACCAATGTCGGGTTGGCCGCAGTCGCCCCATTCAATCCGGTATAGACGAGCCGGTCTTCCCATTGCTGCCCGCCCCCGTTGGGATCACCGTCAACGTCACCGGTAATGAAGCGCAACTTGTTCACAGGCTTGCTGAATGCCATCGTGATGTCGATGGCTTGCCCGGCTGAAACCTGGTCCATATCAATGGACAGCGAGTTATTCATGTTGCCGCGCTGCTGAAGGCTCGGTGAGCCGCCAACCAAATTCGCAGTGGTACCCGTGACCGTGAACGTAATGTTGACCGCACCGGCGCCTGCCCCTGCCGTGTAAGTGCCGGTGAGATTGCCTGCCGTCCAGCTGCCAGCGGGGAACGAAAATGTCGTCAACGTCTCGCCGGCGACACACGCGCTGGACTGCGCATGCACTAAAGCGGCACCAACGAAGGGTGTTAACAAGGCGCCGAACAGCGCCAATCGGAAGAAACGCGCCATTCGTGACCGAATGCCAACCTTTCGCTTCCCGTCGCGTCTCTCGCGTTGCAAGTCAACTGCCGCCGCGCTTGCGTGCCAGCGATCATTTCGCTGCTCACACTTGGTCGGCAACATCAAATCGATGAAGTTCTTCACGAGATCCACCCTGTATCCTCGACTCTAAGTCTCTGGTGACGACTAACCCCAAGCCTTGTCCACGGCCTGTTGGTTGTTATCGGAGTGTACCTGCTTTACGTTGCGAAGCACACCCCTAGCAAAAATAAATACTCAACAAAATCAGTTAGTTATGACGACATCATAAAATAATGATTGCGTCACAACGTGACTATCCTGGTCACAAATATGACATTGGCAACTTTTTCGCATTATCCTTACGTACATTGGGTTCAACGGCTATTTCAATAAAAGTCGACTTTTTGCTGAATACACAACATAGGCCAATGCAAATGGACGTTTCAACGAAAAGCTGTGAATTGACCTGCCATCGCTAAAAAGTGACGAAGCCAGTCACATTGACCTTTTGCTGCGGGGACCGCGCCTTCCAATATTCTGAACTTGGGCTCGACGCACAGCTTTCGTCTCTTCCCGGTCAGTTGGCTTTGCAGCCTTCTGGCAGGCAATCAGTCCTTGACTTGCCGAAGAGCGACTTCCCGGCGAGTCACCGCCACAGCCAACGCCAGTCTGCCAACTCCATGCTGATCACCCCTGCTGATTTCACACTGACCAGCGCAACGACATACGCATCCACACTTGGCCCGCCCGGTCAGGAGGGCGTCCTGGCTTTCGTCTTCCGCGGCGGTGACCTGCTGGTCAACCAGGCGGCTGACGCGCCCGTGTCGTCCGACGTCATCGGCGCCGACTCCGAAGGCCTGATCGTCGGCCACTGGCAGGGACGTCTTGTGGTGGCCTACGCCGTCGAACGCGACCACCCCGCGCCTCCAGGCACCGCATGGGCGGGCCTGCGCAGTTTGTTCGGCAGCATGCCGGACGCTCTGGTTGCACTGGCCGGCCGCGCTACCCAACTGCTGGAATGGGACCGCACGCACCGCTTCTGCGGCGCCTGCGCCACACCGACGATTCGCGATGCCTCCGAGCGCGCGCGGCGCTGCCCGTCCTGTCACCATACGGCGTATCCGCGTATTTCGCCCGCCATGATGTGCCTGATTACCCGCGGCCGCGAAATCCTGCTGGCCCGCAACGTCAATTTTCCGGCCGGGCGCTACAGCGCTCTGGCCGGCTTTCTGGAGGCAGGAGAAAGCATTGAGGATGCGATTCATCGCGAAGTTGAGGAAGAAGTCGGACTCAAAGTCACCAACCTCCGCTATTTCGCCTCGCAATCGTGGCCGTTCCCGCATTCCCTGATGATCGCGTTTACGGCCGAATTTGCGGGCGGGGAGCTGCGGCCCAACGGCCACGAAATCGCCGAGGCAGACTGGTTCCGGCACGACGCCCTGCCGCAGCTACCACCCCGTATTTCGATCGCCCGCGCATTGATCGACGACACCGTCCGCAAAATGGCCGAATGTTGATGAATCTGCTGATCTGGCACCGAAGTACCCGATGAAGGCGACCTTGGTGAACCAATTCGGCGCAGCACGCTCCTAACCCAGTCCCGGCAGACAAACACCACGCGCGCCGCGCGCCAAGGCACAATCGCTGCTTTGGATGACCGTAATAAAATTCAAAGTTCACTCTGGGGAAAACCGTTTCATGTTCCTGCACCGTATTCGCGACCTGCACCGTAGCCGACATCACGCCGTTGCGATCGGGGTCGCGCTTGCCTTGCATTGCCTGGTGCCTGTCGCAAACGCGCAGCCAGCCGCCAATCCGGAGTTGCAGGAAATCAACCGTGTGCTCAAAGCCGGGCAGGCGCAGCAGGCGCTCGACCGCGTCAACACCTACCTCACCGGGCGCCCCAAAGATGCGGTTGGCCGGTTTATCCGCGGCCTCGCGCAGGCGGAGCTTGGCAAGACCAACGATGCCATCATGACCTTCCAGTCGTTGACGGAGGACTACCCGGAACTACCGGAGCCGTACAACAATCTGGCGGTACTCTATAGCTCCAAGGGCCAGTTCGAGAAGGCACGCGTTGCGCTCGAACTCGCCATTCAGACTCACCCCAGCTACTCGACAGCCCATGAGAACCTAGGCGACATTTACGCCAAGCTGGCCAGCCAGGCCTATGACCGGGCGTTGCAACTGGACAAGGGAAACGGCACCGTCGCAACCAAGCTCAATCTGGTGCGCGATTTATTCTCGACCAATCCAAAGGCAAACACTGCACCACGCGCGGTTGCCACCGTTGCCGCGCTGCCGTCAACGACACCGCCGCCAGCAGTCATTGCCAACGGCGTGGCTGCTGCGGCCAAATCGCCGCCCGCCGCCGTAGCGGCAGCGCCAGTGCCACCGCCGGCTGCGCCGACCCCTGCACCGGTCGCTGCAGCTACCAAGGTTGCGCCGGCACCAGCAGCGCCTGCTGCTGCGGCAGCCCCAGACAACAATGCCGAAATTCTGGCTGTGGTGAACAAGTGGGCCAAAGACTGGGCGTCACGCAATCCGGACGGCTACCTCGCCGCCTACTCCCCGAGTTTCAAACCGGAGGACGGCAGCACGCGTGCGGCCTGGAGTGCCGCCCGACGCGAACGCATCACCACACCGCGCAAGATCAAGGTTGAGCTGCTTGGCACCACCGTCGAGGCAGTTTCTGCCAACGAGGCGCGGGTGACGTTCCGTCAAGCCTATTCGTCCGACACCTTGCAGACCCGCTCGCGCAAGACGCTGACGCTCGCCAGGGAGGGCTCACGCTGGCTCATCACGCGAGAGCGCGTGGGTTGACCATCCGGTGCAGATGCGTTTCCCATCTTCCATCCGGCGCCCACGCGGCCTCAGTGCGCTTCCCTCAGCGAGCCGCTCGTTGCAGTTGCGCCCGATCCGCCGCCGGGCCGCTGGCGCTTCGAAGTGGCCCTTGATGTTGCGGTCGACGTTGAAGACCACCTTGGTCGGTGCGTTGTTGCTGGTGCCGCCAGGGGTGATGGGCGGCGCCGGATTGGGCTATAGCGATGCCGAAACGCTGTTGCTGAAGGCATTGCGCGAAATTCGTTTCGCCCAGCTCGATCATGCGCGGCAGACGATTGCGCAATTGCTGGATCGCTACCCGAATTTCCGCCTTGCACATCTGGTGCAGGGCGATCTCTGGCTCGCCAAGGCACGGCCACTGCAAAGCGTCGGCAATACGCAGCAGCCGGTAGATCAGCTGCAAGGGCTGCGCGCTGAAGCGGCAGCTCGTGTGCGGCGTGAGGTGGATTCGGTACGTGCCGATCAGGTGCCCACCAATTTCTGGCGGCTGCCGCCGACACAGCAGTTCGCGCTCGCCGTCGATGTCGAGAAGTCACGCCTCTACGTGCTGGAGAACCAGGCCGGGCGTCTGGTTCGTGTCGCCGATTTCTATGCCACGGTCGGCAAGGCGGGTGGTGGCAAGGCGCGTGAAGGCGATCAGCGCACTCCCTTGGGAGCGTACATCCTGCAGGGTTCAATCGCCCGCGAGAAACTGACCGACTTCTATGGTGCCGGCGCTTTTCCGCTGGACTACCCGAACGTATGGGACAAGCGCCAGGGGCGCAACGGCTACGGCATCTGGTTGCACGGTGTTCCGGCCGATACCTACGCCCGTGCACCGCGCGCCAGCGACGGTTGCGTGGTGGTATCCAACCCCGACCTCAAGCTCATTGAGCGCTTTGTCACGCCGGGCCGTACGCCGTTCGTGATCGCCACCTCGATTGACTGGGTTGATCCAGATACCGCGGGCAAAAATGCGCAGGGGCTGCTCACCGCCGTCGAACGCTGGCGCAGCGACTGGCAGGCCCTCGACACGCCCCGCTACCTGCAGCATTACGCCAGCAACTTCACCAGCGATACGCAACGTCTGGCGGAATGGCGCGAGCAGAAAGCAGCCGTCAATGCCGCCAAGACTTGGGCAAAGATCGAACTGGCCAATCTTTCCGCCGTGCAATATCCGGGCGAGAAGGACCTTGCCATCGTCACCTTTGACCAGAACTACCAGAGCAGCAATCTGAGCGGGCAGACTCGCAAGCGCCAGCTCTGGCAGCGCATTGACGGTCGCTGGCAGATCATTTACGAGGGCTCGGCCTGAGCCCGCGACGCCCCATCCCTTCAGTCACTTCACTTACTGAGTCATCATGAAAAAACTGCTTCAACTGGCGGCCGCAGGCTTCGCCGCACTCACCCTGCTTTCACCAGCTGCGCATGCGCAGGACAAACCGCGCGTCGAAATGAAAACAAGCCAGGGCAGCATGGTCATTGAGCTGGACCCGGCGGCGGCCCCCAAAACGGTTGCCAACTTCCTCGAGTACGTGAAGTCGCACCAGTACGACGGCCTGATCTTTCACCGCGTCATCAAGGGCTTCATGATTCAGGGCGGTGGTCACGCTGCCGACATGAGCGAGAAAGCCACCCGCGCCCCAATCCAGAACGAAGCGGAAATGGCACTCAAGGCCGGCTTGAAGAACGACCGTGGCACCATCGCCATGGCACGCAAGGGCGACCCGCATTCCGCCACCGCGCAGTTCTTCATCAATCACGGCAATAACGACATGCTCAACTTCCCGAGCCGTGATGGCTGGGGCTATGTCGCCTTCGGTCGCGTCGTGAGCGGCCTGGACGTACTCGACAAGATCGCGGAGTTGCCGACGTCGCCGAAGGGCATGCATCAAAACGTGCCGCAAACCACGGTCACTATCGAAAAAGTTACCCTGCTAGGAAAGAAATAGGCTCCTCATGGCACAGGTCAAATTCACCACCAATCACGGCGAATTCACCCTCGACATCGACGAGGCGAACGCCCCCAACACAGCAGCCAACTTCCTGCAGTACGTCCGCGACGGCCACTACGACAACACCATCTTTCACCGCGTGATCGACGGCTTCATGATCCAGGGCGGCGGCTTCGAACCGGGCATGAAGCAGAAGGCCGGTCGCGCGCCGATCGAGCATGAAGGTCAGGTCACCAGCATGGCAGGTCTGAAGAACAGCAAATACACGGTTGCCATGGCGCGCACCAACGATCCGCATTCTGGCTCGTCGCAGTTCTTCATCAACGTCGCCGACAATGCATTCCTTGATTTCAAGGCGCCGTCCGGCAATTCCTGGGGCTACACGGTGTTCGGCAAGGTTGCGTCGGGCACAGATGTCGTGGACAAGATCAAGGATGTTCGGACCGGTAATGCCGGCTTCCATCAGAACGTGCCGGTTGATGACGTTCTGGTGAGTAAGGCCACCATCGTCTGATCGGCCGACAGTCCGGTGCACTTCGCGCGCACTGAATCGTCCCTCACCCGCGCGCAGTCGGTAACGATTGCCGCTTACCCTCGGGGAGAATAGGCGATTCATGCGCGCGATTTTCATTTCCGACCTTCATCTCGGCGAACAGGACGCCATCACCGAAGCACGCTTTGACGTTTTCATGCGCGATGTCGCGCCGAAGGCCAATCGGCTTTATGTGCTCGGTGACCTGCTCCATGTGTGGCTGGGTGACGCCTTGCTCGCCCGCGACGCCTACGCGCGGAGCATCTGCGCCCGATTTGCCGAGCTGGTCTCGCGCGGCACTAAAGTCTTCATCGCGCGTGGCAACCGCGATTTCATGATCGCGGCTGCATTCGCCAAGGCTTGCGGCGCAGAGTTGCTTCCGTCCGAGACCATCGTCACGCTGGGCCGACACCGCGCACTGCTGCTGCACGGCGACGAGCTGTGTACAGACGATGTTGCCTACCAGCGCGCCCGACGCGTACTGCGCTCAGCTGCGTTTCGTGTCTTTGGCAACAGTCTGCCAGTGGTCCTCCGCGCCGCCATCGCTCGGCGTCTACGTCGCGCGAGCGAGGCACACAAGGCCGGCACCGCGTTGAACATCATGGACGCCAATGTAGACGCTATCGCAAAAGTCATGGCGCGCCACGGTGTCGACTGCCTGATTCACGGCCACACCCACCGACCTGCGCATCACGTGCTTTCCGGCGCCGGCGAGCGCTGGGTGCTGTCCGATTGGCAGCAGGACTACGGTTACCTGGCGTGGGAAGAAGGCCACTTCGCGGTTCACCCCTGGCCAGCAAGCACCGTGCAACCGGCCTCGCTATAATCAGATCCACGTTGGGGGGGTAGCTCAGCTGGGAGAGCGTCGCGTTCGCAATGCGAAGGTCGGGAGTTCGATCCTCCTCCTCTCCACCAACTCATCTTGAAGGCCAGTCCGCGTGACTGGCCTTTTGTTTTTTGGGTGTCGAGCTGCCGCAAGTGTGCGACAACGGTCATTGCAACCGGTCGCTACGCCACTACGCCGCACCGCGCCCTTTCTGACTAACGAAATAAACCACTTTGCGAGCCCGCTGCACATCGCCCAGCGGGCGGTGCTCGGCGAGTGCCTGCCACGGGTCAAACACCGAGGCTTCTGCTTTTTCGGACAGTTCCCGTCCCTGTGTCGATGTGGTGTCCTGCTGTGGCAGTGTGAGACGGACGACCGTGGTGTAAGGGCTGGTCCAGTTGATCGACGCATCCTCGATCGGCGTCAGTCTTTCGCTGACGTAGGGCTGCAGTTGCATGTCCCAGTGCAGTGCCTGCTGCCGCAGACGGGCGCTGAAATCGCCGCCCCAGTCCTTGTTGGCACCGGGCGTCGCCTTGCCGTTGCTGTCGGCCGGCACCAGGCGCACCCGTACCGCATAAGGCCCACAGGCCATCGGCACGTTGCTGAACAGCGCTTCCGTCGCGAAACCGCCAAAGGGCCTGCTGACGGTCTTGAGCATTTGCGCAATGCGGGCAGGTCCGCCAAACAGGCCATAGCGCTTGATCAGGAATTTCAGGAGCGCACCATTTCCATTGGCGGCAGCGACCACAAAATCGACAAATTCGTCGCTCCGTGCAAACGCGAATTTCTCCTGATTGATCAGCGTGAAATCCTGACTTTTCGCCGGCCCGTTGCCCAGCGCAGAGTCGCCATGCACACCGAAAACGCGGAGCGCAAATCCGCGAATATCGGGCACAGCATCCCGCGCGCGATCCATGCCACCATTCGAAAGCCGTACCCAGACCTCATGCACTCCGGGCGATGCAAACAGGCCGTGGCGGGCGAATTCCGGCAGATCGGGTAATACCTCGAGTGTGCCCTGTGCGGCAGTCAGTTGCTTGCGATGCAGCGCGCGGCCATTGCCGTACTTGGCTGATTTGCGCGCCTGAATCGCCGCGAATTGTTCACCGTAACGCGCGAATCGCTCAGCCTCGTCAGCGGCAATCTGCTCCTTCCAGTGAGTGCTGGGTTGCATCGTGTCAGCCATGCGTGTTCCCCTCAAAAGTGTTTGGCTCAGCTTGCCCGCAGACCCATCGCCTCGCCCATGCGAATCGCCGCAGCGGGTTGCCAGGCCTTGTTGAAGTTGATGGCGCCCGCTGGCCATAGCATCACCACGGTGGAGCCCAGCAGAAAGCGGCCCATTTCGCCGCCCCGTTCTAGCGCAACGGCGCCGTTGCCCGCCTGCGGATAGTCCCAGCGTCTCACCTCCGGCAGGCGTGGTGGGTTGACCACCCCGTGCCACACGGTTGCCATGCTGCCAACGATGGTCGCCCCAACCAGCACCAGTACAAACGGGCCGTGTGCCGTGTCGAACACGCACACCACGCGCTCGTTGCGCGCGAACAGCCCCGGCACCGAGCGCGCCGTTGCCGGGTTGACCGAAAACAGGTCGCCAGGCACGTAGATCATCTGCCGCAACGTGCCGTCGCAGGGCATATGGATACGGTGATAGTCCTTCGGGCTCAAGTAGAGCGTGGCGAAGGCGCCATCCTGAAAGCGCGCCGCCAGCGCCGCATCGCCACCGACCAGTGCCTGCGTGCTGTAGCTGTGGCCTTTCGCCTGAAAGATCTGGTCGCCCGCAATCGGGCCGAACTGGCTGATCGCGCCGTCAACCGGACAAAGAAAATCGGCCTCAGCGAAAGGACGTGCGCCATCGCGCAGCGGCCGGGTAAAGAACTCGTTGAAGGTCGGGTATGCAGCAGGGTCGGGGTTCGCCGCCTCGTCCATATTCACGCCGTAGCGGCGCACAAAGCGCTTGATCGCCAGCGTTGTCAGTGCACCACCACGCCAGCCGGCAAAAGAGCCTGCCATCTGTGTGAGCGCGCGCTTGGGCAGAAAGTGTTGAAGTGTTGGCATGGCGAACGCGTATCTGGCGGAACAGTCTGGTTTGCGTATTGTCTGCGATCCGGACGCCGTTCCCGGCTCTTTGGGCATTCAATGGCGCGCTAGCATTTCAGGGTTTCTGTTCCAGAGTCTTCCCATGAGCGAGTATCCGAAAGACATCTTCACCGAACAAGCCGACATCGACGACGACACACTGGCGCATCTGGGCCCGCTCACCGGCCTGGCCGGCATCTGGCAGGGCACTCGCGGCCTGGACGTCAAACCCGAGGCAGATGGTCCGGCCAAGCAGGCGTACATCGAGCGCATCGAATTGCAGCCGATCGACCCGCAATCAAACGGACCGCAACTCTTCTACGGCTTGCTTTATCACGTGCACATCACCAAGCCGGATGATGTGGAGACCTATCACAGCCAGGTTGGCTACTGGCTGTGGGAGCCGGCCACCGGCATGATCATGCACTCGTTAACGATCCCGCGCGGCCAGACGGCGCTGGCCATCGGGCACGCCAAAGCGAAGGATCGCGAATTCGAGCTGGTCGCCAAACGTGGCTCCACCGAGAACGGCATCTGCTCGAACCCGTTCCTTGAGCACGCATTCCGCACCGACGAATTCCGCATCCGCGTAAGGATCAACGACAATGGCACCTGGACCTACGAGCAGGACACCATTCTCAAGATCCACGGGCAGGACGAGCTGTTCCATCACAAGGATCGCAACACGCTCAGCAAAATCGGCGAACCTACCCCCAATCCGCTGGCACGCGAAAAGTAGGCGACTACAATTGCGGTATGGCCCGCGAACGTATTCACCCAGAAGGCACCGACGCCACCTATCGCGTACAGGAGTCGCTCAAGGCGCTGGTACAACAAGGCGGGGCGCGCAAGACATTCCGCCTCAAGCCGGACGCCAACAAGGCTTTGCAGCAACTGGTCAAACTGCTGCAGGTGAATACCGAAACCGAGGCGGTGGAGACCGCGATCATGGCCTTGCGCGATGAGCTGAAGGCAAGCAAAGCACCGGCGGTTGCAAAAAAGCAACGTGTCAATGCGGTCTCCTTGCGACTCGTCAAATAACCGTTGACGACACAATCGTAGTCATACACAATTCACTCATTCTGTGGTTTCGACTTCAAGTCAAAAAGGACGCGAAGTCGAGCCGCCGACAGTGCGCAGGCACGGCAAGGCGAAGACGACAAAGTAGTTTTTGGCTTGAAGTCGAAATTAACCCATTGATGATCGCCGACAGGCAGCAAACACAGGAACCCGAAAGCAGAACCATGATTACCAAGGCCTACTTCACCACCACCAGCAAGCCGCATGCGGCTCGTGCTGGCGCGTGCGCGGCCGCTTGGGGCATGGCAATGAAACGTGGCCTGCGTCGCGTCGGCAATCAACCGCGTCTGTATTCGTTTGGCTCCGGTATGGGCAGCAATACAGAGCCACTGATGACTCGAATGTTTGTGAAAGGAGCGCCAGGACTGGCGTAACAGCAGCAAACAGGTTTCACCCGAAAACCCCGAGTCGTCGCAAGACCTCGGGGTTTTTTGTTTTTGGGTCCGAGCCTTGCAATTCTGTTCCCGGCAGTCCTTCTTCCACCACAGCACACATTCAGGAGTTCATCATGGTCCTTGTTGATTTCACCCTTGCCGAACGATGGCGAGTATTCGGCGAGCTCTCGTTCGCGCCGGTACCCCGCGACGCGAGGCGCCAGACTCCGGCCGCTACCGTGCCGGCAGTTGCGGCGCGGGTAGCGCCAGGTATCGACCCGGCCGAGGCTCCCGCCCGTCGGCAGGCAGAGGCGGCATTGATGCAGCGTCTGCTCTAGTCCTCGTCGGGACGCGTTGCCAGCGCACAGATAGTGCGCGGCATCGCGGCCCGATCAAGCGGTTACCCGTGCAATCGTGAGCACGGATAACGCCGGTCGCAACCGGCACCCAGTTTTGATGTGCGCCGCATTGGCGACGCATGATGTTTTTCAGGAAGACACGGCAAATACCGTGTCACGCAACCGAGCATCCCGTGCGTCAATCAAGAGCACATGCGAGTACGGGATGCAAAGCTCGGCTGACGGAATGGCGCAGTTCCCCCTCCTCCCCGAAGGTAGCGCCGGACCCGATAAGTTGCGTGCGCTAGAGGTGCGGCTAGTGCGCGAGGTGCAAGTCCTCACCTGAAGCCCCTGTTTCGCAGACGCGTGCATGAAGGCCAGCCAACAGCACGCGGCATCGCCGGACGCGGCGGTGTCGAGATCCGGAGAACGGCCTTGACGGACACGGTGAACCCGCCGTGGTGGTGCAAGGTACGCGTCTGCGAAACTACCTCTTTTGCTGCTTCTCCAGTCGCCGGCCCGGCGTCACCAAGCTCGCTCTATGTCCACGTCAAATCGTCCCGCATTCGATCTCCGCCGTCTCGAAGAAGTCTCGCAGAACGCGTCACGACCGGATCGCGGCCTGATGGTTGATGGCTGGAGTGTTGGCTTGTCGCAAGGGGTGGCGAAGCGATCTCGCTGCATCAACGCGTTCTATCGTTCGCAGCGCCCGTTTGCACAAAACCTCGTCGATGCGAAGGCTGCCTATGCGGCAGCTCGCCTGCCCTGCGTATTCCGGATGACGCCGTTTATCGACGATCAGTCGCTCGATTCGCGTCTGGATTCGCTCGGCTATGTTCGTTTCGATCCGGCCATTGTCATGGCGCTCGACCTTGATCATCTGCATCGCGAGCACGTTTCGGTGGCGTCTTCGCAAACCACCGTCGTGACCGAAAGCAATATGGCGCTGGCGGCTGAACGCGTCGCCGCGCTCCGTGGCGACAGCGCGGAAGAAACGACAGGACTGGCCGCACGGTGGCAACTGGCTGCGGCCGAGGTAGCACCGGGCTTCGTGCTGACCGCCGGAGCGGGCGTCAACGCGGAACCCGACTGCGTTGCCAGCTCCGTCACCATTCGCGAAGGCGATCACGTTGGCGTCTTCGATGTGGTGACGGCTGCAGACTGGCGGGGGCGTGGGCTGGCCTCGGTGTTGATTGCGACCCAACTCGCGGACGCGCGCGCGCGGGGGGCACAGGTCGCCTATCTGCATGTGCGCGCCGACAATCCGGCGCGGCGCATCTACGAACGCTTCGGCTTCGTGGCAGTCTATGAGTATTGGTACCGGGCCTTGCCCGGCGATGCCCGCTAGCCTCGGCTGCCGCCTTGTAACCGCGCGCCAAATCAGTCGACGAACAGGCCTGCCGGCCATCAAGTACATCTGCAGGCATTCGTCGCAATCGCGCAACGCGTAGTTGGTTGTAGTACGCAAATCGGCACTTACCAACCCGCCAAGCCGCACCGGCGCGTATCATCGCAAGATGTTCCTAGCATTTTTTTGTGTCCGTTTGATGACAGTTGATGCGTGCGCGGCGGCGACGCCCTGGCGGACCGGGGCCCGATAGATGCTCACGCTGTTAAACATCCTCGCCGGCATCGCGCTCCTCGTGTGGGGCACCTACCTCGTGCGCACCAGCGTGCTGCGGGTATACGGCGCCGAGTTGCGCCGCTTCCTGTCGGTGAATGTAGGCAACCGCTTCCTCGCCCTGCTGGCCGGCCTTGGCGTGACCGGGCTGCTACAGAGCTCAACGGCGACGGCGTTGCTGACCACCTCATTCGCCGGCAGTGGCCTGATCGCCACCGCGCCGGCGCTTGCCATCATGCTCGGCGCGGATATCGGCACGGCGCTGGCAGCGGTGTTCCTCTCACGCGATCTCACCTGGTTGTCACCACTGCTGATCTTCGTCGGCGTGATCGTCTTCCTGTCCAAGCAGCGTAGCAATGCCGAGCATCTCGGCCGCGTCGCCATCGGGCTTGGCCTGATGATGCTGGCGCTGCAGCTGATCGTCGCTGCGGCACGGCCGCTCACGCAGACGGCCGGCGTCAAGGCCATCTTCACCACGATCTCTGGCGACCCGCTGCTCGATCTCGTGATCGCCGCTGCAGTCACCGTGCTGGCGTATTCCAGTCTGGCAGTTGTGCTGCTGGTCGCCACGCTGACGGCGTCGCAGGTGATCGGTCTCGACACCGCGCTGCCGCTGGTGCTCGGCGCCAATATCGGCAGCGGTCTGCTGGCGGTGCTGATGACGCTGAAATCGGCTGCCGAGGTACGCCGGGTGCCAATGGGCAATCTGTTCTTCAAACTCGGCGGCGCCTTGCTGGCGATCCCGTTCATTCGGCTGATCGCCAATTACGCCGGGGACTCGGGATTCCCGGATGCGCAGGTGGTGATTGCCTTTCACCTTGTCTTCAACATCGTGCTGGGCGCCATCTGCATCGGGCTGACCGAACGTACAGCGGCGCTGGTGGAACGGCTGATCCCGGCGGCACCGACGGCGCAGGACGAGTCGCGCGCGCGCCATCTCGACCCGCACGCGCTGCCCACGCCGTCGCTGGCGCTGACCTGTGCCGCCCGCGAGGCGTTGCGTATTGGGGACTTTGTGGAGCAGATGCTCGCCGCGCTCGGCAGGCTGATGCAGGACAACCATCGTTCCTCCGCCGACGAAATCCGCCGCCTTGATGATGTGGTTGACTCGCTCTACAAGCAGGTGAAGTTCTACCTGACGCAGGTAAGCCGCACGCCGATGGGCGAGCGCGAGAGCCGCAAGTGGACCGACATCATCTCGTTCACCATCAATCTTGAGCAGGTCGGCGACATCATCGAGAAGAGCGCCAACGATGTGGTGTCGAAGAACATCGAGCGCAACCGCAATTTCTCGGACGCCGGACGGCAGGAGCTTTGCGACCTGCACGCCCGGCTAGTGGCCAATCTGCGGCTGGCGATGAACGTGTTCATCAACAACGACGTCAACGACGCCGAGAAACTGCTCGCCGAGAAGGTGAAGTTCCGTGAGCTGGAGCTGGTCAACTATGACAAGCATCTGGTACGGCTGGCCGATCACACCGTGCAGAGCATCGAAACCAGCTCGCTGCACCTTGATCTGATGCGCGACCTGAAGCGCATCAATTCACACTTCTGCTCGGTTGCCTATCCGATTTTGGAGGCGGCGGGCGCCCTGTCGGAAAGCCGTCTGCGAGCCGTTGAGCACGAGCGCGGTGACGTCACCATCACTGGCGGCGGGCGGCAGCGCGTCTAGGGCCGTTACACCGGCAAGGCAGCTTTTCGGCCGGACCCGCATCGGCGCTTGGCTTCTGGCGGTAAAACGGCGATTGTCGATTTTTCGCGTTTTGATGGTGCGAGCCCAGATCAGCCGGGCTTCTTCGTCTAAAGTTGCCAGCCGGCAACCGCTAGCGATTCAGGACGCCCGCCTGCTGCGGCGGTGCTCCTGCCAGACCTTGACCACGATCGGTAGCACCGAAATCGCGACGATACCGATCACGATCACGGACAGGTTGTTGCGCACCCAGGAGATATTACCGAACAGGTAACCAGCGTAGGTCAAGGAGGAAATCCACGCCACGCCGCCGATCACGTTGTAGACAAAAAACGTGCGGTAGGGCATCTGCGCTACGCCCGCGAGGAACGGCACAAACGTACGCACGATGGGCACGAAGCGACCCATCACAATCGAAAACGGGCCGTACTTTTCGTAAAAGGCCTGCGTCTGCAGCAGATATTCCTGCTTGAAGACGCGCGAATCCTTGCGTTCAAATGCCTTCATACCGAGCCGACTGCCGACGAAATAGTTCACCGCGTCGCCGAGGATCGCAGCGGCGCACAGGATCGCAACGAACAGATGCACATTGAGCCCGGCAAGCGCGGTGATCGCGCCCGCGATGAACAGCAGCGAATCCCCCGGCAGCAGCGGCATGACCACCAGGCCGGTCTCGGCGAAGATGATCAGCGTGACCACGCCGAAGAACAGCAGCGGCGATGCCTGCGCCAGCGCCGCAAGGTGATCGTCGAGCGAGGAGAAGAAAGACAGCAGTTCAGCGATCATGAAATGGCCGCGCAGGCGCAACAGCCTTGAGCTGCCACGCCAACACGTCGTTGCCTCACGGCAGGATCTTCTCGGCTTCCAGCGCGTCCTTCGGCTTCGCCTCGGGTTTGACCAGATTCTCGCGCGAGGTGCCGAGCCAGCGCACCAGCGGCGCCATCACCAGCACTGACGAGTAGATACCGAAGCAGATACCGATGGTCAACGCCAGCGCGAAATAGTGCAGCGTCTCGCCACCGAAGAACAGCATCGCCAGCACCATGATCTGCGTCGAGCCGTGGGTGATGATGGTGCGGCTGATGGTGCTGGTGATCGCGTTGTCAATCACGTGATCAACGCTGGCCTTGCGCATCTTGCGGAAGTTTTCGCGCACCCGGTCTGCAATAACCACCGACTCGTTCACCGAGTAACCCAGGATCGCCAGCACACCGGCCAGCACTGGCAGGTTGAATTCCCAGCCGAAAATGGCGAACAGGCCGAGAATGATGATGATGTCGTGCAGGTTGGCGATGATGGCCGATACTGCGAAGCGCCATTCGAAGCGGATCGCCAGATACATCATGATGCCGGCAATCACCAGCACCAGCGCCAGCGCACCGCTTTCGAACAACTCCTTGCCCACCTGTGGGCCGACGAATTCAACCCGCTTGAGCTCAATCTTCTCGGCGCCGTCACCACACGCGGTTTTGGTGTCGGAGACCGGCCGCGCGCCGCACACTGCCTTGAACAGGTTCTCGCTCATCTGAGCGTTGGTGATGCCCTGCACCAGTGGCAGGCGCACCAGCACATCTTGCGGCGTGCCGAAGTTCTGCACTACCGCCTCACCGGTTTTCAGGCCTTCGATCGCCGCGCGCGCCTGCGCCATGTCCGCCGGTTTGGCGTAACGCAGCTCGGCCACGGTGCCGCCGGTGAAATCAATACCGTAGTGCAGGCCCTTGGTGAAAAGCGCGCCGACGGCGATGAGGAAGGTGATCAGCGAAATTGCGTTGAAGTACAACGCATATTTCATGAATGGCAGATCGCCCTTGATGCGGAAAAATTCCATGACTGTCTCCTGTTTTTCCGCGCTTACTTGCTGTCCGCCGCAACCACGTCGGTCGCAGCATCAGGGGGGCTGGTGACCACCGAGTCCGGGCGCCAGACTGTACCGATGGAAATTTTCTCCAGCTTCTTCTTGGTGCCATAAACCAGATTGACGATCCCGCGCGAGAAGAACACGGCGGAGAACATCGAGGTCAGGATGCCGAGGCAATGCACCACCGCGAAGCCCTTGACCGGACCGGAGCCGAACATGAACAGCGCGAGGCCGGCGATCAGCGTGGTGATGTTGGAGTCAAGAATCGTGGCCCAGGCATGGTCGAAGCCAGCCGAGATTGCCTCCTGCGGTTTGAGGCCGCGACGCAGCTCCTCGCGGATGCGTTCGTTGATCAGCACGTTGGCGTCAATCGCCATACCAAGTGTCAGCGCGATAGCGGCGATACCCGGCAAGGTCAGGGTTGCCTGCAGCATCGAGAGAATCGCGATCAGCAGCAGCAGGTTGACCGACAGCGCCAGCGTCGAGATCAGGCCCATCACCATGTAGTACACGCAGATGAATGCAGCCAGGGCGACAAAGCCCCACATCACCGAATTGAAACCTCGCTCGATGTTCTCGGCACCGAGGCTCGGGCCGACCGAGCGTTCCTCAATGATTTCCATCGGCGCTGCAATCGAGCCGGAACGAATCAAGAGCGCAATGTCGCTGGTCTCGCGCGTGGTCATGCGGCCGCTGATCTGGAAGTTGCTGCCCAGTTCGCCCTGGATGATCGGCGCCGTGATCACTTCCGGCTTGCCCTTTTCGATCAGCACGATCGCCATGCGGTTGCCGATATTTTGGCCCGTGACATCGCGAAGCACCCGCGCGCCCTGACCATCAGTGCTGACGCGAACGATCGGCTGGTTGCTCTGGCCGTCAAATGCCGGCTCGGCACCGTTGATGCGCTCGCCAGTAATCACGTACTGCTTCTTGACCAGAATCTGGCCGCCGTCGCGGTCGTTCATCAGCTCGGTGCCATAGGGAACATTGCCGTTCTGTGCGGCCTGCAGCGCAGCGCTGTTCTTGCTGTTGTCAGCCTCGACCATGCGCAGCTCGAGTGTGCCGGTGCGGCCGATCACGTCTTTCAGGCGGGCCGGGTCAGAGGCGCCCGGCACCTGAATGACGATGCGGTCAGCCCCTTGCCGCTGGATGATCGGCTCGGTCAGGCCCAGCGCGTTGATGCGGTTGCCCAGCACCTTCTGGTTCTGCTCGATGGCGGAGTCGGCCAGCTTCTTCTTGGCCTCTTCCTTGAGGGTGATGACGAGACGCAGGTCCTGCGCGGCGCCGTCTTCCTTGATCAGCAGATCCTTGTTGGAATCGCTGATTTCACGGGATGCCTTTTCACGCTGCGCCGGATCGCTGAACTTGACGGCGATGGTCTCGCCGCTCTTGTCGACGCCACCGTACTGGATCTTCTTCTCGCGCATCAGGCTGCGGATATCCGACGCGTTGCGGTCGGCGGCGCGGTCGAGCGCGCCCTTCATATCCACCTGCATCAGGAAGTGCACACCGCCGCGCAGATCAAGGCCCAGCGCCATCGGTTTGGCGTTCAGGTTCTGCATCCAGTGCGGGGTGGTCGATTCGCTGGTCAGCGCGATGATGTAGTTGCCGGTACCGTCGGCGACGCCATTGTTCAGGTCTTTCAGCAGCAGCTCTTTGGCCTTCACCTGGCTGTCGCTGTCCCCTTTGGCAAAACGAACATGCACGCCATTGGCCGGATCGAGCTCGGATGAGGCAATGGCGACACCGGCAGTCTTGAGCGTCTTTTCAACCCGCTCAAGCAGTGCGGCGTCGAGGCGCACTGCGGTCTTGTTGGTGGAAACCTGAACCGCCGGCACTTGCGGAAAGATGTTGGGAACGGTGTAGAAGAACCCGATCACAACCGCGACGATCATGATGAGGTATTTCCACAGGGGATAGCGATTCATGGGCTGATCCTGGGGCTAGGGCGAAGTGTTGGGTGTACGTTGGGACGCCGGCTGACATCCCAACCCCTGCAGACGGCGGCAGCGGCGCAAGCGCGCGGGCTGCCAGCGCAGGGTCAGATCTGTTTGATGGAGCCTTTGGGCAGAAGTGCCGTGACCGCGTTGCGCTGGAAGCTGATCTCGGTAGTGCCGTTCACCTGCAGGGTGACGTAGTTTTCGTCAAGCTTGACCACTTTACCCACCACGCCGCCGGCGGTGACGACTTCGTCGCCCTTCTGCAGCGCTTCCATCATCGCCTTTTGTTCCTTGGCGCGCTTCTGCTGCGGACGGATGAGCAGGAAATAAAAGACAACGAAGATACCGATCATCGGCAGCAGCGAGAGAAATTCGTTACCGGCTGTGCCGCCGGCTGCCTGCGCGTAAGCAGTGCCAATCATGGGGAAACCCTCGATAAATCAAAAAGTTAACTGCATATTGTAGCCGTCGCAGACAAGCTTTCTGATCGCCTTGATGCAGGCGTCTTTTCTTTGCAACCCTGATTCAACAAGGGCTCCAGCTTCATTTCTTTTTAAGTCGACTATTCATTAAAAGCGCGCTTTAGCCCCGTTCAAACAAGCTTCTTGGAGAAAAGCTGCTACCGCACTCGCGCTACGCGGGAACGGACCGCTGCGCCAGCGCCCGCAGATTCGCCGACTTGCCCACTGACCATGCCTGCGCCATCAGCTCATGAACGGCAGCCGCACCCAGTACCGGCTCGGCCAGCGCTGTGAATTTGCGCTCCAGGTCGGCGTCGCTCAACGGCCGCTGCAGCGAGCCAATTGCGTGTTCAACATGCACTTCGCGGCGCTCGCCGTTTCGCAGCACAGCGGTGGCGCGGACTTCCGCCTCGTCAATCGCCGGGTCCACCGTCGCCACCACCTTGCGCCGTGCAGCAACGACGTCGGCGCGAGTCACCACCTCATCAGCAAACTCCGCCTCGCCTGCCCGCCCGAACAGCAAACCGGCCGCGCAGCCGTGGTAGACGCTGAACTTGGCTTCCAGGCCGTCCTTCGGTTCCTTCTTGCCGGTCAGCTCAAGCACCAGCGAATGCACGGCAATTTCAATGCGCTCGACGTCGTCGGCCTGTACGCCCGCCGCCCGCAGTTGCGCGCAGGCATCAATCGCCGGATGAATCACGATGCCGCAGGCGAACGGCTTGTAGGTGTTGAACGAGATTTCGAAGCGCGAACCCAATTCATCCGTGACTTCGTTCCAATCGCACTTGGTCGACGCCACCTGCATCAGGCCGCGTGGCGCCTCCAGCGCGCGCTTGCTGGCCGTAAAGCCTTCGCGTGCGAGCAAGGCAGCGAGCAGCCCGGCACGGGCGGCCGCGCCGGGGTGAAACGGCTTGGTCATGGTGCCAAACTGTTCACGCAGCCCGACCGGGGTTGACGCCGCGATGCCCAGCGCCATCTGCGTGCGGTCAGCGTCGAGCCCCAGCATGCGCGCACAACCCGCCGCCGCGCCAAGCATGCCGGTGGAGCCGGTGATGTGCCAGCCACGGTCGTAGTGATCGGGATACATCGCATTGCCGACGCGGCAGGCGACATCGATGCCGAGCACCAGCGAATCAATCAGTGCACGGCCCGAAGCCCCTGTCACCTCGGCCAGCGCCAGCAGGGCGGATGCCACCGGGCCCGCCGGGTGGATGATGGTCTTCAGGTGGGTGTCGTCAAAATCAAAGGTGTGCGAAGTGATGCCGTTCACCAGCGCGGCGCCCGCCATGTCGAGCCGTTCCTTGCGGCCGAGCACCGTCGCCTGCGGTGCCGGCTGCATAACGGCAAGCGCACGTAGCGCGGCATCTGCCGCCTCGTGTTTGGCCGCGCCGATGCCGCAGCCCAGCCAGTTGAAAAAGGTGCGGTGCGCTTCGTGATCGACTGCGGCACTCCAGCCGCCCGCAGCGCCGGACGGATGATTCGCGACGAACTCCGCCAGCGTGCGAGTGACGGGAGGCGGATTGTGGTCGGCGTGGACTTGAGTATTGCGGGCCATGATTTTTTTGGCTGTAGGTAGATGACATGCACTTGCCACTCCCTCTCCCCTTGTGGGAGAGGGTCCGGGGAGAGGGGGTACGTGCAATGGAGAGCCGCGTCAGTTGTTTCCGCGACCATCCCCCTCTCCCCCAACCCTCCCCCACCAAGGGGGAAGGAGCAAACCGGAGGAACTGGTTAAGTGCCTATTTCAATATTGCGCTCACGCACCAGCTTGGTCCAGCGCGCAACCTCAGCCGCAATGAATGCCGAAAACTCGGCGCTGCTCATCGGCATCGGCTCCAGTGCCTCGCCCGACAGTCGCTCGCGCAGCTCCGGCAACGCGATAGCGCGGTTGATCTCTTCGTTGAGCCTGCTTACCACGGCGAGCGGCATTTTGGCCGGTCCGACAATGCCATACCACTGCACTGCCGTGAATCCGGAAAAGCCCAATTCCTCAAAGGTGGGCACCTCAGGCAAGACTGCGTGACGCTTGTTGCCGGTGACCGCGAGCGGACGCAGTTTGCCGCTCTTGATGTGTTGCAACGCTGCCGCGAGCCCAGGCATCATGAATTGCGTCTGCCCGCCCAGCACGTCGGTGATCGCAGGTGCGATGCCGCGATACGGCGCGTGTGTCGCCTGAATGTCCACGGCCAGCTTGAACTGCTCCACCAGCAGGTGCGTCAGCGAACCTTGCCCGGCACTGCCGAAGCTCAGTGGCGACCTCTTCGCCAGCGCCACCAGCTCCTTCACTGACGCCGCAGGCACACCACTGCCCACCACCAACACGTTCGGCGTACCGGCCACCATCGCAATGGCAGTGAAATCCTTCACCGCATCGTAGGGGATATTGCGCATCGCCGGGTTGGTGCCGTGGGTGGCAACGTAGCCGAGCATCAGCGTATAGCCGTCGGCGGGCGCCCGCATGGTCGCTTGCGCCGCGATCACGCCACCGCCGCCGCTCATGTTGTCGACGATGAAGGGTTGACCGAGCGCCTTCTGCAACCGCTCGGCGACCGTACGCGCGACCAGATCAACGCCACCGCCCGGCGCAACCGGCGCGATGATCTTCACGGTGCGGCTGGGGTAAGGGGCTGTCTGGGCATGGCCTGCGCCGGCAATGGCCGCGACAGCCGCAGCCAGCGTCGCGCGCGAAAAACTTCTACGGTCCATCGCTTACCCTCACAAATCGATGATCGCCGGCGGATTGTGGGAGCGGCTCCGCCGCGCCCCGCCGGGGCGGTTCAAATCTGGTCGCGGCACCACCACTCACGGCATGGCAGCGCTCAATCCGTCCCGCGCGCCCGATCACGATGGAATTGCTCGCGCCATGCCACGTAGCGCTGCTGCTCAATCGCCTCGCGCATTTCTTTCGTGAGCCGCAGGTAGTAGTGCAGGTTGTGGATCGTGTTGAGCATCGCGCCGAGGATTTCGCCGGTCTTGTTCAGATGATGCAGGTAGGCGCGGCTGAAGTTGCGGCAGGTGTAGCAGCTGCAGGATTCGTCGAGCGGCCGCCGGTCGTCGCGGAACTTGGCGTTCTTCAACTTGATGTCACCAAAGCGCGTGAACAGCCAGCCATTGCGGGCGTTGCGTGTGGGCATCACGCAGTCGAACATGTCGAGCCCGCGCTCTACCGCGTAGACGAGGTCTTCCGGCGTGCCGACGCCCATCAGGTAGTGCGGCTTGTGGGTCGGCAATTTCGGCCCGATGAAATCGAGGATGCGATGCATGTCCTCCTTCGATTCGCCGACCGACAGACCGCCGACGGCGATGCCGTCGAAGCCGATGTCGTTGAGGCCCGCAAGCGAATCGGCACGCAGCTGCTCAAACAGCGCGCCCTGCACAATCCCGAACAGCGCATTCGGGTTGTCAAGTTTGTTGAACTCATCCTTGGACCGCTGTGCCCAGCGCCGGCTCATCAGCATCGACGCCTGCGCCTGCTCATAGGTCGCGTCCGCCGGCGTGCATTCGTCGAGCTGCATCACGATGTCGGAATTCAGCGAGCGCTGGATCTGCATCGACACTTCCGGCGACAAAAACAGCCGATCGCCATTGATCGGCGAGGCAAAGTGCACGCCCTCCTCGGTGATCTTGCGCAGCTCGCCGAGTGACCACACCTGAAAGCCACCCGAGTCGGTGAGGATCGGGCCACGCCAGCCCATGAAGTCGTGCAGCCCCTTGAACTGGTCGACGATGGTCGTGCCTGGCCGCAGCCACAGATGAAAGGTGTTGCCGAGGATGATCTGGGCACCGATGTCGGTCAGATGCTGCGGCGTCATCGCTTTCACCGTGCCGTAAGTGCCGACCGGCATGAAGATCGGCGTTTCGACCACGCCGTGGTTAAGATGCAGGCGACCGCGACGGGCGTGACCGTCGGTGGCGAGGAGTTCAAATTTCATGGCAGACCTTGTGGGAGCGGCTCCGCCGCGATCTCAGTGAAACAGTGGGCATTCGAGTCACGGTAGAGCCCCTCTACAGGGAAGAGCGGGCGAGCAGCATGGCATCGCCATAACTGAAGAACCGGTATCGCTGCGCAATCGCATGGGCATATAGCGCCCGAATGTGCTCATAGCCCGAAAACGCGGAGACAAGCATGAGCAAGGTTGATTTCGGCAGATGGAAATTGGTCAGCAAGAGGTCGACGACCTGAAACTGATAGCCCGGCGTAATGAAGATATCGGTCTCACCCTCATGCGCACGCAGCTCCCCGCAGGCGCGCACCGCTCCCTCCAGCGTGCGCACGCTGGTGGTGCCTACGGCGACGACGCGACCATTGCGCGCCCGGCAGGCATTGATCGCGTCCACCGTCTGCTGTGACAGCACATAGCGCTCGCGGTGCATGCGGTGCTCGACGATGTTCTCGCTCTTGACCGGCAGGAAGGTACCCGCGCCAACATGCAGCGTGACATGCGTCATTGCAATATCGCGCTCGCGGCAGGCGGCCAGCGTGGCTTCATCAAAGTGCAGCCCCGCCGTTGGCGCGGCGACGGCGCCCTCGCTTCTCGCATAGACCGTCTGATAACGCTCGGTGTCGCCCTCACCTGCTGCGCGCTGCATGTAGGGTGGCAGTGGCAGTTCGCCGGCCTCGCGCATCAAGGTTTCAAAGTTGGCGTTGCCATCGAGCAGTTGCACAACAAAAAACCGGTCGTCGCGGCCCGTCACTTCAGCGGGCACTGGCGAGTCTGCACGACCGACAATGGTCAAGCGCGTGCCTGGCTTCGGCGCGTGACTGGCGCGCAGTTGCGTCAGCGCGAGCGTCGGCGAAAGCAGGCGTTCGACCAGGATCTCGACCGCGCCACCACTCGCCTTCGCAGCACGCAGCCGCGCATTGAGCACCCGCGTGTCGTTGAACACCAGCAGATCGCCCGGCGCGAGCAACGAGGGCAAATCACGAAAACTGCGATCAATGGGCGCGTCGCCACGACCATCGAGCAGACGGCTGGCCGAGCGTTCGGGCAGCGGAAACTGCGCAATCAGCTCGGGCGGCAGCGCGTAATCAAAATCTGAAAGGGAGAAGTGCCGTGACTCCGGCGGTAACGTAGGTGGGGGCACTTGACAGGCGCTCCATGATCGAAGCGCCTGATTTTATGGGTGACGGCCGACTGACGCGCCCACCATCACGTCGGCGGCACAGATTACTTCTTCGCCGGCTCGGTGCTGACGGTCTTGACTGGCCCCACCTGA
This sequence comes from Casimicrobium huifangae, assembly GCF_009746125.1. NCBI lineage: Bacteria > Pseudomonadati > Pseudomonadota > Betaproteobacteria > Casimicrobiaceae > Casimicrobium > Casimicrobium huifangae. The sequence goes on from NZ_CP041352.1 coordinate 3,689,061, forward strand.
ACGGTGCCGGTATCGGCCTTTTCGTTGACGGCTTTCAGCGCCGATGTCTCGACAAAGCGCTGCATGTGCGATGCCAGTTGCTCCGGGGTGAACTGCGCGGCAACGTCCAGTGCGGTCGATTCCTTGTCGACGATCTTGCGGAAGTCGTAGCGCGATTCGCTCTTGATGACCTTGAGCGTTTTGGCGTCGAGCGTCGTCACCTGCACATAGAAGTACGGTGCCACAAAGCGACGCGAACGCACCTGTTCACGCGCGGTGTCTTCCACCACATCATCGACAAAATCGCCGCTCTTGTCCATCTCTTCACCGAGCGGCTGCACGTAAACACCGATGCCGGTCAGCTTGCCGCCGATGCCCTGGCGCCCGCTCATCAGCCACTTCGGCACCACCACGATGATCTGGTCCCAGTCCTTGCGGGCAGGATTGGCTTCCAGCACGCCCAGCACATGCTTCATGGTGAGTGCCTCACGGTCCTGCGGCAGCGCCGCCTGGATCTCGGGCACCCCCTTCACCGCCAGCAGCACGCGCTCGGCGCCTGGGTAGTCGAGCTCGACCGCGCGATCCAGACCGCGCAGCACGGCGTAGTTCAACGAGTGATCCGGCACCTTGAGGGTCTGCCGCGTATGGTTGTCAATGAAGTTGGAGCCGACCGATTCCTTCTGCCGCACATATTGAAACTGGTCGCCAACTGCGGCCACCAGGGCGAAGACGCGGGGCGCCGTCGCCGGGGTGGTCACCGGTGCAGCTGCTGTCGCAGTCGCAGGCGGCGCTGCGACTGTCTGCGCCACAGTGATGCCGGGCAACGAGATTGCGGCGGCCGCGAGCAGAGCGCTGGACAGTATTCGGGCGACGAAAGGCGAGCGGTGTTTCGACATGAAGGATTCTCCTGACTGCACGTTCGAGCATGGAACGTGGCGATAGTTTCCCCATCCATCATCAACGCATCAGCAGACGTGCGACGAAATGCCCGAATTGGGGCGCGAGTCACCGCGGAGCCAGTGTCGCCAGAAGCAGGACACTTGCTGCGATCGGACAAATTAGTTACATTTAATAATCAATTAAGGAGGAGGCTTGTCCATGAGCAGCTCGGCAAGTGAGGTAGCGGTCGAAATTCGCGACACGATTGCGGTGGTGCGACTGATGCGCCCGGCCAAGCGTAACGCGCTGAGCGACGCGCTGATGGCCGAGATCGACGCCGCGTTCGCAGCGCTGCCCAAGTCGGTCGGATGCGCCGTGCTCACCGGCAGTGGCGACCACTTCAGCGCCGGCCTCGACCTCTCGGAGATCCGCGAGCGCGACGCCGTGGAGGGGCTGCACCACTCCCGGAGCTGGCACCGCATTCTCGGCAACCTGGAGTTCGGGCGTATTCCTGTCGTCGCAGCACTGCACGGTGCGGTGGTAGGCGGCGGACTGGAGCTGGCGTCGAGCTGCCACATCCGCGTGGCGGACGATACCGCCTTTTTCGCGCTGCCGGAAGGCTCGCGCGGCATCTTCGTCGGTGGCGGCGGCTCGGTGCGCATCCCGAAGTTGATTGGCGCCCACCGCATGCTCGACATGATGCTCACCGGTCGTGTGTACAAGGCCGCCGAGGCGGTACCGTTGGGCTTTGCGCAGTATCACGTGCCTGCCGGCCAGGCGCTCGACAAAGCGATCGCGCTCGCTGAACGCATCGCCACCAACGCGCCGATGACCAACTACTCGCTGATGCACGCGCTGCCGCGCATCGCCGAACAGCCAGCCGACCACGGCTACCTGACCGAAGGCCTGATTTCGGCCATTGCGCAAAGTGCACCGGAGGCAAAGGCGCGGGTACGCGAGTTTCTCGAAGGTCGCGGGCCGAAGGTCAAGGCCTGAGTTCAGTCAACAGCTCACCGACATATCGCGCCGGGACTGAGAGGACAGGCCGGCGCATCGCAGAACCCAAGGAGGAAACATGAGTGCGCAAACCAGCGGCCCCCGCTACCGCCCGCTCGCGTTCGGTGTCACCCGCGTCGTCGTGCGCGAGAGCGATGGTCACACCTATGCCCGTGCCGACCAGACGCTGGGCGAGCACGTGCCACGTATCACCGATCGCCTGACCCACTGGGCAACTGTGGCGCCGGAGCGGCCGTTTCTGGCGCGTCGCGCACAGAACGCCGATGGCACCCGCGGTGACTGGCGCGTCGTTACCTACGGCGAGGCACTTGCAGCCGTCCGCAGCATCGGTCAGGCGCTGCTAGACGCGGGCGCCAGCGTGGATCGCCCGCTCGCCATCCTTTCAGAGAACAGTATCGAACACGCGCTGCTGGGACTGGGCGCGATGTACGTCGGCGTGCCGTATTGCCCGGTGTCGACGCCATATTCGCTGGTCAGCCAGGATTTTGAGAAGCTGCGCCACGTGCTTGGCACCATTACACCGGGCGTCGTCTACGCTGCCGATCTCGCGCGCTACAGTCGCGCTATCAATGCGACGGTCGCGGCCGACATCCCGGTAGTCTGTGACGACCCGGCTGCCGGATCGCGCACCGCAGGCAAAGTGGTCGCGCTGGCCGACTGGCTGGCGACCCAGCCCACCGCCGCCGTGGACGCCGCGCACGCCGCCACCGGGCCGGACACGATCGCCAAGTTCCTGTTCACCAGCGGCTCGACCAAGCTGCCCAAAGCGGTGATCAACACCCAGCGCATGCTCTGCGCCAACCAGCAGCAAATGCGGCAGTCGATGCCGGTGCTGGCCGATGCCGACAACCCGCCAGTGCTGGTGGACTGGCTGCCGTGGAACCACACCTTCGGCGGCAATCACAACTTCGGCATGGTGCTCTACAACGGCGGCACGCTCTATATCGACGATGGCAAGCCCACAGCCGCGCTGATGCATGAAACCCTGCGCAACCTGCGCGAAGTGGCGCCGACGCTCTACTTCAACGTGCCCAATGGCTTTGAGCTGATCGCGCACGCCATGCGCAGCGACGACCAGCTGCGCCGCACGCTGCTCTCCCGCGTCCGCATGTTCTTCTACGCCGGCGCCGCGCTGGCGCAGCCGATCTGGGACAGCCTCTACGCCAGCGCCGAGAAGGAAGTGGGCGAGCGCATCGTGATGACCACCAGCATGGGCATGACGGAATCGGCGCCGTTCGCGATCTTCGTCACCAGCCCGCACATCCGTGCAGGCGAACTCGGGCTGCCGACGCCAGGCATGGAGATCAAACTCTCGCCCAACAGCGGCAAGCTGGAGCTGCGCTACAAGGGACCCAACATCACACCGGGCTACTGGCGCAACCCCGACGCCACGCGCGAGGCGTTCGATGACGAAGGCTTCTTCTGCTCGGGCGACGCCGTGCAATGGAGCGACCCGGATGACCTGCATCGCGGCATCCGCTTCGATGGTCGCATCGCGGAGGACTTCAAGCTCGCCACGGGCACCTTCGTCAGCGTCGGCCCGCTGCGCGGCAAGATCATCGCTGCGGGTGCACCCTACGTGCAGGACGCGGTCATCACCGGCCACGGCGAGCACGAAGTCGGCGCCATGCTGATCCCGATTGTGCCCGCTGTGCGCAAGCTTTCCGCCCTGCCCGAGAGCGCGTCGCTGGCAGACGTTTTGGCCTCGAAACCGGTGCTCGATCACTTTCAGGGGGTGATCAACAAGCTTGCCGAGAGCGCCACCGGCAGCGCCAACCGCGTCGCACGGCTCTGTCTGCTCGCCGATCCGCCGTCGCTCGACAAGGGAGAGATCACCGACAAAGGCTCGATCAATCAGCGCGCCGTGCTGACCCATCGCGCGGCAACGGTAACTGCCCTCCACGATGACAGTCTGCCGAACATCGTGAAGCCTGGCGCCTGAGCGAAGGCCTGCAAGCCGTATGTCCCGCCGTATCCGCACTTTCAACCGCACCGCTGGCGACGCCCCGCCGGGCGCCAGCAACGAGAGCGTCATCGACACCTCGTTTCTCGAATCACTGCTGGGCTACAACGCCCGCCGCGCTGCGCTCACCATCATCGAGGCGTTTCTCGAACGCATGAGCGTGTACGGGCTGCGGCCAGTGGATTTCTCGGTGCTCTCGCTGATCACCCACAATCCCGGCATCACCTCGCGGCAGCTCTGTGCCACGCTGGGTATCCTGCCGCCGAATCTGGTGAAGCTGGTATCGGACCTCGACAAGCGCGGCCTGCTGGTGCGCAAGCCGCACCCGGATGACGGCCGTGCCATTGGCTTGCATCTGAGCACCGATGGCAAGAAGCTGATGCGCGAAGCCGAGGCCGCCGCGCGCGATCTGGAAGACCGAGTATCCGCACCGCTCAGCCCTGAAGAGCGGACCACCCTGATGCGCCTGTTGCGCAAGATTTACAAGCCGGAGCCTTCTGCACCGGCGTTGAAGGCAGAGAAATAGCCATGAAACACGAAGACCTGATCGCCATCGACATCCACACCCACGCTGAGGTAAGCTGCTGGAACCCGTTCGACGCCTATGGCGAGGAATACGACCGCGCGGCGGACAAATACTTCCGATCCAGCCGCCGACCGACAATTGCCGAGACCGTTGCCTACTACCGCGAGCGCAAGATCGGGCTGGTCATGTTCACCGTGGATGCCGAAGCCAACTTGGGACGCAAGCGTATTCCCAACGAAGAGATCGCCGCCGCCGCCAAAGAGAACAGCGACATGATGATCGCCTTTGCCAGCATCGACCCGCACAAGGGCAAGATGGGCGCCCGTGAGGCCGAGCGGCTGATCAAGGAAGAAGGAATCAAGGGCTTCAAGTTGCACCCGACCGTGCAGGGCTTTCACCCGAACGACCGCATGTGCTGGCCGCTCTACGAAGTGATCAACGCGCACAAGCTGCCGGTGATCTTTCACACCGGGCACAGCGGCATCGGGTCCGGCATGTATTGCGGTGGCAAGCTGCGGCTCGAATACTCCAACCCGATGCATCTCGACGACGTGGCGGTGAACTTTGGCGACATGCAGATCGTCATGGCGCATCCGAGCTTTCCATGGCAGGACGAGGCGCTCTCGGTCGCGACCCACAAGCCGAACGTGTGGATCGACCTTTCCGGCTGGAGCCCGAAGTATTTTCCGAAGCAACTGGTGCAATACGCCAATACGCTGCTGAAAGACCGCGTGCTGTTCGGCTCCGACTATCCGCTGATCACACCCGAGCGCTGGATGAAGGACTTCGAGGAAGCAGGGTTCCGCCCCGAGGTGATGCCAGGGATTCTCAAAGGCAACGCGGTGCGGCTGCTCGGGCTCGAAGCCTGATCCGCTAGCCCTGCAGGAGCGACTCCACCGCAGCCCGACGTCGGCATCGGCATCGGCAATCTCGCTCGCGGCAAAGCCGGTCGTACGTTCGGCGCACCGTCGCCCGGCTCACCGCATTAACTGAAACCGCCCCGGCTGCGGCTCCGCCAGCCTGCCCTCGTCCTTCATTCGTCGCAGCGCCCGATACAGCGCTTCGTGACTGAGTCCGAGCTCTTCCGCCCACTGCCGGCGGGTGCCACGCAGGGTCAGGCTGAAGTCGCGGCCATCAAGCGTGATGGCGTGAGCGATGCGATCAACGGCGGTATCGAGGCTCAAACGTTCCACGGTCGCCCGCAAGCGGATCACTTCACGGGTGAGGCGTTGCATCCAGAGTTGGCGCAGCTCGGGCTCTGCGTCAATCGCTTCACGCAGCGTGTTGATCGGCAGCTGCAGTGCGCATGTCGCCGTGGCGCTCACGACATCACAGTGGTAGCGTCGACTCTCCAGGCTGGCCTCGGCCACCGGCCCGCGCTGCACACGCTGCATGACAGCCACGCGCCCGTCTGGCGTGTGGCGAATCAGCCGCACCTCACCACTCAGAACGTAGTAAAGCCAGGCCGGCGCTTGCCCGGCTCGCGCAAGGGTCTTACCGGCCGCCACTTGCAGGTGCCGCGGCGCCGGCACCTGCGCACGCGCCAGCGCAGCCTGTAGTGCGTTCAGCAGCGGGTCGGCTTCCTCAGCGCTCATGCGCGGCTCCCTCGCCGGTCAATGAAGGTGTATGACCGCAATCATATGTCCGGACGGCGCCAACCCCTATCTTCCCGCCTGTCAAACAATTCTTCAGCGGCGCTTATGAGAGCCTTCTTCCCTGCTATCGTTCTTGCTACCACCACGCTCGCTGCCTGCAGCCACGCACCGGGCGCTGGCGATCAGGGTTTGCACAACCACGGAAGCACGTCCGATATTGACGCCCGTACCGAGGTGGTGTTTCCAGAGCCGCTGCGTGCGCATACCCTGAGCAATATGCGCGACCACCTGAAGGCGCTTGCCGAAATTCAGATCGCGCTGGCCGAAGGCAAGTTCGACACCGCGTCGGCGGTGGCGGAGCAACGGCTTGGCATGTCCTCGCTCAAGTCACACGGCGCACACGATGTGGCGCGTTACATGCCCGCTGGCATGCAGGCGGCGGGCGAGGCCATGCACCGCAGTGCCAGCCGCTTCGCGGTCGAGGCGCAGAACAGCGGCGCGACCGGTGACCTCAAACCTGCAGTGCAGGCGCTGGCGCAAGTCACAGCCACCTGCGTTGCGTGTCACGCAGGCTATCGATTGCGCTGATATTTCCATGCGTTGCCGAGGGCCAGCCGCGCTGCATTAGCATCGCTGCATGAACGCGCAAGAACTTTTCGGCATCCAGCTCCCCATCATCCAGGCGCCGATGGCGGGCGTGCAGGCGAGTGCACTGACCATCGCGGTGTCGCAGGCAGGCGGCCTTGGTAGTCTGCCCTGCGCGATGCTGACGCACGACGCGCTGCGCACCGAGCTGGCCGCGATCGCCACGTCCGGGATCAAGGCGTATCAAATCAATTTCTTCGCGCACACGCCGCCGGTGCCGGATGCTGCGCGCGAGGCCGCGTGGCGCGAGTCACTGGCCCCGTACTACCGCGAGTTCGGCATCGACGCCGCCAGCATCCCGACTGGCCCTGGCCGGATGCCGTTCAGCCCCGAGGCGCTGGAGATCATCGCCCCGTTCAAGCCGCCGGTGGTGAGCTTTCACTTCGGCTTGCCGCCGGATGACTTGCTGGCGCCCATCCGCGCCTGGGGCGGGAAGATTCTCTCGTCCGCCACCACGCTGGCCGAGGCGCGCTGGCTGGCTGCGCGCGGCGTCGATGCCATCATCGCGCAGGGGCTGGAGGCCGGCGGTCATCGCGGCATGTTCCTCAGCGACGACCTCACCACACAGATCGGCACGCTGCCGCTGGTGCGCCAGATCGTCCGGTCGGTTGACAAGCCAGTGATCGCGGCGGGCGGCATTGCCGATGCCGAGGGCGTCGCCGCCGTGCGGCGGCTGGGCGCCATCGCCGCGCAGGTGGGCACAGCCTACCTGCTCTGCGACGAAGCAACCACCAGCGCCCTCCATCGCAAGGCATTGCAAAGCCGCGATGCGGAGCACACCGCGCTGACCAATCTGTTCACCGGCCGCCCCGCCCGCGGCATCGTCAACCGCATCATGCGCGAGCAAGGCCCGATCAGCACCGTCGCGCCTGCCTTCCCGCTCGCGACCGCAGCGGTCGCACCGTTGCGCACGAAGGCGGAGGCCGCAGGCAGGGGGGATTTCTCGCCGCTGTGGTCCGGACAAAACCCGAGTGGTTGCCGCGCCGTGCCCGCGGCCGAGCTGACCCGCGCCCTCGCCGCGTTGGTGTGAGCGCACGCTCGCTGACGCATGTCGCGAGAGTGTCAGGATTCAGCGCACGACGCCGACTCTCCGGCAACCGTGAATTTCCGTCGAACAAAGTGCAGTTGATCAAATCGGCGAGGCTGCTTTGAACCGCCGACATGCCCTGACCACCCTCGCCGCGCTGTTACTCCCGGCCGTGGCGCCACGCCCTGTATTGGCCAAACCGACGCCACGACCTTGGCCTCAAGGGCGCGCAACACCCGCATTCGAACTCGACGCGCTCAGCGGCCCGCCGGTATCGCCCGCCTCGTTGCGCGGCCGGCCGTTGCTGCTCAATTTCTGGGCCAGCTGGTGTGAGCCGTGCCGTGCCGAAATGCCTTCGCTTGAACTACTTGAAAGCCGCCACGCGTCGGCCGGCCTCAAGGTACTGGCTATCAACTTCCGTGAGACCGATGGCACGGTGAAGCGCTTTGTCGAGCAGACCGGGCTATCGCTCACCGTGCTGCGCGACCGCGATGGCGGCACGGCGCGCGACTACGGTGTCAAAATCTATCCAACGACCATTGCCGTCGATCGCGCCGGCCGCGCCCGCTTCTCGGTCACCGGTGAAGTCGACTGGCTCGGGCCGGATGCGGCGCGCTGGTTGCGACCATTGCTCGAATCGCGGGCAAAGTAATCAACGTCCTGCCACCACAGCCCTGTCGCATCACCCAGTTTCCGTCCCATTGTCATCTACGGAGAAAACGATGAATTTCAGCATCACCCGTCGCCAGTTGCTGCAAGCTGGCCTGATCTCGGCGCTGCCGATCCCCGCCTTTGCACAGGAGCGCAAGTTTGAGCCAGTCGCTGGCCCGTGGCGTACGTTTGAGCTGACCACGACCGTGACGGTTGCCGAGCCGAAGGGCGTCAACAAGCTCTGGCTGCCGGTACCGGACCTCGATACCGACTGGCAGAAGACCCTCAGCAACGACTGGTCGGGCAACGCCACCCGCGCCAGCCTGGCGAACGATCCGGCGCGCGGCGTGCGCATGGTTTACGCCGAGTTTGACGCTGGCGTTACGGCGCCCACGCTCACCGTCACCAGCAAGCTGCAAACGCGCAACCGCTCGGTTGACGTCACGCGCCCCGGCACTGTGGCCGACGTTGACGCCGCCTCGCTCAAGCAATACCTCGGACCCACGGAGCTGCAGCCCATCGACGGCGTCGTCCGCAAGACTGCACTCGAGGCAACCAAAGGCGCCAAGACCGAGATCGAAAAGGTGCGCGCCCTCTACGAATGGGTGATTGCCAACGGCCATCGCGAGCCCACCACGCGCGGCTGCGGCACCGGCGACATCAAGACGATGCTGGAGACCGGCAACCTCGGCGGCAAATGCGCCGATCTCAACGCCCTGTTCGTCGGCCTCTGCCGCGCGGTGGGCATCCCGGCGCGTGATGTCTACGGCCTGCGTCTCGCCCCGTCGGCCTTCCCGTACAAGGAGCTCGGCGCCAACTCGGCCAACCTGAAAGGCGCGCAGCACTGCCGCGCCGAGGTGTACCTGAAGTCGCACGGCTGGGTGGCCATGGACCCGGCCGACGTACTCAAGGTGATGCGCCAGGAAACGGCCGAGTGGATCAAGGACCCGAAGCATCCCGTCGCCGCGCCGGTACACGCCAATCTGTTTGGCCGCTGGGAAGGCAACTGGGTGGGCTGGAACACCGCGCACGACATCCGCCTGCCGGGCAGCAGCGCCAAAGGCACGCTGCCGTTCCTGATGTACCCGAACGGTGAGAACGCGTCCGGCGCGTTCGATTCCCTGTCACCAGACACGTTCAAGTACGTGATTTCGGCGAAGGAAATTACGGCTTGATGCGGCGCTGAGGTGGCGGCGCGATGTGATCGCGCCGCGCTGCCGCTCGGTTGCTCTACCTCGATCTCCCGTAACACTGATATTCGAAATTTGGTGAACGGATGGTTGAACCACTCGCATCGCCAAACATGCCTAGCGTGAACCAGACTCTCGAAGGCAATCTCGCGGAACTTCAGCGCATCGCGCTGTGTTGCCAGTAGCGCCTCCTCTGGAGGCCACATCGCCGCCCTTCCATACGTCGAATCAGTCGCCCCGCAGCGGTAACGCTTGTGAGCGAGCATTGGCAGTACTGTTCGTAATCCCACACGAAGTTACGCGAGTCAGTCGCTGCCCTTCTGGATGTAGATTATTTTCCGCATTTTTGCGGAGATAACCGGCCCTATTCGCCGCAAGCCCAAGAACCCGCAAACCGCGCAACTTTGTCGGTTTGTCGCCGCAACATGCTCAACGACGGCGGGTTGCAGCTTCGCGATCGCGGTTTGCTCTTTCTGCGACGCTTTTGGCCGCTGACGTACTCGCAATAGGGCAGCACGCGAAAGAATCCAATATGCACGATCTCGTTGACCGAGACACGTCACGTCTTTGGCAGCTCCCTGAACGGTGCACCAGCACTCACGATAGACGCCATCAAGGCACGCGCCTGGTGTTCGACTTCGTCCACATTGCGAAGCTGCACAGCATAGTGGGCCTCCCAACGCAATCGATGGTCATTTACCTTGATGACCCATTCGTCGCTTGGTTTCTTAACCGGCAGCAGATTCGCCTGAGCCCTCAATAACTCGACTATCGCTTGCTGATGAAGCTGAGTGAAGCTGGCAATCGCCTCCCTCATTTCCGGAAAGTACAGACCAGTGATTCTTTCGACGCGCGGTAAAGGGGATGTTACTGGCGAAGTGTCACTCGTGAAGAACCTACGTTGCTGCTCAACAACCAACCACTCCATTGCTTGGTGAACCGATTCGACCAATTCCTCTAGCTTGACCCGACGCAACGCTTTCCACTCCCTCAACATCCAGTCGTCGTGCGCAACCGCTAATTTCACCTCTTCCGCGACTTTCGTGGTGCTCTTAAGTTGATCCTTGATCTCCTCAAAATCCGCCTTTGTCGCCAATACTTCACCGCGTTTGCGGCCGTAAGCGCCAAAGTACGCAGCGAAATAGTTCGCGACGGCCGTAATTGCAATCGCAAGAATGATGAACCACCAAGTCTTGTCCACATATTCGGACGCAATATGGTTTGCAAGGGATCGAACAAGAGCCTCGCCCATACCGGCTTCCTTTGAAGTAGACCGCCGCGCTATGCCGCTAGCGATTGCATGAATCAGTATCGATAGTTCGCGCGCCCCACGACAATACCAGCACGGCCGCGCTTAGCGCGCGGCTTCCCTAACGCAACCGGCGTAACTCTTTCGACACGAGGTTGCGTCCTGATCTGGCGGATATGGGAGGCCTTGGATCGCTCACATTTGACAAACCGAATTTCAGGTGTCCCCAGACATTTGAAGTCCGGTTGGTTCGAGGGCGAGACTCGAACCCGCACACTGCCACTAGCGGCGGATTTTGAATCTGGCAAAGTTAGAACCAGTCGTGGCCAGCAGGTCTTGTGGACGCAGACAAAATCGTGTCAACGCGCTGTGTAGTTCCGAACAAAATCACCTGCCTTGAGGATTTCTACACCTCGCCACGGGTGAAGCACGAGCAAGTCTTGGTCACCCGTCACAATGAGTTTTGCGCCGCTGTCCAGCGCTAGCGCGAGAAATTTGTTGTCGTCCGCATCGGTGCAGTCGGCGACGATGCTGTGCGAATCGACATGCTGGACGACGCGGTTGAACGTGGCGACCACCTCGTCGCGATGACGCTCGTTGTCAAAGTAGCGCAGTAGATGCTGCCGCTTGATGCGGGTTTCGAATTCTCCCCAAGTGTCAACGGTGACAACCAGTTCGAAGTGCTCCACCGCCAGATCAAGGCATTGCCGGGTGATTGATCTCGGGAGAATTGCCGCGCTGATCAGCGTGTTGGTGTCGAGAATGATTCGCGGCAGCTCGTGTTTGTCCACCACTGCTACCGGGCGTCGAGCAATGCATTAAGTTTTTCCTCGGTCAGCCCGTCCGCCTCAGCTCGATCACGAACAGGCGCCAGCACACGATCGAGTTCTGCGACGGCTGCCTTGCCGCGGAGTGGCATCAACGCGCTGAGCGTCTTCATGAACTGATATTGCAGGTCGACCGGGTCACCGCTTGCAGAAATCAACACTGACACCGGACGGCCACGACGAGTGAGCACCACGGGCTCACGCTGGGAGGTATCAATCAGTTCACCGAAGCTGTTTTGCGCCTGCAGCGAGGTCATTGTTTTCATGTTTGCCCGGATATTGCCTATTTTTTCAGCAGTCATTATAGCTGTTTCAGACGTTATGGCTGTTAATGGTCTGCGCGGTGGCGTGTGGTGGACAGGGCTAGTCAGCGCCCGGCGGTGACGGGTGAGCAATTAGTTCGTTGGGGTTGGTGCTGGCTGGCCGCTCGCTCGCGCTCACGTCCCGATCAGTGCGCTTCGCGCAACCTTGCACGTTGCAATGGGCGTGACGATTTCGACGCATCTTTGCGTCCGTGACCGGCAGATAGGGGAAGGCTTTGGAGCGCTCAAATTTGACCCAACCGGATTCAAATGTCCACCGGACAATCTGCACGATGCGGCGCTCGCTTGCGCTCACGCCTCGGTCTGCGCGCTTCGCGCGACCTTGCACGTTGCAATGCACGTAACTGTTTCGACGCATTATTGCGTCCGTGACCGGCAGATAGGGGGAGGCTTTGGAGCGCTTGCATTTGACCCAACCGGATTCAAATGTCCACCGGACATTTGAATCCGGTTGGTGCCGAGGGCGGGACTCGAACCCGCACACTATCACTAGCGGCGGATTTTGAATCCGCTGCGTCTACCAATTCCGCCACCCCGGCAAGAGCGCGACTGGGCGAAACCCAGTCAGCCTGAAATTATAGCCAGCGTGCGAGTTCGGCGACGTCCTCGTCCAGCAGCTCGCCGCTTTCGACCTGTTTGACCTTGCCGTCGCGGCCGATCACCCAGATGACCGGCAGGCCTTTCACGTCGCCGAGCACGCGCTGCCACTCGGGCGTCATCATCGCGGCATTGAAGGTGTAGCCGTGCTGCTGCATGTATTTCGGCACTTCGGCAGCGTTTTTGTCGATGGAGAGCGCGAGCACTTCGAGGCCCTTGCTCTTGTTCGCCTTCAGCAGTTTTTCGAGCTTCGGGTTCTGCACTTTGCAGAACGGACACCAGGTGGCGAAGCGCTCAACGATCAGCACTTTGCCTTTCCAGTGCTCGGGCTTGAGCACTGTGCCGTCGATCAGCGTGACGGGCGGCAGCGTGACTGCGTCGCCGACGCTGGCGGCGGTGGCGTGGAAGGTGGTGGCAGCGGTCAGCGCAACAACGATGGATTGGACGAATTGGCGGCGATTCATGGGTACGTCTTTTCTTTCAAATGGCGTCTGCACTGGGCTTAAGTAGCGAAATGGCTTGAAGTCGACTTTATGCAATTTAATGTGCTGAGCCCAATTGGAACGGGTATTTCAGCGAAAAGCCGATCAACCAATTTTTGCCTTGATGGACCTGGTATTTCTCGTGTTCATGGTTCGACAGGTTCACCGCGAACGGGTTGCGGCGAACCCTCGGTCTGGATTCCCGCCTTCGCGGGAATGACAGGATTTCCACTCACGCAATGCCCTTGTTGCCCTCAGCGTTCAAGATGCGCGGCACGTTGAGCTTGCGGGCGGTGATGCGTTTCTTTGACTTGAGCCAGGTCTCCACCACGTCCCACACCGGCTCGGTCTTGTTGGCGATGGCGGCATCGCGCGCGGCTTCGGCCACCGGTGCCCAGCCGGCGACCTTGTAGGTTTTGGCGGCGTCAATCGGTGTGCCCTTCAGCCGCATTTCGGTGATACGTTTGCCCTGCGCAGCGAGCGGGTCAATGGTGTATTGCAGGCCGCCCACGCGCACCATGTCGCCGCCCTGCTGGTAGTACGGGTCAGGGTTGAACAGGTTGTCGGCGACGTCCTCCAGCACCGTCTTGATCATCTCGCCGCTCATGTCGGTGACGGTGGTGTAGGGGTAGGTGATCGCCGTCTGATCCATCAGGTGCTCGCGCGTGATGGCCTGCCCCGAGAGCAGCGTCGTGCCCCAGCGGAAGCCCGGCGAGAAGCCGATCTCGGCGCCTTTCACTTCCATCAGCGCATCAAGAATCAACTGGTCGAACGAGCCGTTGAAATTGCCGCGACGGTAGAGCATGGCATCGGTGGTGGCGAGCTTGGCGCTGAGCCTGGCTTCGTAGGGCGCGCGGATTTTGGTGATCAGCGCGTCCATCGCGGCATCGGCCGGCAGCAGATTCGAAAAGATCGGCAGCAGCTTGTAGCGGAAGTCGGCGATCTTGCCGTCCTTGACGTCAAAATCGAGCACGCCGAGGAACTTGCTGTTCGACCCGGCGTTGGTCACCAGCGTGGTGCCGCCGGGGTTCTTCACCGGGATCGCGCCGGGCACGCCGTCGTGCGTGTGGCCGCCCAAGATGGCGTCGATGCCGCGCACGCGGGAGGCGAGCTTGAGGTCCACGTCCATGCCGTTGTGCGAGAGCAGCACCACGACCTTTGCGCCCTTGGCGCGCACTTCGTCGACGGTCTTCTGCATGTCGTCTTCGCGGATGCCGAACGACCAGTCGGGCGTCATGTAGCGCGGGTTGGCGATCGGCGTGTAGGGGAAAGCCTGGCCGATGATGGCGACCGGCACGCCGTTCATCTCTTTCATCGTGTAGGGCTTGAAGACGAGGTCCTCAAAGTCCGTCGTCTTCACGTTGTTGGCCACGAAATCGACCTTGCCCTTGAAGTCCTTCTCCACGATCTCCTGCACGCGCTTGGCACCGAGCGTGAACTCCCAGTGCGCGGTCATCACGTCCACGCCGAGCGCGAGGCAGGCGTCCACCATGTCCTGCCCGTTGGTCCACAGCGCCGTCGCCGAGCCCTGCCAGGTATCGCCACCATCAAGCAGCAGCGCGCCGGGGCGCGATGCCTTCAACTGCTTGACCAGCGTCGCCAGATGCGCAAAGCCACCCACCTTGCCATACGCCTTCGCCCCGGCCTCGAATTCAAGGTAGCTGAAAGCATGCGCGTCGCGGCCACCACGACGGATGTTGAACGCCTTCAGCAGATGCTCACCGACCAGATGCGGCGGCTGGTTCAGCGCACTGCCAAAGCCCAGATTGACGCGCGGCTCGCGGAAGTAAATCGGCTTCAACTGCGCGTGGCAATCCGTCATGTGCAGCAGGTGCACATTGCCAAAGCGCGGCAAGTCGTAGAACTTGTCCACCGCCGAAGGCGTGGCGGCCAGCAGCGCCTTGCTGTCAAGCGCTGCGCCTGCCGCAGCGGCGATGGCGAGGATGTTCAGAAATTCGCGTCGTTCCATATTTATCTATCCCGTGTCATTCCCGCGAAGGCGGGAATCCAGTCCTAAGTGCCGTTCGTGGTGACCCTTCGACAAGCTAAGGAGTAAACGCAAGTCGAACCATGAACCCGTAAACCGTAGGGTGCAATCTCATTGCACCCAAATTGCTACCAACCAATCTTGTTCATCGCAAAGGTGGTTGGTCCATAACCAGCGCGCTTCGTGGCCGCGCGGGGCCAGTTACCTTTTTTGCTTCGCCAAAAAAGGTAACCCAAAAAAGGCGACCCCAACGATTCGCCTGTTTCCTGCGGTGCTCGCGTCAGGCGGGCGTCGCAGAAATCGCCCGAATGTTGCGCTGACGCGCAACCAGTGGGCTCATGCTGCGCCGCTTGGACCGCCTGCCGCTCCGCTCCTCGGGGCGAATCCATGGGGATCCGTCGAACCAAAGCTTGATCGCTTCGCGATGAAGTTCACGGGAACCCGGATGCGAGCATCCTGGCTAAGCCGCTACCTCCGTACATTGCCGTCATTCTTCAAGCAAGCCTCTATGTTGTGCGAGTACGCCTTTCGCTGTTGACCGCCATGCCGTTTCGCCGCGCTCTACCTCACGAAATGCGGCAGCCATTTGGCGCGCCACAACGTTTGGCGGAACCATTCCAACCCCGGCGCCCAGTCCTGGTACCAGTACCGACGCAATTTGAGTATGAGCTTGCTGGTTGTGTTGTCGGATCGCAAGCAATGCGGCCCGAAACGCCAAGTAAGTATTCGCTGTACCGTGAATTCTGGAAGGCACACGCATAGTCGGCGCACTAACAAGATATGGAATTGCGTGACTTTCTGTCGGTATGACTAGCGCACATCCGACCGGCAGCTCTCCTGCAAAATCCGAATTAATTCTTGCGCGCAGCCGCTCTTCAACCCCCCAGCCGAAGAAGTGCGAATACGCCAAGTCGATGCCGCCGTCCATGAAACCAAAACTGTTTGCCGGACTGATAATGGCATCTGCGTTGTGCTGCAGGATGTCTCCGACCTCAGCTATCACCGAGGGTTCTTGAGCAAAGGCCAGGCGCCACGCAGTCGCCAAATCTTCATCGAAAGTGCAAAGGCGAAGCCTCATCGAGGCCAGTCGGAGCGACGTAGCCCGGATGCTCGCATCCGGGTTCCGCTCCCCATCGCGAAGCGATCAAACTGGGGTTCGACAGGGATCCCCATGGATTCGCCCCGAGGAGCGGAGCGTTTCGCGGTCCAAGATGCGTTGTCGTCGTGTATTGGCGATGCGTGAGCATCGCGTCCGCACGACGTCCAACGCATCCCGCGAAACGCGAGCACCGCAGGAATCAGGCGAATCCCTGGGGTCGCCTTTCTTTGGTTACTTTCTTTGGCGAAGCAAAGAAAGTGACTGCCCTGCGGCATGAGCAGTTCGTTGCAAAGAGCGAACTTCATTTCACCGTCACCCTCTCCCTAACCCTCTCCCCTCAAGGGAGAGGGAACCAGCGGCGTTCATGGTTCGACGAACTCACCACGAACGGGGGAATTGATCACTTGCGCCACGTTCAACAACGGTTACTTGTTCACCGGGCTTGCTGGGTCGAGCAGCAGCGCCATCACATCCTTGATCTGCGCTTCGGTCAGGATGCCGGCATCGCCGAACCTCGGCATGTTCACGCAGGCGTTGTAGGCGTGGGTGTTCCAGATGCGCGTCCAGGTGTACTTCAGGATCGGCTCGGTCTGGCCGCGGTTCTTGCCGTAGTTCCACAGCGTCGGGCCAATGTTGCCGTGCGCGATTTCGGCCTTGTCGATCTGGTGGCAGGCGTAGCAGTTGCCACCCGCGGTCGCGCCGGGTGCGTCACTGAACTGCAGGCCGCGGCCGTTCTGCGCGATGGCTTCACCGCGCTTCCAGTCGCCAAGATACTTGCCGTCTGTCGGATACTTCACCGAGGCCATCGCGGCCGCCTGCAACTGCTCCCGCAGCTTGTCGTCGAGCGGTTTGCCGGTGCGCGAGGCTTCGGTGCAGGCCTGCTGCAACGGCGACTGATCCAGCCGCGTGAGGCGCGCCGAGGGCGAGTCCTTGAACGAGGCCTTCATGATGGCCACGATCTCGGCGTCGGTTGGTGCCTTGGCGGCGGGCGGCGATGACGGGCCGGTAGCGCAGCCGACGAGTGCGGCTGCAACGGTAGCGACGAGACCGGCACCGATCACAAATTGCTTCTTCATGATGTTTCCTTCGGGTCCGGTTTAGCGCTTGATCGCGGGTGCGTCCATGGTGCCGTCTTTCGCCTTCACGCCCATATAGGTGATCAGGTCGATCGAGGCCTGCGAGAGAAACTCCATCTCGGGCATGCGCTGCTGGCGGAAGCAGTCGAGCAAGCGCCACTGCATGGTGCGCATTGCACCCTGGCTCACGCGATACGCGGGCCAGGTGGTGAACGCGCGCTGCGCGTTGTCAGCCTTCTGGAAATTCGGCAGGTCCTGCAGGCGGATGCGCTGACCATCCACACCGTGGCAGGTGGCGCAGGCAAAGTCATACGGGCCGCCCTTGAAGAAGAACATCTTCTCGCCGCGCAGGAATGACTCACGCTCTTTCGGATGACTCTGCGGCAGGTTTACCTTGGCGCCGCGTGACTGACCGACGACGTAGGCAACCAGTGCCTCATGATCGGTTTGCCGTTCGCTCTGGTTCAACGAGTGCGGGCGCTTGGTCAGCTCCGCCATCGTGAAACCCTGCAGCGTGACTTCGCAATGCACGATGCGCGATTCGAGATCCATCACGCGATCCACGTCGGCGAAGTAGCGCGGCAGCACGGCATTGACGCCCTGCACCTTGCCGGCACCGAGGCCCAGATCGCAGGCTTCAAGCGAGGCATTCTTCGGGCCGCGCTTCTGCTTCCACAAATCCTCGCCACGCATTTCGAGCAGCTCGGCCGGGTTGCCATCCGCCAGCAACTGGCGATAGCGTTCGATTTCCTTCTGTGCGTCCTGCGCCATCAACGGCAATGCGGACGCGGCGAGCAATGCCGCCAGCAGTTTTGCTTTCACCTAACTCCTCCTTAAAAGCAAACTTGATTTTTGTCGGCGACAGCGCCGTAGCGCGGGCATTGCCCGCCTTGCGTGGGACTGACGGGCAATGCCCGCCCTACTGCTTGCGGTTACGAGATTGCCGCTTCGTCGGTGCGCTTGTCACCCTTGTTGTCGGTCCAGGTCACGATGACCTTATCGCCCTTGGCGCCGCCCTTGAAGCTGAAGTTCAGCACCGGGTTTTGCGATACCGACGGGCCGAGCTGGGCGCTGAGCACAGTCTTGCCGTTCCACGTTGCCGTCACGTTCTGGATGTGGTGGGCCGGGATCACGTTACCCGCGCCATCCTTGCGCTGGCCGGTTTCCATGATGTGGGCCATCAGCACACGCACTTCGGTGATGCCGCCGTCTTTCAGTTGTGCGCGAATGCGCATCGGATCTGCCATGTTCTTTCTCCTCTAACTTCTGGTGCCTGACAACCGCGCGAAGCGCCGTCAGGCAAGGCGTCGGAGCGCGCCGTGTGCCCAGGCACACCAGCGGGCCGACAACGCAGCATCACGGCGCTGCAGCCGGTTGTCGATTAGCCGCCGCAACCACCGAGCGTTACTTTGACTTCCTTGGTGGCCACGTAGTACTTGCCGTTGGCCTTGACCACGGCGTGCACGTTGGAGCTCTGGCCCATCTTCACGCGGGTGCCCACGTTGGCTTCGGTGCCCGCCGGAATGTCGAACTGTGCTGACAGCGCGTACGGGTTTTTCTCGACGAGGATCGCGATCGACTGCGTGCCGGCGATCTTGCTGGCAACCGCGATCGGCACCACGGCGCCGTTTTCAGCGATGTCCGGCGCGGTGATGGCGATGTCGCCGGATTTTTCTACGGCCGAGCCGCCCAAGGCCTTCACCACATCATTCAAGGACTTGGCGTCAAACGCGGCCTTGTTCCAGTCCGCAAACGCCGATGCCGGCAACACACCCGCACTGACGGCGGCGACGACCACGGCAAAACTGCCGCCGGTCTTGAGCGCCTGACGGCGCCCGGTATCAATTGAGTTCATCGTTGCTACCTCCAAAAACCTGATTTGGTTGAATTTTAGGCGCTGTACTGCGGGCGCCTTTGCGTGTTTGTCCGTATATCGGTATGCCACCCTTACTGGAACTTGCCGGCGGCAATCCATTCCGCGATGGCGCGGATTTCAGCGTCCGGCACATGATCCTGCGGTGGCATCGCCGTACTTCCCCAGGCGCCACTGCCGCCCGATTTGATGCGCACCGTCAGCAGTCGGATGGCGTCCGTGGGCCGTTGCGCGGCGTACTTCTTGTGCACGTCAAGCAGCGCCGGGCCAACGATCTTGTTGCCGATGCCGTGGCAAGCGAGGCAGGCGTGGGCCTGCGCCATCTTCATCGGGTCCGACGCGCCACCGGTGGCAGCGGCTGCGCCCCTGTTGCGGGCAGCGAGTGCGACGAAGGTTTGCGGCGCCGGCTCCAGTGTTTCTGCGCCACGCA
Source organism: Casimicrobium huifangae (assembly GCF_009746125.1). Taxonomy (NCBI): domain Bacteria; kingdom Pseudomonadati; phylum Pseudomonadota; class Betaproteobacteria; family Casimicrobiaceae; genus Casimicrobium; species Casimicrobium huifangae. Next base: position 3,708,476 of record NZ_CP041352.1, read on the forward strand.
CACCACCCAGCGTGCGATTCTGCAGCGCAATGTCACCGTGGGCGTTGCGAGCGTAGTCGGGCAGATGGCTGGTAACCGTGACCTTCGGCGCGCAGTTGGTCATGCAGCTTGAGCCCTGCACGTCGGGCTTGGCGCCCTGCTCCCACAGGCCGTGCTCGCGCGTCTTGCCGTTGCGGTTGGGCAGGCGGTTCTGCGTGGCCTGCATGTTCTTGTCGGACAGAACGTAGTCCGATGGCACCACACCGCCCATGTTGAGGATGTAGGCGACCACCGCGTAAACGTCGTCGGTGGTCAGGCTCTTCGGCTGGTTCCACGGCATCGCGCGGTTGATGTAATCCCATAGCACCGAAAGCTCGGAGACTTTCATCAGCGTGGTGCGCTGCGGCACAGTGTCGCTGCGCAACGAGGCGACGTGGCCGGTTTTCACGTCTTCGGCAGTGGTGCCGCCGACGATGGGCGTGAACACTTCGTTCGATTCACCGAACGCACCGTGGCAGTTTTCGCAGCGCGACTCCCACACTTCCTGCCCGCGCGCCACCGTCCCTGCACCCGGCGGCAAACCGGTGAAGTCGGGCCGCACGTCGATGTCCCACGCCTTGACCTCGGCCGGCGTGGCCGGGCGGCCAAGTTTGGCGAGTTGCGGTGAGTCGGCGTGGGCACTCGCAAAAGCAAGCGCACTCACGAGCGCGGCTTGCAACAATCTCGTGTTCCCTCCCCCCCGGTGGGGGAGGGTTAGGGAGAGAGGGATCGGGCGTCGCAAGGTCAAACGCCCCCTCTCCCCCGCCCCTCTCCCACGAGGGGAGAGGGGAGCGTTCATCTGCGTATCTACATATGCACGCACCAGCAATCGGTTAACCCACCTGAACATTGCTAACCTCCCCGTTGGCCGAGACGAGCCAGCTCTGAATCGAGTTGTTGTGATAAATCGACTTGGTGCCGCGCACCTTGCGCAGCTCCGTGATCGAGGGCTGCACGTGGCCGGTCGAGTCCGTCGCCCGCGACATCAGGATGGCGTCGCCACCGTCCCAAGTCCAGTCGATATTGAAGCGGGTCAGGCATTTGTCGAGGACCGGTGTCTCCAGCCGCGCCGTCCGCCAGTTCTTGCCACCATCGACCGAGACATCGACCTTTCTGATCTTGCCGCGACCGCTCCAGGCGATGCCGGTGACGTTGAAGTAGCCCTTGTCGATCAGCACCTGACCGCCGGACGGCGAGGTGATCACGCTCTTCACTTCCTGGATGCTGGTGTACTGCCGGTGCTGGCCGTCGGGCATCAGGTCGACGTAATGAATCGTTTCATCCTTGGTGGCGTAGGGCTGGTCGCCTACTTCAATGCGGCGCAGGTATTTCACCCACGACACGCCCTGCACGCCGGGTACCACCAGGCGCAGCGGGTAGCCGTTCTCGGGCCGCAGCATTTCGCCATTCATGCCGTAGGCGACCATCACGTCGTCGAGCACGTTGGCCATGTTGATGGTGCGCGTCATGCTGCTGCCGTCGGCGCCTTCGGCAAGCACGAATTTGCCCTTCTTGAAATCGGCGCCGCAGTCATCGAGCAGCCATTTCAGCGGCACGCCGGTGAACTCGCAGCAGGACAGCATGCCGTGCGTGTACTGCACTGTCGGCACCGCGACATTGCCCCACTCCATGCCGGTATTGGCGCCGCACTCGATGAAGTGCATGCGCGAGATCGACGGCATGCGCATCAGGTCGTCCATGGTGTAGACCTTGGCCTGCTTGACCAGGCCGTTGATCATGAAGCGATGCTGCGCCGGGTCAATGTCCCACCAGCCCTGATGATGGCGCTCGAAGTGCAGCCCGCTCGGCGTAATGATGCCAAAGAATCCCTGCAGCGGCGCAAAGCTCACGCTCGCTGCGCCCACGCGGGTGAGGCCTGGGCTCTCGCGGCGTTGCAGGTTTTCTTCATGTTTGGACGGCAAGCCGTAGGGGCGGGCGGCGACTGGCTGGCCGAGGCCCTTGGTGTGCGCCGGCAAATTCAGGATCGCCGGATCGCCCTCGCCGACGTCAGCCGCAAAGGCGCCCTTTAGCAACGCCAGTGCGCCGGCAGCGCCACCGGCGGCAAGGAAAGCCTTGCGCAGGAAGCTGCGGCGGTCGTCGCGCGACAGCGTCATCGCGTCGCGGGTCAGGAAAAATTCGGGCGCCTTCTGCAGGCGACCCGGCCGTTGGGGTGGGAAGGTCATGACGGTCCTAGCGTGCTTCTTGTTGCGCGGCGAGTGCGGCGTAGGTTGGCGCGCGGGATTCAGCATGCACGGCAACCTCGCCCTCGCTCATGAATTGCGATGCGCCGCGCTGCAGGGCCTGAACGTCGGTCTGTTCCATTTCGCGGGCGACCAGGCTGACGCAGGCGTTGCGGCAGATCTCGGTGAGCGTACGGTCAGTGATGGTGTAGAGCGCCTGCGCTCCGACCTTGCGGCGGGAGGCCACGCCGGCCATGTGCAGGTTGGCGAGATGTCGTGACACCGTGCTTTGCGACAGTCCGGTCGTCGTCACCACATCATTGACGCTCTTTTCGAGGTTGCAGATGGTGTGGATGACCTTCAGGCGCGACGAGTCAGACAGCAGCGAAAAATATCGCGCTACCTTGTCGAAGACAGGTTCGAGCTCCTCCACTTGCACCACCTCCTTCTTGTCCTTGATCTGGTTCAAGCGAAGTGAATTATGCGCATACACGCATATTCGCAAATGCGGGTTTTCCCGCAATTATTGTGCTTCGACAACGTTATGGCTTTTTGTTGAAAGCCTTATTCAATATGGGCTCAATGCATGAAACGCCATAAAGTCGATTCGCGCAAAAAATTGCCTTTGAACCCCAAACAGATGCGCTTTTCGTTACCGAGCTGAGTTCGGACAGCACCGGTGCAGGTGCCCGATCGGCGTGGCACGTCATCGCACGCGGCTTGTGCTCAGAAATCGGTCAGCGCTGATCAGAAAATGAAAAAGCCCGGCTGAACCGGGCTTTTCAGGAAGCGAGTGGTCGCTTACGGATACTTGATGCTGCAGCCATACGGGGTTGAGGTGGCCACCGTGATCGGCTTGCCGGCCAGGGTTTCGTCGAGCGCGGCGCGAACAAAGTTCTTTGCCGTTTTAACGTCGGCCGGGTTGGCGCTGCGCTTGTCATCGATCCCGCCGGCATAAACGAGCTTGCCATTGGGGTCGATCACGTACATATGCGGCGTGGTTTTCGCCTCGTAGGCCATGCCCGCCTTGCCAGTCTCGTCCATCAGCAGATAGCTCGACGCGCCCTTCCACTCGCCATTCATTTTGGCGTTGAGTTTGGTCGGCTCAAGGTAGTCGGTGGCGGATTTGTTGGTGCTGTTCACCGACAGCCAGACCACGCCTTTGGCCGTCGCGTCCTTCTGCAAGGACTGCATGTTGTTCGAGTTGTAATGCTTCTGCACGAAGGGGCAGCCGGGGTTGGTCCACTCCAGCACCACGTGTTTGCCCTTGAAATCGGACAGTTTCACCGCCTTGCCGTTGACGTCGGTCAGTGCGAAATCGGGGGCCGGCTGGCCAATGCTGACAGCGTGCGCAGCCACCACGGCAGTGGAAATCAGGAGGGTTGCGAGCGTTCGGATCATGGGGACTCCTTTTAGATTCAATGACGAGTGACGAATGACCAATGACGAAACGGGAGCGCGGCGGCGCGCACCGCACTTTCCGTCATTGGTCATTCGTCCAGCAGCGCGAAGCGCGCTCGTCCTGCGGCGCCTACAGCGCCGCCAAAGCCTCTTTGACGATACCCGTTGTCAGCAGTTCCGGCAAGAGCTGCGCGGGTTTGCCGGGGGCGTGCAGCACGTAGACCGGCACACCGGAGCGGCCCATCGCGGTGAGTGCCTGAGTAATGCGTTCGTCGCGGTTGGTCCAGTCGGCGCGCATCAGGGTCACGTTTTTGGCAGCAAATGCCTGCTCGATCTCGGCGCGAGTGAGCACCAGCCGCTTGTTCGCCTGGCAGCTCACGCACCATGCCGCCGTGAAGTCCACAAATACCGGTTTGCCCTCTGCGTTCAGTTTGGCGACAGCGGCGGGATCCCACGGCTGCCAGTTCGCGCTACCGGATTTGCCGGTCGCCGCCGAGGTCGCCGTCTGCGCCGGCTCGCCAGCCGGCCAGGCCAGCACTGCGGCCACCAGTGCCGCCGCAACGCCGACCCAGCGCACTGTGGGGCGCATCGAACCAATCAGCCAGGCGCCGAACGCGAGCCCGACCAGGCCCAGCAGCCCGATCGCCGCACCATCCGCGCCAGCCTGCAGCGAGAGCACCCAGACCAGCCACACCACGGTGACAAACATCGGGAACGCCAGCACCTGCTTGAAATTGACCATCCACGGTCCCGGTCGCGGCAGCTTGTCCAGCCACTTCGGGAACCACGCCAGCAACACGTAGGGCAACGCCATGCCTAGTCCGAGCGCGGCGAACACCGCCAGCGCTGCCGCCGCCGATTGCGTCAGCGCGAACCCGAGCGCGGCGCCCATGAACGGTGCCGTGCACGGGCTGGCGGCGATCACCGCCAGCACACCGGAGAAAAACGCATCAACACCGGGATGTTTTGCCTGCATCGACAACAGCGACGACGGCGCCAGCTGCCCGACCTCGAACGCGCCCATCAGGTTGAGTCCGATCAGGAAGAAGATCACCGCCAGCACCCACACCACACCGGGGTTCTGCAGCTGGAAGCCCCAGCCGACGGCGCTCCCGGCGCCTTTCAGAGCCAGCAGCGCGCCCGCGAGCACGAGGAAGGAGAGCACCACGCCGACGGCGTAAAAGATGCCGTGCTGGCGCATCTGCTTCGCGCCATTCGCGGCGCTGCCGGAGTGCTGCGCGAACGACAGAATCTTCAGCGAAAGCACCGGGAACACGCAGGGCATCAGGTTCAGGATCATGCCGCCGACGAAGGCAAGCGCGAGGGCGGACCAGAAGGTGAGATCGGTGCCACCTGACGTCGCGCCGCTGGCAGCGCCGGTTGCGGCCAGCGCCGTTGCGCCCGCCGGTAGCGCGAAAGCCGAGGTTGAAACCGTTGCCAGCGTGTTGCCTGACAGTTCGCCTTTGGCGCCCACCGGCGCCCCGACCGCAGCCAGCAACACCGGGAAACTATCCGTCAGTTTGGCCCCATCCACCAGTTTGAGCTTCACCGCGTAACCACGCTCGGTCCGGTACACCTGCTGCACGGAGGGATCGCTGATCTGCTCCTGTACCGGGAATACATCAAGCCCGGTCAAATTGCCCGTGTTCGCCGGTGCCGTCACGTCGAGCCAGACTTCCCGCGTCGGGTTCGGTGCGGCATATAGCGTCGCCTTCCACGCGCTGGCGTCGCCAGGCTGCGCGGCGCGGGCCGCGACAAAGCGGGCAGCGGCAGGCCCAGCAGGCGCGTCCTTGCCCTTTTCGCCCACTGGCAACGTCACGGCCACCTCGCCCTCTTCCGGGATGCACACATCCTTGCAGACCAGCCACTCGGCCTTGCCTTTCAGCGTAATGCCGTCACCTGGCTTCGCCGAAGTTGGCACGCTCACCGTCAGCGGCAACACCACCTCGCCTTCGTAACCGAAGTTGATGATCGGCCCGGTTGCGAGCCGCTTCGGCGTCGGCCAGTCGAATTCACCCACACCATAACCAGCTGGAACCTGCCAGGTGATCTTGGTCGGATACCCGGAGTCGCCCGGGTTTTTCCAGTAGGTATGCCAGTGCGGTGCGTGCTTGATCGACAGGCCGATGGTGTTCTTCTCGCCCACCACCAGTGCCGTCTTCTCGGCGATCAGTTCGACCTCGGCGTGTTCGGTTTTGATCGGCGCGGCCTGCGACAAGCCGGCGAAAAGCAACGCCAACGCCACGGCCCACGTCGTCATGCCCGCGAAGGCGGGAATCCGGCGTCGTGCTCGACCGAAGGTCAAATTGGAAAAACGTGGCGTCATGGTTGAAGGGATTCAGTGAGGTCTGGATTCCCGCCTGCGCGGGAATGACAAAGCAGCGACATTGGGAGGCGGACAACGTGAGAGCGGACAGCCGCGTTTTTGGTTCCCGCGACGCGAGACCCAGACCCTTACAATTCAAGGGTTTAGAGCCAATTTTAGTGCGCCGCCGCAGCGTCGTGGCGCACGAGCCTGTCATGGAACCCACCTACAACCACAAGGCGGTCGAAGCCGCCGCGCAATCGCATTGGTCCGCAACCGATGCCTACAAGGCCATCGAGAACGACCCGCGCTTCCCCAAAGGCAAGTATTACGCCTGCTCGATGCTGCCGTATCCATCGGGCAAACTGCACATGGGCCATGTGCGCAACTACACGATCAACGACATGATGTACCGCCAGCTTCGCATGCGCGGCTACAACGTGTTGCAGCCGATGGGGTGGGACGCCTTCGGTCTGCCGGCAGAAAACGCAGCAATGAAGAACGGCGTGCCGCCGGCGAAGTGGACGTACGAAAACATCGCGTACATGAAGAAGCAGATGCAGTCGATGGGCCTCGCCATTGACTGGTCGCGCGAAATGGCCGCCTGCGATCCTCACTACTACAAGTGGAACCAGTGGCTGTTTTTGAAGATGCTCGAAAAGGGTATCGCGTACCGCAAGACGCAGATCGTGAACTGGGATCCGGTCGATCAGACCGTGCTCGCCAACGAGCAGGTGATTGACGGCCGCGGCTGGCGCACGGGTGCGCTGGTTGAGAAGCGCGAAATTCCGGGCTATTACCTCAAGATCACCGAATACGCCCAGGAGCTGCTGGACCCGGTTGCCAATCCCGACAGCGCCGACTTTCTCAAGGGCTGGCCGGATCGCGTGCGTGCGATGCAGGAGAACTGGATCGGCAAATCCGAAGGCGTGCGCTTCGCTTTCCCGCATGACATCAGGGACGCAAGCGGACAGCCGATTCAGGACGGCAAGATGTACGTGTTCACCACGAGGGCGGACACCATCATGGGTGTCACCTTCGTGGCCGTTGCGCCGGAGCATCCGCTGGCGGTGCGCGCAGGGGAGTTGAATCCTGCGCTGGCGGCGAAGATCGAAGCACTCAAGGCTGGCGGTACGACCGAGGCCGAGATGGCGCTCAAGGAAAAAGAAGGCGTCGCGACGGGCCTGTTCGTGACGCACCCGCTCACCGGCGACAAGGTTGAGGTGTGGGTGGGCAACTACGTGCTCATCACCTACGGCGACGGCGCCGTGATGGGTGTGCCAGCGCATGATGAGCGCGATTTTGCATTTGCCAAGAAGTACGGTTTGCCCATTCAGCAAGTCGTCGCACTTGGCAGCAATGCTTTTGACACGGTTGCGTGGCAAGACTGGTACGGCGCGAAAGGCGATGGACTCGCGGTCAATAGCGGCAAGTACAACGGCCTCAAGTTCAAGGATTGTGTTGACGCAGTCGCCGCTGACCTCACAGCCATTGGCCTTGGTGAGAAAAAAATCACCTGGCGCCTGCGCGATTGGGGGATTTCGCGGCAGCGCTACTGGGGCACGCCGATTCCGATCATCCACTGCGATGAGCACGGCGCGCAGCCGGTGCCGTTTGATCAGTTGCCGGTGGTGCTGCCGGAAGATTGCATTCCCGATGGTTCAGGCAATCCGCTGCACAAACACGAGGGCTTCCACAAAGGTGTCACTTGCCCGAAGTGCGGCAAGCTCGCGCGTCGTGAAACCGACACCATGGACACCTTCGTCGATTCGTCATGGTATTTCATGCGGTATGCATCCCCCGGCAACAACGAGGCGATGGTCGATGCGCGCAACGACTACTGGATGCCGATGGATCAGTACATCGGCGGCATTGAGCATGCAATTTTGCATCTGCTCTACGCACGCTTCTGGACGAAAGTCATGCGTGACGTTGGACTCGTCAAGTTCAACGAACCGTTTACCAAGTTGCTGTGCCAGGGTATGGTGCTCAACCACGTTTACTCGCGCAAAAACGCGAAGGGCGGCATCGAATATTTCTGGCCCACCGACGTGGAAAACACCTTCGGCGCCGACGGTCGTGTGACGGGCGCCAAACTCAAGAGCGACGGCAGCACCGTGGACTACGGCGGCGTGACGACGATGTCGAAGTCGAAGAACAATGGCGTCGACCCGCAGGACTTGATTGAACGATACGGCGCCGATACCGCGCGCCTCTATATGATGTTCACGGCACCGCCGGAAGCCACGCTGGAGTGGAACGACGCGGCCGTGGAAGGCTCGTGGAAGTTCCTGCGCCGCGTGTGGGCCTACGCACACAAGCACGACGCCGCACTGCGTGCCGGAATCGCGGGGCCGCGTGATGAATCGAAGTTCAGCGACGCCGCGAAGAATCTGCGTCGCGAAATTCACACCACGCTCAAGCAGATCAATTTCGACTTTGAGCGCATCCAGTACAACACGGTGGTGTCCGGTTGCATGAAAGTGCTCAACGCACTGGAAGCAGCTGACGTCGCGGCCGTCACGCCGCCGGCACTGGCGGAGTGTTTCTCGATTTTGTTGCGCGTGCTCTACCCGGTGTGCCCGCACATCACGCAAGCGCTCTGGCAGGAGCTTGGCTACGAGACGTGCTGCGGCGCACTGCTCAATGTGGCGTGGGCTGATGTTGACGAAAATGCATTGCAAAGCGACACCATCGAACTCGTGCTGCAAGTCAACGGCAAAACCCGCGGCGTGGTTGTGGTGCCATCCGGTGCCGACAAGGCCGCGATTGAGGCGGCAGCGGCCGCTTCACCGGACGTGGCGAAGTACGGCGAAGGGCGCGCACCGAAGAAGATCATCGTCGTGCCCGGAAGACTGGTTAATGTCGTCGTTTAGGACGTCGCGCGGCTCTGCCGCGCCAGGACGACGCTCGCTGCGCTTGCCAGGACGACGGCCGCTGCGCGGCCTAGGACGCGAGGTTGGCAACGGGCACTGATCAGGCAAGCGAACGAGAATAGTTGAATGAAGAGAAATTTCTCCCCAGCATTGCGTCTTAGCGCGAAGCGCGTCGTCCTGGCAAGCGCAGCGAGCGCCGTCCTGGGTCGCGTAGCGACCGTCGTCCTGACCTTGGCGGTCGCTTCCTGCGGCTTTCACCTGCGCGGCGCGGCGAGCTACCCGTTCCAGAGCGTGTACGTGCAGGCGCCAACGACCTTTGGGGTCGGAACGCTGACGGTGGCGGGGGCTGGTGCCCCGGTGGTGCCTGATGTGATTGCGGGCCTCAGCCGTAACGGCATTGCCCTTAAATCGAAAATCGAGGATGCGGACTTCTCGGTGCGCTTCCTGCAAGTGTTCTTCGACAAGCGCGTGCTCTCGCTTTCCGGTGGCGGTCGTGCGCGCGAGTTCGAGCTGGAATACCGCGTGCGCTACGAGTTCGTCGACGCCAAGGGACGCCTGTGGGGCGAGCCGGGTGAAATCACTATTCGCCGCGACTTTTCGTTCGCCGAATCGCAGGCGCTGGCGAAAGAAGCCGAGGAACGCCAGCTGGTGCGCGACATGCAGCTCGATGCGGCGGCGCAGATTTTGCGGCGCTTGCAGTCGGTGAAGCGACCGACCTGAGCCCGGCGCAACAGCTGTAGGAGCAGCTCCGCCGCGACTGTTGGCGCGACGTTAACCATCAGTCGCGGCCCCGCGCCACTGCGCGCCCTGTCCGCGCTCCTACAATTCGGTGATGCTCGTCTCACCCGACAATCTCGCCTCGAAGCTGCACGACGGCCTCAAGCCGCTCTACCTCATCCACGGCGAAGAGACTCTGACCAAGCTCGAAGCGGCCGACGCCATCCGCGCGGCCGCACGCAAAGCGGGCTACAGCGAACGCGAGCATTTTGTTGTCGAGGCGCATTTCGACTGGAGCCTGGTCACGCAGTCGAGCGACAACCTGTCGCTGTTTGCGACACAGCGCATCGTCGAAATCACCATCAACACGGCCAAGCCTTCGGTGGATGCGGCGGAGTTCCTCGCTGGCATCGCGGCCGATCCACCACCCGACACGCTCTTCATCGTCATTCTGCAGAAGCTTGATCGTGCCGCGACCGACAGCGCATGGTTTGCGGCTTGTGACCGTACTGGGGTGACAATCGCGGCGCCGCTGGTGGAGCGTGACGCGTTGCCGCGCTGGGTGAAAGCGCGACTGACCGCGACCGGTTTTGACGCATCGCGCGAAGTGATTGATCTGATCTGCGAGCGCTGCGAGGGCAATCTGCTCGCAGCGAAGCAGGAAATCGAAAAGCTGTCCCTGCTGGTCAAGCCCGGCAAACTGGATGTGGACGATGTCCTCGGCGCTGTGGCTGACGTGGCGCGCTATGACGTAGGCGAGCTCTCCGAGGCCTTTCTGCGCGGTGACTTGCCGCGTTACGGTCGCGTGCTCTCGGGCCTGCAGGCGGAGGGCGAGCAGGCGCCGCGATTGTCGTGGCAGCTCTCCGAAGATGTGCATGCACTGGGCAGCATCTTCATGGCGCGCCGCGCAGGTGTGCCGATGGTGCAGGCGCTGCGCAACGCGCGGGTGTGGGGCAAGCGGCAAAAGGCGATGGAAGTTGCCACCAACCAGATCGACCCGCGCCGGATCGCCACGCTACTCAAGCAGTGCGCCACACTCGACGCGCAGAGCAAGGGACAGGCGCCCGGCGACGCCTGGCTGACACTGGGCGGCCTCGCTGCGCTGGCGCATGGGGCGCTGGCACTTTAGCCGGGTTTGGCCAGCGCTAGCGAGCTCGCGCCTGCAGTCGTGAGGGTCGTAGCCGCGATGCAGCGTGAGCGGAATCGAGGCATTTTGGTCCAGCCAATTTGCCAGACTCACACACGCGGATCTTCGAGTCCACTTCGTTGCATCGAGGCTACAGATCGGCCCCTGTAGGAGCGGCTTTACCGCGACCTCTCACACGAACGCAGACGGCCGCGGCAGAGCCGCTCCTACAAATTTGCCAGCAACGCCATCGCGGCCACTGCGGCCGTTTCGGCGCGCAACACGGTGGCGCCGATTCGCAACTTGTGTGAGCAGTGCGCGAGCAACGTCTCACGCTCGTTAGGCGCAAAGCCACCTTCCGGTCCCACGAACACGTTCAGCGACGCGTGACTCACAGCCCTGGAATTTGCCTGTCCGAGATCGCCTTCTGCATCAAGCAAAACACTGATCGAGCCCTGCGTTTCCGACAACGCGTCACTCAACGGTATCGGTGCAGCAACGTCCGGAATGCGGTTGCGCCTGCACTGCTCGCACGCAGCGATCGCCACGCCGCGCCAGTGCTCGACGCGCTTCGCGACATCACCGGGGATGCGTTGCGAACGCTCGGTGTAGAGCGGTTGAATCGCTGCGACGCCCAGCTCGGTCGTCTTCTGGACCAGCCAGTCCATGCGGTCATTGGCGATCAGTGCGACGTAGAGGGTGACCTTCTGTACCGCTTCGCGTTCGATAGCGACGTGCTGCGCGGCAGTGACCACAACCTCGCGCTTGCCGATGCTGTTGATGGTCGCAGGCGTTTCGCCACCATGCCCATCAAACAGCACGATGCCATCACCGTCACGCAGGCGCAGCACTCGGACGTGCTGGGCAGCCTCGGCCGACAGCGTGAAGGTCGAGTCCGGCGCGACGGCCTCTGAGCAGAAGAAACGCGGCACGGTACTAATCCTGTGGCGAACCACGTAGCCTCGATGCAGCGCAGCGGAATCGAGGCATTATTGAATCGAACAACGCCAGCCCCTCGATTCCGCGTTGCTGCATCGAGGCTACGGAACGCAGTTCACGATGCATTGGCAAATTTCCACAACGCGCTCAACACTGCATCAGGCGCTTCGCTCGTCATGTTGTGCCCCGCATCGCGGATCGTCTCGGCGCGTGCGTTGCGCAGCGCGGCGAGCGCGCCCTGCGCAGCCTTTGGTGGGGTCATCATGTCGTACTGACCGATCAGCACCAGCGCGGGCGCGTTCACGGCAGCAGCCGCGTCGAGGCCGCCGGTGTACGCCTTGCACGCGGCGAGATCGTTGTGCAGCACGCCCTTTGCCATGCGGCGCATCAGCGCGAGGCTGTTACCCGGCAGCCATGACCCCGGCACCTTCTGGTTGTTGCCCAGGTGTCCCGCCGGCGCGTAGGACCAGTCGACGATCATGCGCCGCGCCTTTTCTTCGTTGTTCAGCGCAGCGTCGAGCAGTGCATCCCCCACCGCCATCGGCACAGCAGTCCCCACCAGCGCGAGTCTCGCGACGAGGTCAGCACGCTTCGATGCCAGCTCCAGCGCGGTCAGCGAGCCCATGCTGTGGCCAATCACGACGGCATTCTTCACCGGCACGGCATCAAGGCAGGCTGCTACCCACGCGGCCAGTTCGGGCACGCTGGTACACAGCGGCCCTTCGCTCTGGCCGTGGTCCGGCAAGTCTAGGGCGAGCACGTTCCAGCCGTGAAACGCGAAATAGCGCGATTGCAGCGACCACACGCTGTGATCGTTGGCAGCACCGTGGATGAAGACAACCGTTGGTTGCATGGCGACGAAGGCGCGAGTGCCGGTGTAGGCGTAGGCAGTGGCGCCGTTCACTTGAATTTTCATTTCGTCTTCTCCGCCGCCTTCAACGCCCGCGCCAGATCGTCGATCAGATCCTTGGCGTCCTCCAGCCCGATCGACAGGCGAATAGTGCCCTCGGTGATGCCAGCCTTTGCCAGCGCATCGGCGCCCATGCGCGAGTGCGTGGTGCTGGCCGGGTGAATTACCAGCGACTTGGCGTCGCCGACATTGGCCAGATGCGAGAACAGGCGCAGGCTGTCGACGAAGACCTTGCCCTGCGCGCGCGTGCCCTTGAGGTCGAACGAGAACACGGCCGTCGTGCCCTTCGGGAAGTATTTCTTCGCGAGCTCGTGGTCGCGATGCTCCGGCAGTTCCGGGTGGTGAATGGCGCCGACGAAAGCGTGCGAGCGCAAAAACTCCACCACCTTGCGCGTGTTGGCAACGTGCCGCTCCATGCGCACTGGCAGCGTCTCGATGCCCTGCAAAATCTGCCAGGCACTCATCGGCGCCATGCAGGCACCGAAGTCGCGCAACCCTTCGCGACGGCAGCGCAGCAGAAAAGCGGCGGTGGAAGATTCCTCGGCGAACACCATGTCGTGAAAGCCGTGATACGGCGCGGCCAGCGTCGGGAAGTTCGCGCGGCCCTTGTCGGAGAGCCAGTCGAAGCGCCCGCTATCCACCAGCAGGCCACCGATCACCACGCCGTGCCCCTGCAGGAACTTGGTGGCGGAGTGAAACACGATGTCGGCACCATGCTCGAATGGCCGGATCAGATACGGTGTGGTCAGCGTCGAATCGAGCATCAGTGGCACGCCCACCTCATGCGCGACGGCAGCGACAGCCTCGATGTCGATCAGCAGATTGCCGGGATTGCCCAGCGTTTCGCCAAAGAACAGCCGCGTGTTCGGGCGCACTGCAGCGCGCCAGGCGTCTACATCCCACGGGTCCACGAACGTCGTCTCGATGCCGAAGCGCGGCAGCGTGTAGTCGAGCAGGTTGTGTGATCCGCCATAGAGAGCGCGGCTGGCAACGATGTGACTGCCGGCGCCCATCAGCGTGACTATCGCCAGATGCAGCGCCGCCTGGCCGGAGGCGACGGCGATGGCGCCAATGCCGCCCTCCAGCGCCGCGATGCGTTCCTCGAGCACGGCATTGGTCGGGTTCGAGAGCCGTGAGTACACGTGCCCCGCCCGCTCCATGTTGAAAAGCGCCGAGGCGTGATCCGAGTCCTCAAACACGAATGACGAGGTTTGATAGATCGGCGTCGCCCGCGCGCCGGTCGCCGGATCAGGCCGCGCACCGGCGTGAACGGAAAGAGTGTCTAGCTCAAACATGAACAGACGTTCGACATTGACGAACGCGACGGTTGCTATGGGTAGGAGTTTACGGCGTGCGACCGCCGCGCAGTCAGCGGCGGAACGGCGGAACAAATCCGCGTCACGGCGCCGGAATTTTCAGTGGCATCGGTCCGGACGGATGCCGGACAAGAGCGACGCAGCTTCCAAAAGCGATAAAAATGCGTTGTATTTTTACAACAGTAAACGGGCAACTTTATCGACCGAATGGCGTCTGCATGCGGGCTAGAAGCACAAAATGGAAAAAGTCGGAAATACGGAAAATACCCTCTGAGCCCTTGATGAATGCGGCTTCGGGCAAAAAGCCACTCGCTCGCCGGCAGTCAAAATTGCGTCCGAAAAGGGCGCAGCGAATCACAGCAATTCGCCCGGTTGCAGCGGCTCCATCTCGTTGAGCATTTCGTGCATCTTGTCACGCGCCTGGATGAAGGTCGAATCCTTCCCGGCCTCGGCCAGATAGTCATCGAATCCATCGCCATGCGAACGGCGCAGATGGTTCACCAGCGAGAGGAAGGTGGTGACCATGCGCGGGTCGAAATGCGTGCCTGACGTGCGTTCGATTTCGAGCACCGCCTCCTCGTGCGTCCACGCATGCTTGTAGGCGCGGGCATGGGTGAGCGCGTCGTACACGTCCGCCAGCGCAGCGATGCGCGCCACCTCGGGGATGTTGTCGCCCTTGAGGCCGCGCGGATAGCCGCTGCCATCCCACTTTTCATGATGATGCAGGGCAATCTGCTCGGCTAGCCGGAACGCCGGATGCGAACACTGCTGCAGGATTTGCGCACCAATAGTGGTGTGCTTCTGCATCACGATAAATTCAGCTTCGGTTAAGCGTCCGGGTTTCATCAGCAAGCCATCGGGAATGCCGAGCTTGCCAATGTCATGCAGACGCGCAGCGAGCTCCACGTCCTGGCAGAACTTGTGCCCGAAGCCGAGTGCGTTCGCCAGCAGACCAGCCAGCTTGCCGACGCGATAGGCATGGCGGCCAAAGGCGTCCTCGCGAAGTTCCGCTGCGACCGCGAGACGCTCCAGAGCATCGCGGTAAAGCTGCTCCGGGACTTCGATTTCTTCCTTCTGCGAGCCGGGCACCTTCTGGATCGCCATGATGACCGCGCGCACGTCGTCCTTGCCCGGCATGGGAGTCTGGACGCGTTCGCGAATGGCTTCGAGTTTTCCACGTACAGCGGTCACCTGAGACTTGCCAAGGAATTCGACAAGCTCCCCCAAATAAAGAAGGGCACCTGCATGGTCGTGCCCCTTTTCGTAGGCCTTCACAAGGAGTACCAGATTGTCACGATAGAGACCTGGATGACTTCTCGTGTGCTTAAGCATCTCGAGCAATTTCGCCACCGCAACCATGAGACTACCGGAGTACACCTCCACAGCGGCCTCTGCGAGTGCCCGATTCATTTGCAGTCGAGGTGATTTGAAAGCATCGGATAGGCTACGGATCATCGCAAGACGCTCGTCTATTGTCGCGTCCTCGCGAAGGCCAATAGCACTCTTCAGCCAGGTCCCTTCGCCAATCACTCGATTCAAAACCCCATGGGCGTCTCTTGGCAGCCCCATTTTCTCGCACGCTTCGCGCGCAGACTCTGCTGCAAGCGAATAATGTTGAAGTGCCAATGCTGCGCTAGCCATGTTGGTCCTAGCAATCGCGATGAAGCTGGCACAGCGTGCGTCGGCCTTGAAGCGCTTGATCAATCGCAGCGCGACAGAAATCGTCTCGCGATACAAGCCCATCGTGTACAGCGCTGCCGTCATGTTGCCAAACGCCGCAGCCACGCCCATTTGGTCGCCTAGCTCGTGAGCAAGCACTGCTGCCTTGAGCGCGTATTCCACGCCCCTAGCAGGAATTCCGACATCGGTACTCATCAGCGCGTAAATGCTTGAAGCCCGACGCAACTCCGGTTTCAGTCCGTTATCAGTTGCGAGATCAAGTGCCCTTTCGACCATCGGAATCGCTTCGATCGATTTGCCCCTTGGAATGTGAGCAGCAGCGACGTCAAGCAATACGGAAATGCAATCTTGCAAGGGTTCAGGATGCTGACTGAACGCTATCAGACGCGCCGACTGTACAAGCAGTTTGAAGTCCTCATCGTTTGGCGACTTCAACATGCCTGCAATGTCAACGCGCAACTGACGAACAAGGTCAGCCAAGCCGTCGCTATCGAATTCAGTCACGCAGGCGTCTAACAGCCCAATGAGTGCTTGTCGTTCCATTTGTACTTACTCGAATGACGCTGTCATAATGAAACCACATTCTCCGCCAATCACTGGCTAAGCACAACTAACCCACCAATACGCATCTTCGAAAGCACTTCCATGGACAAGCAAATCGATCTCGCCCAAGCCGACAACGAATCTTCCTTTCTGCGCGACCTGCTCGACAACGAAGTCATTCTCATCGGCGGCGGCGAAGCCGTCGGCACCACTTACTAAGCATCAGAAAAGAGCCCCCATCATGGACAAGCAAATCGATCTCGCCCAAGCCGACAACGAATCTTCCTTTCTGCGCGACCTGCTCGACAACGAAGTCATTCTCATCGGCGGCGGCGAAGCCGTCGGCACCACTTACTAAGCATCAGAAAAGAGCCCCCATCATGGACAAGCAAATCGATCTCGCCCAAGCCGACAACGAATCTTCCTTTCTGCGCGACCTGCTCGACAACGAAGTCATTCTCATCGGCGGCGGCGAAGCCGTCGGCACCACTTACTAAGCATCAGAAAAGAGCCCCCATCATGGACAAGCAAATCGATCTCGCCCAAGCCGACAACGAATCTTCCTTTCTGCGCGACCTGCTCGACAACGAAGTCATTCTCATCGGCGGCGGCGAAGCCGTCGGCACCACTTACTAAGCATCAGAAAAGAGCCCCCATCATGGACAAGCAAATCGATCTCGCCCAAGCCGACAACGAATCTTCCTTTCTGCGCGACCTGCTCGACAACGAAGTCATTCTCATCGGCGGCGGCGAAGCCGTCGGCACCACTTACTAAGCATCAGAAAAGAGCCCCCATCATGGACAAGCAAATCGATCTCGCCCAAGCCGACAACGAATCTTCCTTTCTGCGCGACCTGCTCGACAACGAAGTCATTCTCATCGGCGGCGGCGAAGCCGTCGGTTCAACCTACTAAGTCGCTATAGAAAGGTCACAACCCCACCCGCTTCCCCGCCGTCGCCACCGTCGAGTCACGGTGCGCGATGATCAGCGAAGTGATGCCGAGGTTTCTTACCGACTGATTGACTGCCTGTTCGCGTTCGTTGTCGAGCGCGCTGGTGGCCTCGTCGAGCAACAGGAACTTCGGCTTGCGGTAAAGCGCCCTTGCCAGCAGCAACCGCTGGCGTTGCCCACCGGACAGCGCGCTGCCGGTATTGCCCACCAGTGAATCGACGCCCATCGGCATCCGGCTCACCTCGTCCCAGAGTGCTGCGGCCTGCAGCGATTCCGCCACCCGCGCCTCGTCGGCGTCCGGGTCGAACAGGCTGACGTTGTCGGTAATCGACCCGGCGAACACATAGTCCTCCTGCATCACCGCCGCGAGTTGCGTGCGCAGGGAGGTCGGGTCTATGTCACGGATGTCGAGGCCGTCGATCAGCACTCGCCCCTCGGTCGCCGGCAGCAGACCAACCACGACCTTGGCTAGCGTCGTCTTGCCGGCGCCAGAGCGGCCAGTAAGCGCGACGCTATCGCCGGGGTCCACCGTAAAGCTGACGTTGCGAAAGATGAACGGGTCGTGCGGCCCATAGCGAAAGCCGAGGTTCTCGACCACCCAGGTTGCCTTCGAGAGATCCGGTGCGACCGCCTGACCGCGCTGCTCGCCCGCCGCCAGCGCCACGTCCGCCACCCGTTCGGCATGCAGATCAAGCAGCCGGAACTCGGTGAATTTGTCGATCAGGTTAGACAAACGGCTCACGAACACCAGCTTGTAGGCGAAGAACGCGAGCAGCATGCCGACGCTGAAGCCACCCGCCATCACCTCGCGCGCGCCCAGCCAGACGATCAGCACGTTTTCCAGTCCGAACAAGGCGAAGCTCGCCGTCTTGTAGGTCAGCGTGAGCGTCTGCGCGCGGATGCTGGCGTTGAGCGTGTCCACCACGGCGTTCTGCCAGCGCGACAGGCGGTCGGCTTCGCCCATGTGCAGCTTGATCGCCTGAATGCCGCGCAGGCTCTCGATGAAGTGCGTCTGCTGCTGGGCGGCAAAGACGAGCTGTTCGTTGACCGCCTCGCGCATCGGACGGAACAGCGCCCAGCGCAGCAGCGCATAGAGCACGGCGACCAGCAGCACCACAAACGTCAGGCGCAGGTTGTAGATCGCCATTACAGCGAACATGCTGATCGCAAGCACGCCGTCAATCAGCACCTCCAGCGAGCTGCCGGTGAGGGTGCGCTGGATAGCGTCCATCGAGGCGAAGCGTGACAGCAGATCACCTACGTGACGCTTCTCGAAGAACGCCAGCGGCAGCCGCAGCAGATGCGAGAAGAGTTGAGTGAGCACCTGCAACGAAAGGCTGTTGGTCAAGTGCAGCAACAGCCAGCCACGCAACGCACCAATCGCCGTCTGGATCAGCACCAGCAAGGCAAAGCCGATCGCCAGCACTGTCATCAGATCACGGTCGGCCGACACCAGCACTTCGTCGACTGTCAGCTGGGTCAGCCACGGCATCGCCAGCGCGAACACCTCGAAGGCCAGCGCCAGCAATACAAGCCGCAGCAGGGCGCCACGGAACCCGCGGGCGCCGCCGACAATCGACCAGATCGAAAACTTCTCCACACTGCGCCGCTTCACGAACGACGGCGTCGGCGTCAGTTCGAGCGCAATGCCGGTGAAGTGTTTCGAGAAATCGGCGAGCGACTGCGTCCGTACGCCACGGGCGGGATCATGCAGCTCGACGCGATCGGCATGTACGGCGGTGAGCACCACAAAGTGGTTGAAGTCAACGTGCAGAATCGCCGGCAGCCGCAACTGGCTCAGCGCCGGCAACTCCACGCGCAGGGGGCGAGCAGCAAGGTTCATGCTGTCGGCGATGTCGATCAGGCTCTTCAGCGTGGAGCCCTTCAGCGACACCGCGTGCTCGCGCCGCATGGTCTGCAGATCAGTCTCGATGCCATGATGACCGGCGATCATCGCGAGACAGGCGAGGCCGCACTCGGCTGCCTCCGTCTGCATGATCAGCGGCACCCGGCGGCGGCGGAAGTTGAGGGTGGCGCTCACAGACGCCCCCGCAGCCGCAGGATGGGTTCGATCAGCCACAGATAAAGCGGCCGTGAATCAAGGGCGATGTCGGCCTGAGCCGCCAGCCCGCTGCGCAGCGGCCAGGCCTCGCCATAAGCCGCAATCGACGGCGACGCCAGTGACGCACGTACCCGGAAAACCGGCTCACGAATGGACGTTGGAAACCCCGTATCGCCCGGCGAGATGACGCTGCGGCCGACCTCGGTGACGGTCGCCGCGACATGGCCAAAGCGCTCCATCGGGAAGGCATCAATGGCCAGCCTGACACTCTGCCCCTCGCGCAGGAAGCCAGCCGATCGCGTTGGCACGTAAATGTCCGCCATCAGCATGCGCGGGCCAGTCTGCATCTGCACTAGCGAAGCCCCGGCAGCTACCGTCTGGCCGCTGAAGGCAATGACACGCTCGACGGTGCCATCGCTGGCGGCGGTGACTTCGTAAGCGCGCCGTGCCAGACTCTCGCGCGATGTCTGCGCCAGACTGGCTTCGTCGCGCGACAGCGTGGCGAGCTTGCCTTCCACCGTGGCGCGCAGCGTGGGCAACTCGGTGCGGGCGATAGCGAGGTCGCGTTCGATGCCGGCACGGGTGCGTTTGAGCGACTCGAGCTTGACCACCTGCTCGGCGAGATCGTCCTGTTTTTGCTGCACCTGAAGTTCGGGGGCAAATTTGTCTCGCGCCAGTTGCCGGTAGCGTTCAACCTGCCCCTTAAGTTGTGCCACCCGATCTTCCTGTGCGGCGATTTCGCGGCCAAGCTGCGTGGTCTCTGCCGTGAGCGCGTTGATGCGAGCCGTAAGCTGGGTTTGTTGCGCGGTCAGCAGCGCTTGCGCCTGACGCCGTTCGCCGGCAATCGCGGCGCGACGCGCCTGGGCATCGCGCTCGCCCGCCGCAAACACCGCCTCGCCGCCCGCAGTACGCTCGGTTGATATGGTGGCAAGGCGCTGCCCGGCTTTGACGCTATCGCCCGCCTTGACATCGACGCTGACCAGGGTACCGGCCTCGGTGGCAGCTACCAGCACCGGATCATTGGCATAGGCCAGCACCGCTGGCGCCCGAGCCTTGCGCGTGTACTGTGCGGTGAGCAGAAAGGCAACAAAGGCAATGGCGAGCAAGACACTGCACCAGGCCAGCCAGCGGGCAGCTCGTGGTGTAGCAACGACCAGCTCACCCCAGGCCCGCTCGCGCTGATGGGCGATGGCCTCCTTGCGATAGAGACCGGTGCGGATTTGGGTCGCGCGAGCAGAGTCCGCGCCACTGCTGGCGCGATCGCGTTGTGGTTCGCCCTCTCCCTCGGTGCCGGCCACTACATCACCGCGCCGATATACCAGGGCACAAATTCATCGGCACCGTAGCCCCAGCGTTCGCTCTTGCTCGCCTGGCCCGACGCCGTGGCGAGGATCATCTCGAAAATTTCGCGGCCCTTGTCTGTGATCGCCACACCGCTGTCGACAATGTCGCCACAGTTGATGTCGATATCTTCTTCCTGTCGCGTCCACAGCGCGTTGTTGGTGGCGAGTTTGAGCGAAGGGGACGGCTTGCACCCATAGGCTGAGCCGCGACCGGTGGTGAAGCAAATGAGATTGGCGCCGCCTGCGACCTGGCCCGTCGCGCTGACCGGATCGTACCCCGGCGTGTCCATGTAGACGAAGCCATGTTTGTCTACAGCCTGGGCATATTCGTAGACATCCACCAGCGGCGTGGTGCCGCCCTTGGCGACCGCGCCCAGCGACTTTTCGAGGATGGTGGTGAGTCCACCCGCCTTGTTGCCAGGGCTCGGGTTATTGTTCATTTCGCCCTTCAACCGCGCGGTGTATTCCTCCCACCACTTGATGCGGGCAACCAGCTTTTCGCCCACTTCGCGCGACAAAGCGCGGCGCGTCAGCAGATGCTCGGCGCCGTATATCTCTGGTGTTTCCGAGAGGATCGCCGTACCACCGTGCGCGACGAGCAGATCGACCGCCGCGCCCAGCGCCGGATTGGCGCTGATGCCGCTGTAGCCATCGCTGCCGCCACATTGCAGGCCGATGGTGATGTGCGAAGCGGGGACGGGTTCACGCTGCACCTTGTTGGCATCGATCAGCAGTTCGTTGACCAACTCGATACCCTTCGCCACTGCCTTGCCGGTGCCGCCGACGTCCTGCAGGTTGTAGCTGTGCAGCTTGGGGCCGTCGTCGAGCCCCTCTGCTGCCTTGAAGCTCGAAATCTGATTCGCCTCGCAGCCAAGGCCGATCACCAATGCCGAATGGAAGTTGGCGTGCCGGGCGTAACCCGCCAGCGTACGGCGCAACAGCGTCATGCCTTCACCATGCACATCCATGCCGCAGCCGACCGAATGCGTAATCGCCACGACGCCATCTACATTCGGAAATGCATTCAGTGGCGAATTCGGTCCGGGCCGGAAGTGATCGGCGATCAGCTTGCACACCGTGGCCGAGCAGTTCACCGTGGACAGCAAGCCGATGTAATTGCGTGTGGCCACGCGGCCATCGGCGCGCTTGATGCCCATGAAGGTTGCCTGCGGCGAAGCGGCCGCGACCGGGCGCACATCGACGCCAAAGGCGTAGTCGCGCTCGAAATCGCCCATCGCCAGATTGTTCACGTGCACATGCTCGCCCGCTGCGATTGGTTTGCTGGCAAAACCGATGATCTGGTTGTAGCGGCGCACCGGCGCACCCTGTGCGATGGCTTTGGTAGCCACCTTGTGTCCGGGTGGCACCATGCCGCGGACGGTGACACCCTCGCTACGCAGCTCGGTGCCGGAGATGAGTTGCACACGCGCAATGACGACGTCGTCGTTGGGGTGCAGGCGAATGGTGAGTTGGGCAGCAGACAGCATGATGGTTGGCAGGTCAGCGACGTCAAATAGACGTCTGACGTGAGACAAATACAGCCTC
This sequence comes from Casimicrobium huifangae, assembly GCF_009746125.1. Lineage (NCBI taxonomy): Bacteria > Pseudomonadati > Pseudomonadota > Betaproteobacteria > Casimicrobiaceae > Casimicrobium > Casimicrobium huifangae. The sequence goes on from NZ_CP041352.1 coordinate 3,730,389, forward strand.
TAATGGTACGTCGTTCCTATAATGGTTTGAAGCACTTGTTTTGTCATTCTCGCGACATTGCGACGGACGGCGAATACCGGCGGCTGCGACGCGCTGACACCAACAGAATCTCGGGAGGAACATGGGCGATCGTTTGAAGGGGAAGGTGGCGCTGGTCACCGCCGCCGGACAAGGCATTGGGCGGGCGTCCGCCATCGCAATGGCAAAAGAAGGGGCGACCGTCTACGCCACCGATGTCAACCTCAAGCTGCTGGAATCACTGACCGGCCAGCCCGGCATCGTGACGCAAAAGCTCGATGTGCTGGACGACTTGCAGATCAAGTTCACCATTGAGGGCCTGCCGCCGCTCAATATCCTGTTCAACTGCGCCGGCTTCGTGCATCAGGGCACGATCATGGAGACGCACGACGAAGACTGGGATTTCTCGTTCAACCTCAATGTGCGCGCCCCGTTCAAGGTGATCCAGGCGGCGCTGCCGCGCATGGTGGCCAACGGCGGCGGCTCCATCATCAACATGGCAAGCGTCTGCGGCAGCATCAAGGGCCTGCCAAACCGCTTTGTCTATGGCACCACCAAGGCGGCAGTGATCGGCATGACCAAGAGCGTGGCGGCGGACTACGTCAAAGGCGGCATCCGCTGCAACGCTGTCTGCCCAGGCACCGTGGATACGCCATCGCTACACGACCGTATGGCAGCGCTCGGCGACATCGACGAGGCACGCAAGATGTTTGTGTCCCGGCAGCCGATGGGTCGTCTGGCGAAGGCGGAAGAGATCGCCCCGCTGGTCGTCTTCCTCGCGTCCGACGAATCGGCCTTCGCGACAGGCAATGCGTACATGATTGACGGCGGAATTACGATTTGACTGCGTCAAATCGAGGACGACGCGCCTGCGGCGCTAGGACGACGGTCTCGCTTCGCTTGACCTAGGACGAATGACGCAAAGGTTTGCGACGTTTTTTGTTTGAAATTGAATCACCTGATGGCAGCGGTTCACTTAGTTGTTTGTCCGGTTACAGGTCCCGTCCTAGACCCGCGCAGCGAGGTCGTCGTCCTAGGCCGCGAAGCTGGCCGTCGTCTTAGCGCCGCAAGGCGAGTCGTCCTTTTCGGAGAAAACCAATGAAACTTGTTCGATACGGAAAAGCAGGGCAGGAAAAGCCCGGCATCATCGACACTGACGGCAACGTCCGTTCCGTTGTCGACCTCATCAACGACTGGGATGGCGAGCACCTGACTGCCAAGGTGCTGGCCAAGATCGCGAAGATCAATCCGGCCAAGTTGCCGCTGGTGAAACCGAAAACGCGCCTTGGGCCGCCGATTGCGCGGCCAGCCAAGTTCGTCGCCATCGGCCTCAACTTCGCCGACCACGCCGCCGAGTCGAACCTGCCGATCCCTAAAGAGCCGGTGGTGTTCAATAAGTGGACGAGCTGCATTCAGGGCCCGAACGACGACGTGATGCTGCCCAAGGGTTCGGTCAAGACCGACTGGGAAGTCGAGCTTGGCGTGGTGATCGGCACCCGCGCCCGCAGTGTCAGCAAGAAGGACGCGCTCAATCACGTGGTCGGCTATTGCCTGGTGAATGACGTCTCCGAACGCGAATGGCAGATTGAGCGCGGCATGACCTGGGACAAGGGCAAGGGCTTCGACACCTTCGGTCCGATCGGCCCGTGGCTGGTCACCGCCGACGAGGTCGGCAACCCGCAAAAGCTCGGCATGTGGCTCGACGTCAATGGTGTGCGCCAGCAGACCGGCAACACCAAGACCATGATCTTCGATATCGCCACTATCGTGTCGTACTGCTCGACGCTGATGACGCTGGAGCCGGGTGACATCATCACCACTGGCACGCCACCGGGCGTCGGCATGGGCAAAAAGCCGAACCCGGTGTTCCTGAAGCCCGGCGACGTCATCACGCTTGGCATCGACAAGCTTGGCGAGGCGAAGCAGACCGTCGTCAAGTTCTCGCCACCCAAGGCTTAGCGCGGGCGGCGTACAACCGGTCAGGCGCTGGCAGTGTTCGTTGCGGCGAGCACTGCCGCGACCCATTCGGCAACGGCTGTCGAATCGCGGTGAATTTCACCCGCTGCGGTGACCATCTGCATGCGCCAGCTGTCACGCGCTTCGCGATCCTGGGCCATTTGTACCGCGAGCGCAGAATAGTGGGCCGCGTCCGCCGCCACGGTTGCGGTGAGCCCCGCGCGTGCAAGTGCGGCTGAGGCGAAACGGCTCCGCATTGCCGTCCCCGGCAGCGTCACGATCGGTGTACCCGCTGCCAGTGCGTCCCAGGTAGAGATACCGCCACCCACCGGGAACGGATCCAGCAGCACGTCGCAGGCGGCGATCAACTCGGTGAATTCGGCGCGTGAGCGGCGACCAAAAAACTTCACCCGACCGCTCGCCGCGCCGAGCGACTGCGCAAAACGACGCTGGATGGCAGCTGTCTGGCCCGCGTTGGCGGCTTCGGGCAGCAACAGTGTGGCTTCCGGGCATTCGTCGAGCACCTGGCGCAGCGTCGCATCAAACTGCGGCATCAGCTTGAACAGCGATTGCGGACAGATCAGCAACGGCCCGCCACCACCAAATCCGAGGGCCGTGCGGTCACGCAGCCGTGCGGGCAAAGGCTCCGCCGGATAGTCGGGGAACGGCAGGCCGGGCAGACGAAGCAGAGATTCCGAATAGAAGCGTTCGTTGCCCACGGGCTCAAGCGCGGCGTAACTGACGTAGGTGTCAATCGCCGGCAGGCCACTGGTGCAGGGGTGCCCGAGCGTGTTCCACTGCACGCGTGCGAGCCGGGCGTGCGCGAGGTAGTAAGTGAGCGCCTCCATCCCGATCTCGGGATAGATCAGCAAGTCCAGCCCGGTGGCGGCGATGTGCTCACGGGCGACGGCGAGATCGAACGGCAGGCGGTGCAACGTGGCGCCTTGCGAGATTTTTTGCGCCAGTGAGTCATTGATCAGCGGCGGGATCTGGAAAAGGTGCAGATCAATATCGGCTTTCGCGAGCGCCGCGATCACGGCGTGCAGGGCGCGGCCAACGCTGTGGTTGTAGAGAAACTGCGAACAGACGCCAACGCGCGGCCTGCCACTCCGCCTTGCCTGATCGAGATGCGGTGCGACGAAGGCGAGCGACGGTGCCGCCGCCCGTAACGTCTGCGCCAGCTCGCCCAGCAGTGCGCGGTCATCATCGCGACCATGATACGAGAGGTAGAACGGCGTGTCGCCGAAGTCGTTGAGTGGATCGTCGAGTCGGACGCCGCTCTCGCGCAATCGCTGCAAATTGGCCACGAAGCTCGCCCGCGCTTCGTCGATCTGCGCTTCCGACTCGGGAATCACCGGCAACTGCGTGGCACGGCGGAAACGCAGGCCACCGTGGTCGCGCACGGCTAGCGCAGCCGCGTAGACACCCTGCGCCGCAACCGGGTTGGCGCTCTCGTTTTCGAGCAGCGCGAGATTCATGGTCAGCGTTGCGTTACCAGGGTCGGCCTGCAGGCCATTGCGATACGCGGCGCGCGCCGCATCGGCATTGCCTGCTGCTTCTTCCGCTTGCCCCAGGGCATTGCATAGCGGCGGCGAGGTCGGCAACCGTTTGACACTTGCGCGCGCCAACGTCAGCGCCTCGGCGCGCTCGCCCAGATCGGTGAGTACATCAACCAAGGTTGCACGCGCACCATCGTGGTCTGGCGCGCGCTTGATGCACTCGCGCAGCAGCGTCTGCGCGAGCGCCAGGTCACCGCGCTGGAACGCCGTCAGCGCGCGGTTGTAGCGGGCATCCACATGCGCGGGATCGATCTGCAAGGCGGCGGCGAACGACGCGTCGGCCGCTGCCAGCTCGCCGGCTCGCCGCAGCAACACGCCGAGGTTGTTCTGCGCGGCGGCGAATCCGGGTTTAAGGCGCAGCGCTGCCTGGTAGTCAGCAACGGCATCAGCGTCGCGGCCAAGCGCGGCAAGCACCAGCGCGCGATGGTAGTGGGCGTCGGCAACCGGCTGCGGCGAGATGGCGATCACGCGGTCGAGGCGCTCATGTGCAAGCTCGAGCTGCCCCGCCGTCCACGCGGCGACTCCGCCGTAATACAGCGCCGCCGGATGATCCGGCTCATCCGCCAGCACCTGCGCGTAGAGCGGCAAGGCATCGGCAGGGCAGCCTGCCTGATGCAACTGCACTGCCTGACGAAGGGTATCGTTCATCGTATGGCTGCTGTGCCAACGGGACTGTTCGGCACAGTATCTTTCTGCTGAAATGACGACCACATGCGGGATGAGGCGTTATTCTTGCGGAAGTCGACTTTTGCAAAAAATCGCCGCAAGCCCTTATCAACTGGTAATTTCATCCAAAAGCCGTTAGCCTGGGCAATCGCATCAACGCAACAAAATCAGCGTGGCCAGCCCGAGAAAAATGAAGAAGCCGCCGGTGTCAGTCACTGCCGTCAGCAGCACGCTGGAGCCCGCCGCCGGATCCTGGCCGCGACGGTAACGCCACATCGGAATCACCACGCCCATCACCGCCGCCAGCAGCAGGTTGAGCGTCATCGCCAGCGTCAGCACGAAGCCGAGCAGCAGGTTCTGCTCCATCAGGCCGATGACGAGACCAATCGCGCCGCCAAAGATCAAGCCATTGATGCCAGCCACGGCCATTTCCTTGTTGACCAGGCGGCGGAAGTGTTCGGTACCCACCTGTCCGAGCGCGATGGCACGCGCGATCATGGTCAGCGTCTGGTTGCCGGAATTGCCACCGATGCCGGCGACGATGGTCTGCAGCACCGCCAGCACCGCCAGCTTGGCGATCGAGCCCTGGAACAGATCGGTCGCCCGCGAAGCGACAAACGCCGTCAGCAGATTCAGCGCCAGCCACTGCCAGCGGTTCTGCACGCTTTTCCAGACGCTGGCGAAAATGTCCTCTTCCTCACGCAAGCCGGCCTGGGCACGCAAGTCTTCCTCGGCGCTTTCGCGCACGAAGTCGAGCACTTCGGCGACGGTGACGCGGCCCACCAGCACGCCGTGTGCGTCCACCACTGGCGCCGAGACAAGGTCATAGCGCTCGAACGCTGCTGCGGCGGAATCGGCATGATCGGTCGGCTCGAAGCGGATTTTCGGCTCGGTCATCACCTCGCTGACCAGCCGGTCTTCGTCGGTAACGAGAATCACGTTGGTGGGCAGCACGCCGAGCAGCTTGTCCTCGCGATCGACAACGAACACCTGATCGGTGTTGGCGGGCAGTTCGTCAAAGCGGCGCAGGTAGCGCATCACCACTTCCAGGGTGACGTCCGGCCGCACGTCGACCATCTCGAAATCCATCAGCGCGCCGACCATGTCCTCCTCGTAGGACATCGCCTGCCTTAGTTGCTCGCGCTCCTCCGGGTCGAGCGACTTCTTGACTGCTTCCACCACCTCACGCGGCAGATCGGGCGCCAGCTCGGCCAGCTCGTCGGTGTCGAGTGTGGCCGCTGCAGCGACCAGCTCGGGCGCGTCCATGCTGGCGATGAGGCTCTCGCGCACGGCGTCCGAGGTTTCGACCAGGATGTCGCCTTCACGCTCCGCCTTGACCAGATCCCAGACGAACAGGCGCTCATCAAGCGGCAGTGCCTCAAGGATGTGGGCGACGTCGGCGGGATGCAGGCCGTCCAGCGTCGACCGCAAATTGGCGAGCACGCCCTGCACGATCGGGTTCTGCGACGGGTTGTCGAGGGTATCGGCCAGGCTCTCGGCAAAACCGGACAGCAGCCGATACTGCCGGACCAGCAGGACAACGTCGGCTAGGGCTTCAGAGAGCGCATCATCCACGCTCGCGCTGCTTGCAACAGGCGACTCTTTTTCGAGAGCTTCAGGCATGGAGGGGGAACGTCCAAGGGGATGAGTGGCGCGATGCGATGGACAGGATTGTAGGGGCAAACATGACGGATATCCGTCAGTCCGGCAACTCGACTTGCGGCATCCGTGCGAGGATGATGCCGGTCTTTTTGCGCAGGCCCGGCGCGCCAAGGTTGCGCTCGTAGAAGCGCGGATTCGGGGCCATCGCAGCGAGCCTGGCAGCCTGCTCGGCCGACAGCTGCGCGGCGGAGACGCCGTAATAGCGCCGCGCGGCGGCCTCGGCGCCGAAGACACCATTGCCCCATTCGATCACGTTGAGGTAAAGCTCCAGGATGCGCTCCTTGTCGAGCATGTTTTCCAGCATCAGCGTGATGATCGCTTCCTGCCCCTTGCGCAGATAACTTTTCTCCGGCGACAGGAACAGATTTTTGGCTAGCTGCTGGGTAATGGTGGAGCCGCCGGCAACGGTACGGCCCTTGCTGCGGTTCTTCTCCAGCGCAAGCTGGATGCCGTCCCAATCGAAGCCCTCATGCTCCACAAACTTCGAGTCTTCGGCGGCGATCAGCGCGCGCTTCAGATTGCGGGAAATCTTTTCGTACGGGACCCACTGGTAACGCAACGTCGCGTCGGGCTTTTTGTCATGCAGTTCGCCCATGCGATAGGCCATGAACGCCGTCTCGCGCGGCGCGTGATCGGCATACCACCAGACCAGCAGTGCGAACCAGCCTTGCACGGCGATGAACAGCAGCGCCATGCCGATGCAGGCCGCTGCGATCATGCGGATCAGGGTTCGCAATGCCGCCATGATCCCGACAGCGCCGGCTACGAGGGCAAAAGCTCGGCGCGCAATTGCGCCATGACGGGCGCCGCAGGCGGTAACACGCCGCGCCACTGGACGTAGCTTTCTGCGGCCTGTTCAACCAGCATGCCCAGCCCGTCGCAGGTACGCGCCGCGCCGCGCTGCCCGGCCCACCGCAAAAACACGGTCGGCGCCTTGCCGTACATCATGTCATAGGCCAGCGCATCGGATGCAAAGATGGCAGCGTCTTGCGGCAAGGGCAACGCACCGCTAAGGCTTGCCGAGGTGGCGTTAATCACCACATCGAAGCGCTGTCCAGTCGCAACCAGCTGTTCGGCGGTCAATGCTGTCACGGGGTACTGCGCTGCATAGTGCCCCACCAGCTCCACTGCGGTAGCGTGGGTGCGGTTCACCACCACCAGCGCCTCGGGCTCGCGCAGCAACAGCGGCCCGATCACGCCACGTACGGCGCCGCCGGCGCCGAGCAGCAACACGCGCTTGCCCCGCAACGCCACCCCCTGATTGGTCTCGATGTCGCGCACCAAGCCTGCGCCATCAGTGTTGTCGCAATACCAGTGATCGCCGCGCCACATCAGGAAGTTGGCGGCACCTGCCTGCTGCGCGCGCAACGATGCCTCGCGCGCCACCGCGAAGGCATCAAGCTTGAACGGCACCGTGACATTGGCGCCAACGCCACCTTCATTGCGAAAGCGTTCCAGGTCGGCAGCAAATTCTCCCAGTGGACACAGCCGCGCCACGTAATCGATTTGTTGCCCGACACTGGCCGCAAACATGGCGTGGATGCGTGGACTCTTGCTGTGGGCAATCGGATTGCCAAACACCGCATAACGGCCGCTGGCGGGCAACGTAGTGGTCATGGGGCCTTCGGGAGCGAGCCTGCCGAGCTTTCCAGTTCGCCAGCGCGAGTAAAGCTCCAGGTTCGGGTGATGTAGAGAATGTCGGTGTCGCTGCGGATGTCTGGCGGGAACGGTGCGTAAGGCGCAGCCAGTTCGACGATTTTCAGCGCTGCAGCGTCAAGAATCTTCTTTCCTGAGCCACGATCAATCTCGATGGTTTCGATGCGGCCGTCCGCCTTGATGCCAACGGTCAATACCAGCGAACCGTAGAGCTTCTGCGTGCGTGCCACCTCGGGGTAGTTGGCGTTGCCGACGCGCTCCACCTTCTGCCGCCAGTCTTCGACGTAGCGGGCAAAGCGGTACTCGGTTGCGCGGGCACCGATGTGCTTTTTCTTGGGTCGCTGCTGGTAGCTGTCGAATTCACGGGCGATCTGGGCTTCCAGACGCTGCAATTCGAGCGCCTTGGCAGACAACTCACGGTAAGCATTGGCGGCATCGACCTTGTTCGATTCCTTGGCTTCGCGATCGGTATTGGTCTGGCTTCTGGATTTGAGCTGCTGCAACAGCTCGCGCGTCTGCCGTTCAAGCGCCTCCACCTGTTCGCGCGCGGCAGCGAGCTGGGTCTGCTGCGCATCCATTGCAGCCCGTGGCAGGGGTGAACTCAGTCTGCGCCTGGCATCGGTATTGCCACCGCCGTCAAGATTGGCTTGCGCCAGAAAATCGGATTGCGACGGCTTCGAGGTGGTTTTGGCGTTGACCAGCGACACCTCCAGCGGCGGAGATATCGCCGGCGCCTTGAACAGCTTCGGCAATTCAAAATGCATCGACAGCACAATCAGATGCACGCCGAGCGATGCCGCCAGCGTCCAGCGCAGCAACGGACTCATTCCCGGCGCCACCGAAACCGGCACCGGCGCGTTGATGACCTTGGCAGCGCGCTTCACAAAACCATTTTAGGCGGTAGTGTCCGTAGCGCTGGCGACCGATTCAACGTAGCGAACGTGCAGCGCGGGTTCGAACAGGTCCACCTCGGCAACCGCAAGCACCACCTGCGTGCCAGCCACCTGACTGGGCATGTCGTGGATGCGCTGGACAATCGGCAGGCGATCAAAACGCACCAGATTTTCGCGGATGACGCGGGCCGTGAGCTTTTCAATGCCCTCCTGCTGGATGAAGCGCAGGCACCAGTAAAACTCCATCTGCTGCTGAAACTCTGCGTACCCGGCATAGGTGGCATCAAAGTCCGCCACCGCAGCCAGCAACTCTGCGCTGCCGCGCTGGTAGGGCGCAGATTCACCGGCAATCAACGCCAGCAGCTGCCGCTGGTTGATGAGGTCCGAATAGCGCCGCAGCGGCGACGTCGCCCACAGGTAGTGCGGCACGTTGAGCCCCTCGTGGGCACCGGCTGCAGTAGACATCTTGGTCTTGCCAGCCGCCTGAACACGGAACATGCCCGCCCAGTGCTTGTCCGCCAGCATGCCCGCCCAGGTCACGTTGGCAAAAATCATCAGCTCCGACACCAGCGTATCGACCGGCGAACCGCGTTGCCGCACCGAAATCTCGATCCGGCAATCCGCAGCGTCGGGATCGCTCTGTACGGCGAAGTTGTAGTCGACGCGATTGACCGTCTGTTCGCCCCGGGCGGTAGCCAGTTTTTGTGCAAGCTGATGCAGCACTCGCAGCTCAGCTGCATGTTTCGATGCCAAGTCATGATCGTTAGCCGCGTCCAGCCACTGCAGTGTGTCAAGCGCGGCAATACGCAAATTGTCTGCAATGCGTACGCGCTCAAGGCGGGTTTCGGTAGCCGTAACGTTGAGGCCGGCATCCAGCGTTGCGTATAACGACAGCGCGGCAGGTGTCTTGCCCTGGTCAAGAGAAAACGCAGCCACCACGTCATCGGGCAGCATGGTGATCTTGTTGCCCGGCATATATACGGTGGACAACCGGTCGCGGGCAACGCGGTCCAGTGCACTGCCTATGGCAAGAGCAGCAGCGGGCGCCGCAATGTGGATACCGAGACGGTAGCTGCCATCACCCAACGCACTCAGCGAGAACGCATCGTCGATCTCGGTGGTGCTGTCGTCATCAATGCTGAACGCTGCCACGTCGGCAACCGGCAGATCCGGCTGTGCCGGGGCGGCCAGATCTGCCGGAAAGGCACTGCCCTTGGGAAATGTCGCCCGCAGGAAGCGGTCGTAATGCAACGCGTGCGTGGATGGGATCGCCTTTGCACGCGCCAGCAAATGCACCGGCGACATGCGGGCACGATCCGCCGCCGCCACCAGTGCCTTGTAGGCCAGCGACTGCTTGTCGGGCGCATGCAGCAACTGTGACCATTGACCGGCAATCTCCGGCGGCGCGTTACCAGCTGCCAACGCGATGACCCACGCCTCCATTTGTTCGGCCTCGCGGGCCTTGCGCTCAATGCTGGCCAGCGCCGCTTTCAGTGCATCCTCCGGTGCGCGCTTGTAGCGCCCCTTGCCGCGCTTGTAGAAATACATCGGCGCCTGCTGCAAGGCCAGCAGTGTGGCCGTCTGCTGGGTCTCGGTAGCTCCGGCACCGAAGTACTCTTTGGCCAGTTCGCCAAATGCAAATTCGTCGGCGCTTTCTGCACTCTGCCATAGCAGCATCATGTCAATGTCCGTCAGCTGGCTCTGGGCATCGCCCAGCAACTGCGCAGCACTCGGGGCTGCAAAGCGCAGCAGCGCATTGGACGATTTCACCTTGATGCGACGCCCACCGGGCAATTCGATCTGCGCGGCAGCGTCGGATTCGGACAGGATGGCGCCGGCCTTGATCTGGCCGTCGTCTTCAAATACAAGATTCATCAGGGTCTACTGCCTGTTCGTGATGCCGTGCGGAACGTGCCCGGCGGTGACCACCCGGCTGGCCGATTCCACATGGCGCCGCTGGTCGTCGAAAAAGATGTCGGCGCCGAAGGCGCGCAGGAATTCGGCCTTGTCGAGCCCGCCCAGAAAGAGCGCTTCGTCGATACGAATGCCCCAGTCACGCAGCGTGCGGATCACGCGCTCGTGTGCTGGCGCCGAACGCGCTGTTACCAGCGCCGTGCGGATCGGCTGGCGATCGCGCGGGAATCCGGTCTGGATGCGATGGAGCGCCGCCAGGAAGTTCTTGAACGGCCCACCGCCCAGCGGCGTCCCGGCGGCCTGTTGTTCGGATTGGCTGAACGCGTCAAGTCCGGCTGACTGATAGACGCGTTCAGCCTCGTCAGAGAACAATACCGCGTCACCGTCAAAGGCGATGCGCAGTTCATCATGGGCGGAACTGTCGGCGGTGCGTTCGCCCACCTGCGGCACGATGGTTGCCGCTGCGTGCCCCGATTCGAGCGCATGCCGGACGTCCTCCGGATCAGCCGACAGAAACAGGTGGGAACCGAGCGCAGGCACATAGCGCGACGTGTCAGTACCGCCGGTAAACACCGCACGTGTGATGCCGAGCCGGTAGTGTGTGATGGCGTTGAATACGCGCAGGCCGGTATCAGCGCTATTGCGCGACAGCAGCACCACCTCTACATGCTCTCCGCCACCCTCGTTGAGGCGTAACAGCTTGCGTGTCAGCTCAAAAGCCACACCGGGTTGCAGCAAGTCGTTCTCATGCGCCACCTGATGGCGCTGGTAGGCTTCAACGCCGTCGCGCTCATACACAGCGTGGCTCTCCGACAGATCAAACAGCGCCCGCGATGAAATCGCGACAATCAGGCGGTGATCAATGGCGGCCGGCATGGTTGTCGCGCTACAGCGGCTTTTGTGCGGAAACGATAAATCCGGGGATGGCAACGCCGTTTTCGGTGCGCAGATCAACGTCCTCGAATTCACACGCCACAAACCCAAGCTGGTCAAGCAGCGTGCGCACGTGGCTGGCCTTGTGCGAGTAACGAAGGCTCTTCTCCAGCACCAGATCCGGTCCGTCTTCCGCAGCACGTTCGCACGAGAAGAAAATCCAGCCACCACGCTTGAGCACCTTGAACGCGTCGCGCAAAGGTGTTTCGACGGCGCCGACGTAGATGAACACATCGCCGGCGACAACCACGTCAAACTCGTTGGCGTCGGTCGCGTCCAGCGCATCCAGCAGGTTGACATGGTGGAAGCGTGTGTAAGCCCCGTGCTTCTTCGCTTCCTCGATCATCGGCAGCGACAAATCGACCCCGACAAAGTGTCCGTCGATACGCCCGACTGAGGCACCCACCAGGCCGGTGCCGCAGCCCAGGTCGAGGATGCTCAGCTTGCGGTCGGGATAGCGGTCCGTGATGAGCTTGGCAATGCGCTGCGGCACCCGATACTTGAGCGCACCGACCAGATGCTTGTCGAACCGGGGAGCGTACTGGTCAAACACGCCGCGCGTCATCGCTTCGGGTTGCCGCTCTGGCGTCTCGCCACTGAACGCGGCGCGCAGATAGAGAAACTCGGGGTCATCGGGCTGCAGGCGCAAGGCCTCGGCTATCTGGCGTTGTGCAGTATCGCGGTCGCCCTGTTCATGAGCCACCATGGCCAGACCGTAGTGCGCGTAGACATCGTCGGCGTTGTCGGCAATGGCATCACCGAACCACTGCCGGGCCTCCGCCAGTTTCTGCTGAAAGCGCATGGCGCTGGCGATCATGGTCTTGATACCGGGCACCTTGGGGTCGCGTTCGTAGGCGATGCGTAGATGCGCCTCGGCGGCCGCGTAGTCACCAAGTGCATTGGCGAGATTGACTGCCAGCTCGCGAAACTTCATGTTGTCTGGCGCCAGTACCAATGCCTTTTCCGCGCTCAAGCGGGCACCAGCGACGTCACCTTCTGCCCTGAGCGACTCGGCCAGACAATAATGCGGCATCGCCAGCATCGGCGCCAGATCAACGGCGCGTCGCGCTGACGCCAGCGCGCTCTTGGCGTTACCCGCGCGCAGCGCCAACAGCCAACCTGCCACGTAGATGCGGGCGTCGCTGGCATCTTCCTTCTGCAGCTCATTGAGCGCTGCAGCTGCCTCGGTCAACCGGCCATCCTGGATGTCACGATCAATCGCCTGAAAGCGCTTTACCTTGGCCTGATCCTTTTCACGCTCGACATCGGCCTTGGTCTTGAGCGCTGGCAGGGAATACGGAGAACTGGACATATGAGGATTGGCTAAGCGAGAGCGTGCAGGGAAAGTTGAAGTTGTTTGAGCAACTTGTCATGGATGCCACCAAAGCCTCCATTGCTCATCACGAGAATATGGTCACCAGGGCGTGCGTCACAAGCCACGGCACGTACCAGCTCATCGAGATTCCGGTAGTCGGCAGCGCGCGCACCCAACGGTCGCATTGCTTCTGCAACGTCCCAGTTGACGCCGCCGGAGAAGGAGTAAGCGCGCGCAGCGTCGTCGAAACAGGATGACAGACGGGCCCGCATCGCTCCCAGTTTCATCGTGTTGGAGCGGGGTTCGAACACGGCGAGGATGCGCTCGTCCGGTCTGGCTGCCCGCTTGAGCGCTGTGATCGTGGCAGCGATTGCCGTCGGATGGTGAGCAAAGTCGTCGTAGACCTTGACACCGCCGACTTCGCCGCGCAGCTCCATGCGCCGCTTGACGCCTTTGAAGCTGGTCAACGCCGCCACCGATTGTGCGGGTGAAATGCCGACATGGCGCGCCGCCGCGATAGCGGCCAGTGCGTTGAGACGATTGTGCTGCCCCGGCATTGCAAGCTCCAGCACGCCAAAGCGTTCGCCACCGAAGTCCACCCGACCGTCGGTCGTCAGATGCCAGCCCTGCTCCACGCCAAAGGCCTCGCGCCCGCTCCAGCAGCCCATCGCCAGCGCTTCGGCGATCTCCGGGTCAGTGCCGTTGAAGATGACGCGCCCGATGGCGGGGACGATGCGAACCACGTGGTGGAACTGGCGACGGATTGCAGCGACGTCCGGAAAGATGTCGGCATGATCGTATTCGAGATTGTTGAGTACCAGGGTGCGCGGCTTGTAGTGCACAAACTTGCTGCGCTTGTCGAAGAAGGCGGTGTCGTATTCGTCGGCCTCGATCACGAAGGGATGATCGTCGGCGACTTTGCCGAGCCGCGCCGAAACGCCGAAGTCCTGCGCCACACCACCGATCAGAAAGCCCGGATCGCGCCCCGCGTGGGTCAATATCCATGCCAGCATCGACGTGGTGGTCGTCTTGCCGTGCGTGCCGGCGACTGCCAGCACGTGGCGATGCCGAAGGACGTGGTCGGCCAGCCATTGCGGTCCGGACACATAGTCCAGATTGGCGTCGAGAATTGCCTCAATCAGGGGGTTGCCGCGGGTGATGACATTGCCAATGACGAAACAGTCGGGCTGGAGCTTCAGCTGGTCCGGCGAATAGCCCTCAATCAGCTCGATGCCGAGCGACTTGAGCTGGTCCGACATCGGTGGATAAACGTTGGCATCGCAGCCGGTGACCTTGTGGCCTGCCTCGCGCGCAAGCGCCGCAAGGCCACCCATGAAGGTGCCGCAAATGCCGAGAATGTGGATGTGCATGAAACGCGATAGGGAACGACCTGGCTCAACACGCCTTGCCGTAGAACTCTGGGTAACCGGTAATTATCCCAGCCTTGACCGACCGCAGTAACCGGCGGTCGCTGGCGGGAGACAATTGATGCCCATCGCCGCAGTATGCCCCGTCCAACATGACATCGTTGCGCCAGCTATGCCTTGCCGCTCTCGTTGCATCCGATCCGGATGACAAGCTGGCAATGGTTTCCTCGTTAGCGAGTGCCAACACCATGCCGGAACCGGCGGAAAGACTGGCCGAGCCAGCCAGCCTGCCCGGTCGCCCGCCCCGTCCGCATATGGTCGCCCCCAAGGACGTACCGCAGCGCTCCCTGGGCAATGTCGAGGGCCGCGCGGCACTGCTGCACGCGTTGGCCCACATCGAGTTCAATGCGATCAATCTGGCACTTGATGCTGTCTGGCGCTTTGATGGCATGCCCGAGCAGTTTTACCGCGACTGGCTCAAGGTAGCGATTGAGGAGGCCTATCACTTCCGCCTGCTGCGCGAGCGGCTGTCGACCCTTGGCTATGCCTACGGCGACTTTCCGGCGCACAACGGTCTGTGGGAGATGGCGGAAAAGACCAAAGGCGATGTGCTCGCCCGACTGGCGCTGGTGCCGCGCACGCTCGAGGCACGCGGGCTCGACGCGTCACCGCCGATCCGCGCCAAACTGGCGGGGGCAGGCGACATGGACAGCGCTGCCATTCTTGACATCATCCTGCGCGACGAAATCGGCCATGTTGCCATCGGTAATCACTGGTACCGATACGTCTGCGACCAGCGCGGCGTTGACCCGGTGATCACCTACGCACAACTGGCAGAGCATCATCGCGCGCCCCGACTGCGTGGCCCATTCAATCTGGAAGCACGGCGTGCAGCGGGTTTCGAGCAGGCGGAACTGGACGCGCTATAGGCGCACACTCGTGCCCAGGGGCATTTGCACCACGGTCACAACGGGCAGGCGCGCCCAGCAGCGACTGGTCCCCCGATGAATCACTCAATCGTCACCTTTGCCTCACGGACAAGGTGCGCGAACTTCTCGGTGTCGTCACGGATCTGCTTCGCCATCTGTTCCGGTGTGTTGCCGACGGGCTCGGCGCCGATGTCTGCCATGCGTTTGCCGAAGTCGGGAGACTGAATGATCTTCATCGATTCGCTCGACAGCCGGGCGACGATCTCCCTGGGCGTGCCGGCAGGCGCGAGCAGGCCGAACCAGGTGCCGATGTCGAAACCCTTCAGGCCCGATTCGGCCAGTGTTGGTACATCTGGCAGCGCACTTGACCGTTTGGCAGTAGTGACCGCCAGCGCACGCAGTTTGCCAGCCTTGATGTGTGCCAGCACCGGCGTGACGGTGTCAAACGACATCGCGACCTGACCGCCGAGCAGATCGGTCGTCAGCGGGCCGCTGCCCTTGTAAGGCACATGCACCAGGCCCACGCCGGAGAGGTTTTCGAACTGGGTGCCGATCAGATGTTGCGCGGTGCCATTGCCGTTGGAGCCGTAAGTCAATTTGTCCTTGGCGGCCTTGCCCTGGGCAATGAGTTCGGCGACTGACTTTGCCGGGTTCGCAGCGCTGACGGTCAATACATTCGGCACCAGGGCGATGGTGGTGATCGGCACGAAGCTCTTCTGGAAGTCGTACGGCAACTTTTTGTAGACGCTGGTAGCGATAGCGTGATGCACCGCGCCAACGAGCAGCGTATGACCGTCCGGCTTCGCTTTCGCCACGAAGTCGGCGCCGATGGTGGCGCCGGCCCCCGGTTTGCTCTCGACAATCACCGGTTGCCCAAGCGCTCTGGCGAGCGGCTCGGCGAGCGAGCGCGCCAGCACGTCCGTGGTGCCACCTGCCGGGAACGGCACGATCAGCGTGATGGGTTTGTTCGGCCAGGATTGCGCGTGAACGCCCGTCGGCAGGCTGGCGGCGAGCGCAATGCCGACTGCAACGGCAAAACGGAGTGGTCGTGAGGTGAAGTTCATGTTGGGTTCCTCCTTGTTTATCGTCGTAGTTCAGGAGCAGCGTGGTCGCGACTACCGCGTGTGGTCATCGCTGTCGCAGCCGGGGCCGCTCCTGCGGTACGCGCGCTAGGCGCCCCGCAGTTCGCGGCACACGGCGTCGGTCACCTGCGCCGTCGTAGCAGTGCCGCCGAGATCACGGGTGTGCAGTGCAGGGGTCGCCGTGATCTTTTCGATGGCTCGCATCAGGCGTTGCGCGGCGGCGTTTTCGCCGAGATGTTCGAGCAGCATCACGCAGCTCCAGAAGGTACCCACCGGATTGGCGAGGCCTTTGCCCATGATGTCGAAGGCAGAGCCGTGGATCGGCTCGAACATCGACGGGTAGCGACGTTCCGGGTCGATATTGCCGGTGGGTGCGATGCCCAGACTGCCGGCGAGCGCGGCGGCGAGATCGCTCAGGATGTCGGCGTGCAGATTGGTGGCGACCAGGGTGTCGAGGCTCGCGGGGCGGTTCACCATGCGGGCGGTGGCGGCGTCGACCAGTTCCTTGTCCCACTTCACATCGGGAAATTCGCCAGCGACCTGGGCTGCGATTTCGTCCCACATGACCATCGCGTGGCGCTGCGCGTTGCTCTTGGTGACCACGGTGAGCAGCTTGCGCGGCCGTGATTGCGCGAGACGGAAAGCAAAGCGCAGGATGCGCTCAACGCCCGCGCGGGTCATGATGGACACGTCGGTCGCCGCTTCGATGGGATGGCCCTGATGCACGCGGCCGCCAACGCCCGAGTATTCGCCCTCCGAGTTTTCGCGCACGATCACCCAGTTGAGATCTTCCGGCTTGCAGCGCTTGAGTGGGCCATCGATGCCGGGCAGGATGCGTGTCGGACGCACGTTGGCGTACTGGTCGAAACCCTGACAGATCTTCAAGCGCAGACCCCACAGGGTGATGTGATCGGCGATGTGCGGGTCGCCAGCGGAACCGAACAGGATCGCGTCTTTCCCTTTCAACGCGTTGAGGCCGTCGGCCGGCATCATTTCACCGTGCGCACGGTACCAGTCGCCACCCCAGCCGAAATTCTCGAAATCAAACGCGAAACTGCCATCAGCAGCCGCCAGTGCCGCCAGCACGGTTTGCCCGGCGGGCACCACTTCCTTGCCGATGCCGTCACCGGGAATGGTGGCGATGCGATAGGTCTTCATTGCTTGCTCCTGTGTCAGATGATCCGGTTTGCACAAATGCTAGAAGCGACCAGGCTAGCCAAATCACGTCACAGGTGAAAGCATTGTCAACCCATAGTTGACGATATAGTCACGCAACGATTGCAAGTCGTTCGAATCAAACAGGAAAGTTCAATCATTCAATGGAATCGACGCTACCTGCATCCTCTGCCGGTATTCAACCCGTAGATCTTGGCTTTCTCGTCGCACTGGCTGGCGCTGGCAGCATGAGCGCGGCGGCTCGTGAGCTCAGCATCTCGAAAGCTGCGGTCAGCAAGCGCCTGGCGCAGATCGAAGCGCGAACGAGGGTAGTGCTGGTCAACCGCACCACGCGGCGCATGAGTCTCACCCCGGAAGGTGAAGCGGTGATCGAGCGTGCGCGCGGCATCCTTGCTGACATGGAAGAGCTCGACCGCCTGCTGCTT
Source organism: Casimicrobium huifangae (assembly GCF_009746125.1). NCBI lineage: Bacteria > Pseudomonadati > Pseudomonadota > Betaproteobacteria > Casimicrobiaceae > Casimicrobium > Casimicrobium huifangae. The sequence continues at coordinate 3,747,940 of NZ_CP041352.1, forward strand.
GGCACCCGACAATCGCCGAAGGGGTTGCTGCGCGTGAACGCGACACTCGGTTTCGGTCGCAGCCACGTGGCGCCAGTGATCTCACGCTTCGTGCGCCGCTATCCTGAGGTCGAAGTGCAGTTGCAGCTTTCGGTGAACCCTCCGCCGCTGACCGATGACAGCTTCGACGTGTGCCTGCGCTTCGGTGCACCGCCCGATGCCCGTGTCATCGCGCGTCGGCTGGCACCGAATCGCCGTCTGTTGTGCGCCGCGCCTGCCTACCTGCGCGCGCAAGGCGAGCCGCTGACGCCTGCGGAACTGGCGCGCCATCACTGCATCGGCATCCGTCAGGGCGACGAAGCCTACGGCGTGTGGCGTATCTCATCAGGCAAAGGTGCCCGGCGGCGCACAGAGACAGTGAAGACACGCGGACACCTGACCACCAACGACGGTGAGATCGCCGTCAACTGGGCGCTGGACGGCCACGGCATAGTGATGCGTGCCGAGTGGGACATCGTGCGTTATTTGAAGAGCGGGCGGTTAAGACAGGTGTTGCCGCAATGGGAAACACCAGACGCCGACATCTACGCCGTGTATCGCGAGCAGTTGCAGTTGTCGACGCGGGTACGCACCTTCGTCGACTTCATCGCTGAAGCATTTGCCGCGATGAAGTCGGCACCATAGTGCGAGCAGCCGCGCTTACCCTGAGAACTTGATCTTGGCGGTCAGCAACTGGAACCACATCACCCAGTCGCCCATGAATGAGTACAGCGGCTGCTTGAAGCTCGCCGGCTTGTTTTTCTCGAAACCAAAGTGCCCCACCCAGGCCCACGCGTAGCCCTGCACGATGCCCACCGGAATCAGCCACCAGAGTTTGGTGATGAAGGCCGTGATCAGCAGCGAAAGGCCAACGGAAGTGCCGATAAAGTGCAGCACGCGGCAAACCGGGTTGCGATGCTCGCCGAGATAGAACGGATAGAAGGACGCGAAACTCGTGAACTTCTGAGCCGGTACCTGAGCGATTGCGTCTGCCATGATGAATCCTCCTCGTTACGAACGATAGCGCAGACATCGCGAGTGGACAACTGCCAGCGCGGACGGCCTCCCGCGCGTCAGACGTTGTCTACTCCAGTGGCCGGAACTTGAGCGACAACTGCCGCTGGAACACCTCGGCCTGATCGGGCTTCGGCAGGGGTGACGATTTCAGGATCGCCCTTTCGACCGCCTCATCGTAAGCCCGGTTACCGCTGGATTTGGTCAGCGTCACCGAGATCACTTCACCGGTTGGCAACTGCGTCACCGTGAACTGCGCCTCCGGGTTGCCCGGCACTTCGCTGGCGAGGATGATGTTGCCGCGCACCTTGCCGCGAATCTTCGCCACGTAGTCCGCCTCGGCCCTGGCCCGGGCGCGCGCTGCGGCAGCGTCAGCAGCGGCCTTGGCAGCACGTTCGGCCTCGGCCTTGGCTGCGGCCTCCTTCGCTGCCTTTTCGGCAGCGGCCTGCGTTGCCTGCTGTTCCTTGAGCGCCTTGTCCTGCGCCGCTTTCAGCTCGCGGGCGCGGATTTCGTTCTGCTTCTTCGCCGCATCAGCGTCAGCCTGCTTTTTGGCGGCGTCCTGCTTCGCTTTTTCCTTCGCGGCCTCGGCGGCTTTCAGCTCGTCGGCCTTGCGCTTTGCTTCCTTCTCGGCTGCTTTCTGGCGAGCGATGTCGGCTGCGCTCGGTTGTGGGGGCGGGGGCGGCGGCGCCACTTTCGGTGGTGGCGGTGCTGCAGGTTGGGGTGGCGGCGGAGGCGGAGGCGGCGCGGGTGGTGGTGGCGGTTCAACCGGGTCCGGCACCGGCGTCGGCGCAACGCGCGACACCAGCTCCACCGCCACCGGCTCGTGCGTCACCTGCTTCCAGCGTACGCTGAACACCAGCCCGCCGATCAGCAGTACGTGGACAACGATGGCGCCGATCCACGCTGCGGTCTTCGAGCCTTCGTTGTTGTTGCTCATCAGCAGGGCGCGCTAGCCGCCTTCTTTGGCGACCAGACCCACGCGCTTCACACCCTGTGCGTGCAAAGCGCCGAGCAGACCCACCACTTCGTCGTATTTGACGTTGCGGTCGGCCGCGATGACCACCGGGCGGTCCTTGACCTTCTGCAGCTCCAGCACCCGGTTCACCAGCGTGGCGCGTGTCAGCTTGCCCTGTGTCGCGCTGCCACCATCGCGCATCGACAGCGAACCATCGGCCTTCACCGTCACTTCGATCGGATCGGCCTGCGACGGCGTCAGTGGCTGCCCGACGCTGGGCAGCTCAATCTCGCCAGTACGCAGTGATGGCGTGGCGATCATGAACACTATCAGCAGCACCAGCATGACGTCGATGAACGGCACCACGTTGATCTGGCTGACGAGTTTGCGGCGGCGCACGGTCAGGCTCCCGATTGCGGGTCAGGATCGGGTAGGACGCCGGTGTTGGCAAGTCCGTGAGCCGCAGACAGTGCGAATGCACGGCAAGGCGAAAGTGACAAAGTCATGATCGATTCTGATCCGGAATCATGCGCTAGGCTTGCCGCTGAAGAATGTTCAGAAACTCTTCCGCAAAGGTCTCAAGCTGCGTGTTGATGCGATCGAGCTGGGCCTGGAAGCGGTTGTACGCCACCACCGCCGGAATCGCAGCGAACAGGCCGATGGCGGTGGCGATCAGCGCCTCGGCGATGCCGGGCGCCACCTGCGCGAGCGTGGCCTGGCCGACGCTGGCGAGACCACGGAACGAATTCATGATGCCCCAGACGGTGCCGAGCAGGCCGATGTAGGGGCTCACACTCGCCACAGTGGCAAGACCGGGCAACTGGTGTTCCAGGCCGTCCATTTCGCGCTGCGTCGCGGCCTTCAGCGCGCGACGGGTACCATCGACCACAGCTTCTTTCGACGCCGTTGCCTGCCGCTTTTGCTTGATGAATTCACGAAACCCGGCAGCGAAGACATCCGCTTGCGGCCCGAACTTTTCGCGCCCCTCGGCAATGCGGGCGTAGAGCTGGTTGAGGTCCGAACCCTGCCAGAACGAGTCGTCGAAGCCGGCGTTACGCTTCGCCGCTCGCTTGAGCACGCCGCCTTTGTAGAAGATCAGCCACCACGACCACAGCGAGAGCAGCACCAGCAGCAGCATCACCGCCTGCACCGGCACGCTGGCGCCGGTGATCAGGTGAATGAACGAAAGATCGGCGGTGGGTTTCATTCGGGTGCCTGCGCGGAAGTATTGGGCATCATGGCTTTCAGCGTATCGCGCATCGACTTCGGCATGCGCAGCGGGCCGGAGAGATCGGCGGCGATGAACGCTACTGTGACCGTCGCCGCGAATAACAGTTCTTCGCCACTCGCACCCTGCCGCGTGACGCGTTGGCGGATGACCATGCGGCTGGCACCCACCTCGGTGGGCTCGGCGGTGACAGTGAGCAGATTGCCCAGCGTTGCCGGCAGAAAGTAATCCGCCTCGACCCGACGCACCACAAACACCGCGTTCTGCTCGCGCTGGATCACGTCCAGCTCAAAGCCCGCCGCGCGCAGCCAGTCGCTGCGAGCGCGTTCGATGTAGCGCAGGTAGTTGGCGTAGTAGACGACGGCACCGACGTCGGTGTCTTCGTAGTAGACGCGGACGGGGATGCTGAACACGCTGCGAGCGCTCATTCGGTGAACAATTCGCCAGTACCCATCGCCGCCGGCGGCACCAGACCAAAGTGACGGTACGCCCGTGCGGTGGCCATACGGCCGCGGCTGGTTCGCTGTACGTAGCCTTGCTGGATCAGGAAGGGTTCGATCACATCCTCAATCGTTTCACGCTCTTCGCTGATCGCAGCGGCGAGGTTGTCCACGCCGACCGGACCACCGGAGAATTTTTCGACGATGGTGGCGAGCAGTTTGCGGTCCATCACATCGAGCCCACTGGCGTCCACGTCCAGCATCGACAGCGCCGCATCGGCCACCTCGCGCGTGACGTGCCCCTTCGCCTTCACTTCAGCGAAGTCGCGCACGCGGCGCAGCAGGCGGTTGGCGATGCGCGGCGTGCCGCGCGAGCGGCGCGCAATCTCCAGCGCACCGGCATCTTCCATGTTCACATTGAGCAGGTTCGACGAGCGGGCGACGATGCGCGACAGTTCCTCGTCGCTGTAGAACTCCAACCGCGCCACAATGCCGAAGCGGTCCCGCAGCGGATTGGTCAGCATGCCCGCGCGCGTGGTGGCGCCAATCAGCGTGAACGGCGGCAGGTCGAGCTTCACCGAGCGCGCGCCCGGCCCTTCGCCGATCATGATGTCGATGGCGTAATCCTCCATCGCGCTGTAGAGCGTCTCTTCGAGCACCGCGCTGATGCGGTGAATCTCGTCGATGAACAGCACATCATTCGGCTCAAGATTGGTCAGCAGCGCCGCGAGGTCGCCCTTCTTCTCCAGCACCGGGCCGGAGGTCTGATGCATCGTCACACCCATCTCGCGCGAGATGATGTGCGACAGCGTCGTCTTGCCCAGCCCCGGCGGGCCGAACAGCAGCACGTGATCGAGCGCTTCGCGACGCGACTTCGCCGCCTCAATGAAGATCGAAATCTGGCCGCGAATCTTTTCCTGGCCAACGTATTCATCAAGCTGCTTCGGCCGCAGCGCGCGCTCCAGCGCGTCCTCCTGCGTGCCCTCGCTCTTCGGCGCGATCAGCCGCTCGCCCGCGTCCATGCCTGCAGGCACGCGCGCGGAGGCGGCGCTTGCGAGGGAATCATCATGAATGACCATACAGGTATTGTATTGAGCTCCCGTTCGTGGTGAGCCTGTCGAACCATGAAGCCGTAAACCCCGTAGGGTACGTTCTTAACGCACCTCAAATTAGTCCCCTCTCCCCTTGTGGGAGAGGGCTAGGGTGAGGGGGCGGCGTTGCCAACCAAGTTGGCGGGGTTTACCAAGTCGGGGGTTGCCCGACAGCAAGTAACTTTCTTTTGCTTCGCCAAAAGAAAGTCACCAAAGAAAAGGCGACCCCAGAGATTCGCCGGGAACCCTGCGGTGCTCACAACAGGCGGGCGCCGCACAAATCGCCCGATGGCGCGCTAGCCGCGCGCTGGTGGGCTCATGGTGCGACGCTTGGACCGCCTGTTGCTGCGCTCCTCAGGGCGAATCAATGGGGACCCGGAGTGGTAGTTGATTTGATGGCCTCCGGAATCGACTCTACAGCAGTGGGCAAAGAGTCTTGAGTTGTCTTCGCAGCGGCAAATTCGTCTTCGGCTTCATCGTCAGGCAACGCGTCTGATTCTGGGAACTCCTCGCTTGCTTCCTGTGAGATGTAGCTCATAAGCAGCAGAAGCTCGAGTGTTGAAAACACTATCGTTGCAAAAGAGGCGTTGATCGAAATTACATTGCACAACGGCGTATTAGGAAGGCTAAACGCCGCCGCAATGGTGATCATCCCGATGCAAATGAGAACAAACACGCCCTGAATCGTTTGCAGGTGTAAGCCTGCGACGATGCGCCGCAAATAAAGGATACCGAGTTCGTTAATTTCGTCTTCGAGACGAAGAAAATATCGCGGCAAAATCGAACCGTCTTTTTTGGTCAACCGAGTGCCTGGCTCAACGATTTTTTCCAGAATCGGCTTCATTGGATCGAACTGCAGCCAATGTCCTGTCGTGAGCGTCAGAAGAGGCAGCAGATAAACGTCTCGAATTTCGCGTATGTCAGGATCGTCGGAATCCTTGTGCGCGTCATAGATTTTTTCAACGAGGCTGCGAATATCTGCAATTCTCTTGAGAGAAGACTCCTTGAGCCCTCTGACGTAATTGTTGAGCACGGCGAGTGCTAAGGCTGTGCAAACAGCGAAAATTAGAGCTGTAGCCTGAAGCGCTTTTGATGCGCCTTCACGTAATAGCGTCAGCTCCGCGTATGGGACATAAATGTTTAGTAGCGCAAGCACGACGCACACAATGCCGATGCGAAACCAAGATTTACGGATAAGAGTCATCGTGAGAAATTCAAGGCAATTTCAGCCATATTCTGCTGGATAACACCGCCGACGCGGTGTTATCCAGTACGTGCCCCTTCAGCCCGCGCCGAGGAGCGGAGCAACGGGCAGTCGTGGACCCGAGTAATCTTGCAGGTCCCCGGCGCAATCGGCATTGGGTTGCCGCGTTGGCTGGCTCACAAATGACCGAATCGCTCCTATGGTCGTGATTCGTCCCGCCCGTTGCGAGCATCGGAGGGCGAAGCGGGGTGCAGGGGCTAGCCTTTTTGGTTACTTTTTGGGCAATGCCAAAAAGTAACTGGCCCTGCGCGGCCACAGAGCGCGCTGGTGGCAATTCAATCGACGTTTGCTCTTCTATTTGCGTTCATGGTTCGACAGGCTCACCACGAACGGGGAGGGGAGCCCTTTCGACAGGCTCAGGGCGAACGGGGTAGTGAAGTCGCTCGCCAATCCACACTTGGCTGGTAGCAATTTGTGGCGGGTCAATACCCGCGCTACGGCGTCACGGGTTCATGGTTCGACAAGCTCACCACGAACGGGGGAGGACAGGACGCTTACTTTGCCTTCGACAACAGTTTCAACGCCTGCCGGATCGAATCGTTGAGCGGTTGATCTGCCGGCAAATCGCGGCACGCGGCGGCGGCTTCTTTTTCGCTGTAGCCCAGCGCCAACAGGGCGTTGACCACATCGTCCGCCGGGCTGGCGACGGCGGGCGCGGCGCCTGCGCCAGCAGCGCTGGCGACAACCTTGCCCTTGAGTTCGAGCAGCAGCCGCTCTGCCGTCTTGTTGCCGATGCCTGGCACGCGAGTGAGGCGCTTGACGTCCTGCAGCGCGATGGCCTGATTGAGCTCGGCGACCGAGAGGCCGGAGAGCACCGCGAGTGCGACTTTGGGGCCGATACCGGTGACCTTGATGAGCTGGCGAAATGCCGCGCGTTCGTCCTGGGTGGCAAAGCCGAACAGCAGGTGCGCGTCCTCACGCACGACATAGTGCGTCATCAGTTGCACGCGCTCGCCCGTGGCGGGCAGCGCGTAGAAGGTGCTCATCGGCACGTCAACCTCGTAGCCGACGCCGCCGACGTCAACGATGATTTGCGGCGGTTGCTTGGCGACGAGCTGGCCGGTGAGGCGTCCGATCATGATTTTTCTCTGTCAAAAAGTTATCAGCTTGAGCGTCAAATGGCTTCTGCAAAAGGCTCAACGCGCTAAAACGCCAAAAATCGACTATTGGCAATTTGTAACGAAAAGCCCAGTTCAAATGCGGTTTTCAGCGGAAAGCTGCTCACACCATCCGCCCGCCGCGCTGCCGGATTTTGCGCTTGGCGAGCAGTTCTGGCGCCAGCGCGCCCAAGCCCTGGCGCGAGTGCGCGTGGGTGATGGCGGTGGCGAGCGCGTCGGCGGCGTCGGCCTGTGGTGTGGCGTCGAGCTTGAGCAGGCGTTTGACCATCTCCTGCACCTGCTCCTTCGCTGCCTTGCCGTGGCCCACGACGGCCTGCTTGACCTGCAGCGCGGTGTACTCGTGCACCGTCACACCCGCCAGCACCGCAGCCGTGATCGCGGCACCGCGCGCCTGCCCGAGCAGCAGCGTTGATTGCGGGTTGACGTTGACGAAAACCTTCTCCACCACCACGTCGTCCGGCTTGTGCTGCGTGATGATGCTTTGCACGTCCTCGGCAATGGTCAGCAGGCGCTCCGGCAGGGTGCCGCTATCGTCGGTCTTGATACAGCCGCTGGCGACGTAGGCAAGCTTGCTGCCGCTCTGCTCGATCAGGCCAAAACCGGTGCTGCGCAGGCCGGGGTCGATGCCGAGGATGTAGCGGGCGGTGGCTGCCATCGTTTTCTGGCTGTTGTTGTAGGAGCGGCTCCGCCGCGACGGGCGACGAGGTTCGCCCAAATGTCGCGGCGGAGCCGCTCCCACGGCATCAAACGACCATCTTCACGGCCGTGCCGCTGACGGCCACCATCATCATGCCGTTGGTCTCGCCCAGCACTTCGTAGTCGAAATCAATGCCGATGACGCCGGTGGCGCCCAGTTCCTTTGCGGCGGCGATCATGTCCTCCAGCGCCGCATTGCGAGCGCCCGCGAGCGCACGCTCGTAGCCCCCCGCACGACCGCCGACGATGTCGCGCACCGAGGAGAACATGTCGCGGAAGATATTGGCGCCGATGATCGCCTCGCCGTTGACCACGCCAACATACTGGCTGGTGTCGATGCCCGGTGGCGTGGTGGTTGCCACAAAAAAGCCATCATCCTTCTTCGAGAACCAGCCCATCGCGCGCTCCTATTCCTCAATCACTGCCGAGGTGTAAACGTCCTGCACGTCGTCAATCGTGTCGAAGGCGTCGAGCAGCTTCTGCATTTTCACGGCATCGTCGCCGGTAAACACTACTTCGTTCTGCGCCTTCATGGTGACTTCGCCGATTTCGGATTTGAAGCCCGCCTTGGCAAGCGTTTCCTTGACCGTCACGAAATCGTAGGGACCGGTGACCACTTCGATTGAGCCATCGTCATTGGTCAACACGTCCTCGGCACCGGCTTCCAGCGCGGCTTCCATCAGTTTGTTCTCGTCGGTGCCCGGCGCAAACAGCAGCGTGCCGCAATGCTTGAACAGGAACGCCACCGAGCCGTCGGTGCCGAGATTGCCGCCGTACTTGCTGAAGGCATGGCGCACTTCACTCACGGTGCGCTGGCGGTTATCGGTCAGGCAATCGACGATAATCGCCGCGCCGTTGATCCCGTAGCCCTCGTAGCGGATTTCTTCGTAATTGACACCATCCATCTCGCCAGCGCCGCGCTTGATGGCGCGCTCGATGGTGTCCTTGGCGAGGTTGTTGTCGTAGGCCTTGTCGACCGCCAGCCTGAGCCGCGGATTGCCATCAAGACTGCTGCCGCCCATCTTGGCAGCAACGGTGATTTCCTTGATCAGGCGGGTTGCGATCTTGCCCTTCTTTGCATCCTGACGCCCCTTGCGGTGCTGGATGTTCGCCCATTTACTGTGACCGGCCATAGTGTGCGGACGCACGTCATGGTGCGCCAATATGAAGTGTCGAAACCAGTGATTTTACGAAGCGGCGGCTGCCGGCGCGCCGCTACCCCGTGCCAGCAGCTGTTTGACGGTTTTCAGGCGCAGTACTGCGTCGTTGATTTCCAGCAAGCTCTGCTTGATGCCGGCCGGCAGTTGCAGCATTTCCACCAACCGTGAGCTGACCCACGACGCGTCGTCCAGCTCGATCGGCTCCGCGAAGCGGCTGGCGCCGTTCCGCTCGATCACGCGGCCAAGCAACTGGCCCAGTTCGGCATATTCGTCCGGCAGCTTCAGCTTGGGCTCCGGGCGAATCCAGCGCACGGCAGCGTGATTGAGCCCGGTGCGGCCCAGCGACGAGCGGACAATCTCGAAGCGGTCCTCGCCCACCACGTCCAGCTGGAAGATACCCGCCTGCGGTACATCGTAGGACAGCACACGGACGGCGGTGCCGACGTTGGCGAACGTCTGCTGCGCGCCCACTTCGGCGCCGCTGGTGAGTGTCACCACACCGAACAGCTCACCGTCGGCGATGCGTGCCTTGGCCAGTTCAAGGTAGCGCTGCTCGAATACCTTCAAGCCGACGCGACCGCCAGGAAACAGCGTGGCGCTGAGCGGGAACAGCGAGAGGATTTCCGGAAGTTTTTTCTCCGGCTTGCGGGTGAGGAACGACAGCATGATGTTGGCGGCGCTCTGTGTGCTGGCGCCTATTCTGGTTGGGGGTGCTCGCGGTCGTGGCGCAACACGCGGGCAACGGGTTCGAGCGCTGTTTTCAGCGCATTGGCAACGTAAACGGAGCGATGCTTGCCGCCGGTGCAGCCGATGGCAATGTGTATCCGGGCGCGGTTGTCCGCACTAAAGCCGGGCAGTGATGCGCGAACATAGGTGGCGATGGCATCGACCAGAGCGGCCGTCTCCGGCTGCGCGCGCAGGTAGTCGATCACCGGCGCGTCGCGGCCGGTCAGCGCGGCCAGACCTGGCTCGTAGAACGGATTGGGCAGGATGCGGGCGTCGAACACCAGATCGGCGTCAGGCGGGATGCCCTCGCGATAGGCGAAGGACGAAATTTCCAGCAATGGCCTCTCCGCATGCTCAGTAACTGCGGCGGCAAACTGGCGCACGCGCTGGCGCAGCAGGTGGGTGCTGGTGGCGCTGGTGTCGATGTCGAACGCGCTGGCCGCAACGGCGCGCAGACGCGAGCGTTCTTCGGCAATGGCGTCCTGCAGGGTGGTGTCGTCGCTGGCAAACGGGTGTTTGCGCCGGGTTTCGGCGAAACGCCGCTGCAGGGTCTGGTCGCTGGCATCAATGCGAACAACGCGCAGCGGCAGCGCGGGATGAAGTGCGCGGATGCGGGCAACCCCGTGATCGAAGTCCGCCACAAAAGTGGGGGAATGCGCGTTGACGCTAACCCCGAGCGACTGCGTATGGGTCGCCAGCATGGCATCAACCGTATCGACCAGCAGCGCGACCGGCAGATTGCTGACGATGGCAAAGCCCACATCCTCCAGCGCGCCGAGCGCGACATTTTTGCCGGCGCCGGAGACACCGAGCACGAGGATGATTTGAACTGACAAGGCAGGAAGGGCTGCTTCAGCCCTCCTCCATCAGCTTGGCCTGGCGCTCGATGAATTCGCGCGTGGAATCGATGCCACGCAGGTTCAGCACGAAGTTGCGTACGGCGGTCTCGACCAGCACCGCGAGGTTGCGGCCGGCGGCAACCGGGATGACCACCTTGCGGATCTTCACGCCCAGAATTTCCTGAAAAGTGGCGTTGACGCTCATGCGGTCAAGCCGCTTGAACTGCTCGTCTGTGTGGTCTTCAAGATGCACTATCAGTTTCAGCGACTTGCGCGGCCGCACGGCCGTCTCGCCGAAGGTGGTGCGGATGTTCAGGATGCCGATGCCGCGCACTTCAAGAAAGTCCTTGAGCACGTCGGGACAGCGCCCCTCGATCAGCTCCGGCGACACTTTGTAGACCTCGACAATGTCGTCCGCAATGAGGCCATGGCCACGGCTGATGAGTTCCAGCGCCAGCTCGCTCTTGCCGATCGCGGACGCCCCGGTGATCAGCACACCCATCTCGAGCACGTCGAGGAAGACGCCATGCAGTGTGGCATTGGCGGCCAGCATACGCGACAGATACAGCCGCAGCACATCGACCACATGCGGGCTCGGGTGCGGGCATTGCATCAGCGGCACGTGGGCGCGATCGCACTGCTCGACCATGTAGTCGGGAGGCGCGCCGATGCCGCAGATAAAGACCGCGCCCAGTTCATCGACCAGCAGGCGCGCAAAGGTGGCTTGCTGTTCGGCGGGTGGAAGGGTGCCCAGATAGGCAATTTCGGCCGGCCCGATCAGCTGCACGCGGAACGGGTGAATGAAATTCATGTGGCCAACCAGGCCAACGTCAGCCTGGGCCGTGGTGTCGCGTGACAGCGTACGCCCGCCGCCATCACGGCCAGCGAGCCAGACCAGATCCAGACGTTCCTGATTGTCGGCAAACAGCCGGGAGAGCTCGACGGTTCGCATGGCCGGTCAGTCGGGCGTTATTGCGGCGCGCTGAACAAGGCGTGAATAGCCTTGGGATCGGTCGCCGCCGTGAGCGCGTCGCGGAAGCTGCGATTGGAGAACCGCTGTGCCAGCTCGGACAGGATTTGCAGATGCTCGTCGGTAGCCGCCTCCGGCACCAGCAACACAAAGATGTCGCGCACCGGCTGGTTGTCGGGGGCCTCAAACGGAATCGGTGCCTTCGGCCGCGCGAAGAAACCGATGGCGCGGTCAAGACCACGAATGCGGCCATGCGGAATGGCGATGCCCTGGCCGAGCCCGGTAGAACCCAGCCGCTCACGCGCCAGCAGGCTGTCAACGGTCACGGTGGGGGTCAAGTCGTAGCGCAGCTCGGATTCGAGCGCGATGATCTCGAACAGCCGGCGTTTGTTGGCGACATCAAGGTCGAGCAACACATTTTCTGGCGTCAGGAGATCAGCGAGGCGGCTCACAGGTAGCGATATCCGGAAAGCCCATCCCGCCACATGCGGCGGGATGAACGTGACTAAAGCAGACCAGCGGGGCTTGCCGCTGGCCAGCGACGAAATCCTGCGATTCTAGTGCAGTGCATCAAACACCGCCGCGTGCGCCCGTCGCAGGATGGAACGCTCAGTTGAGGTCAACGCGCTTGCGCTCGAAACCCTCGTCGCGGCTGACCTGCAGCCTTTCCTTGTGGCGCAGCACCTGACGATCCAGCCGGTCGGCCAGCTCATCAATGGCGGCGTAGAGGTTTTCGCCCTCGGACGCGGCGTGGATTTCGCGGCCGCTGACATGCACATTCGCCTCAACCTTTTGCCTCAGTTTTTCAACCGACATGACGACGTTGACGTCGATCACGTGATCAAAGTGACGATTGACCCGATCAAGCTTGGACACCATGTAGGCGCGCAGCGCATCGGTAACCGCAACGTGATGGCCGGTAATGTGCAGATTCATGAACGTACCTCTCGATAACTGGATTGATTGTCCGGCGCAGCGATCCGTTCCCCGACAGCGTGGTATCAGTTGCGCCTTCTCAGGTTGACCGGGGCGATGTTTTGCAGTTCCCGGTACTTGGCCACAGTCCGGCGCGCAACGATGATGCCCTGTTCTCCAAGCATTTCAGCGATGCGGCTGTCGGTCAGCGGCTCGTTGGCATCCTCCTCTGCAATAAGTGACTTGATCATGGCGCGGATCGCCGTCGAAGACGCAGCGCCGCCGGCATCGGTAGCCACGTGGCTGCCGAAGAAATACTTGAGTTCGAAGGAACCGCGCGTCGAAGCAAGGAATTTCTGTGTGGTGACGCGGGAAACGGTCGATTCGTGCAGGCCAAGTGCGTCGGCCACTTCCCTGAGCACCAGCGGGCGCATGGCGACCTCGCCGTGATCAAAGAACGCCTGTTGTCTTTCCACAATCTCGCTGGCTACCCGAAGAATCGTGTCGAACCGTTGAGCTACATTCTTAACCAACCAGCGAGCTTCTTGCAACTGGGTTGACAGCGGAGTGGAACGACCTTCCTTCTGGCGTTGCAGCATGTCGGCATAAACCGTGTTGACGCTCAGCCGCGGCACCGCCACCGGATTGAGTTCGGCCACCCAGCGCCGCTTGCTGCGGCGCACGATAACGTCAGGAATCATCTGCACCGATGAGACATCGGCAAACGGTGCGCCGGGTCGCGGCGTCAGCGTCCGGATCACCGCATGAGCGGCCTTCAGATCCTCATCATCAATGTCGAACAGCTTGCGGATCTGCACGTAGTCGCGGCGCCCGAGCGCATCCAGCGCCTCAGCCACGATGCGGCGGGCGAGACGGACATCGGCATTGTTGCGATGCGACGCCAGCTGCAGCAGCAGGCATTCACGCAAGTCGCGGGCACCGACACCGGGCGGATCAAAGCCCTGCAACAGCCGCAGCGCAGCGGCCCAGTCCGCCTCGGCGATGATCGCTTCACCACTCATTGCATCGACATCGCGCGGCAGCAGGGCCTCAATGTCTTCGCGGGTCACGCCGAGAAAGCCATCCTCGTCGAGACACTCGATCATGGCGCGCAACAGTTGCTCCACCTCGGGAGAGGCGTCAACAAACGGCAGCTGCGAGCGCAGGTGTTCGGTCAGGCTCTCCGGGGCTGATCGTTGCGACTCGAACGATTCGTCGTCGTCGTCGAAGCTGCCTGCCCCGGAACTGCCCCACTCCGAGAAATCAAGGCTCGGCTGGTCACTGTCGGCGCCATCGCCCGCGCCCGGCGCGGTCGCCGTAGCGGCCTCAAAGTCACTGCCTGGTACGTTATCGCCGCCCAGATCGGATTCGAAAACACCCGCTTCAAAGGCGTCCCCGGTATCCGCGCCACCGTCGTTGCCATCCGTCGCATTGATCGCGTCCGCGCCGTTGAGCACCTCGAAGCCAGCTGTGTCAATGCGCTCTGCTGACGCCGCCGCCAGCACATCGCTGCCGTCCAGCACGCTGTCACGCTCGGGCGCAGCGGCCAGCGCATCAAGCGACACCACCAGACCACCGTCACCCTCATCGCCGCCGTCGGCATCAGCCAGCTCCAGCAGCGGGTTTTCAGCGAGTGCGGCGGTGATCTCCTGTTGCAGTTCGAGGGTGGACAGCTGCAACAGCCGGATCGACTGTTGCAGTTGCGGCGTCAGCGTCAGGTGCTGCGCCAGTTTGAGTTGAAGTCCTGCCTTCAATGTCGCCTACAAACGGAAATGCTCGCCCAGATAAACCTTGCGAACCGACTCATTACCGATGATCTCGTCGGGATGTCCGTCGGCCAGCACCCGGCCTTCGCTGATGATGTAGGCGCGGTCGCAGATACCGAGCGTTTCGCGCACGTTGTGATCGGTGATCAGCACGCCGATGCCACGCTCGCGCAGGAAGCGCACGATGCGCTGGATCTCAATCACCGCAATCGGATCAACGCCGGCGAAAGGCTCGTCAAGCAAAATAAAGCGCGGCCGCGAGGCCAACGCACGGGCAATTTCGAGACGGCGGCGTTCGCCGCCCGACAGTGCCACTGACGGCGTATCGCGCAGGTGAGCGATGGCCAGGTCATCAAGCAGCGCCTGCAGTTCGCGGGCGATGACGGAGTCATCCTTCTCCCGCAATTCAAGAATGGCGCGGATGTTCTCGCCCGCTGTCAACTTGCGGAAGATGGAGGCTTCCTGCGGCAGATAGGAGAGCCCCTTGCGCGCGCGCTCATGAATCGGCAGGTGGGTCAGCTCGGTCTGATCAAGCTTGATGATGCCGCCGTCAGCGGCGACCAGGCCCACGATCATGTAGAAGCAGGTGGTCTTGCCGGCACCGTTCGGCCCCAGCAAGCCCACCACCTCACCGCTGTCTACGGTGAGTGATACGTCGTGAACGACGGTGCGTGACTTGTAGCGCTTCTTAAGCGCAACGGCTGAAAGCTGGCTCATTGCGCTTTGGCGGTGTGGCGGCCTTCGCGGCCGCGGGTTTGGCTGCAGGTTTGCTGGCGTCCGCAGCAGCGCCGTCTTTTTTGGGCGCTTCTTCCTTGTCACGCGGCTGCAGCACGAAGGTCACGCCCTTGCCCTCACTGGCGCGCTGTTTGGACTCACGCGCCTCGTACTTGCTGGTCTGGGTGTTGTAGGTAATGTAGTTGGCGCGCGTTTCGTCGTCGCCAACAAACAGGATGGCGTTGCCGAACAGTTCGACGATGCCCTTGCCGCTGTCGTAGTCCACGCGATCGGCGACGCCCTGCGCCCAGTCACCGTTGTCGGTGCGCTGCCGGAAGCAGACCGGTTTGCCGGTCAATGTGGCGTTGTAGTTTTCATCCGCCGAGGTCTGCGCGGTGCCTTTGTCGGCCGCGATGCGCAGCGTGCCCTGGGTGATCACCACCGACTTTTCGAGCCGATAGAACCCCTTGGCGTGGTCGGCGTCACCATCGATGGCGTTGATGGTGACCTTTTCCTTGCGGTCGGCCTTTTCGGCGTGCGCGAGCACGGGTGCCAGCACCGCGAGCAACAAGGCAATTGCACTTGCTGTCCGGTATCGGTGGTTTGGGTACGGCAAATTTGTCATGGCCATTCCTTGATCAATCCTTGCTGGCTGCGTCTTTCGGGCGCAGCTCGATTTCGATACCGCGACTGGTTTGTCCCTGCTTTTTCTCGGCGTCAACCTGCAAGCCCTGAGTCACCATCACACGGTCACCGCTGACGGTGCGGGTGGTCGATTCGGTGCGCGCCTGCTGGGTCTTCGGGAACACGGTAAGCGTTTCGCTCTCGTACGTCACGGCGTCGCGACCGGGGCTGGCCGCCTGCCGCGCAACCACCTTGCCGGAGAAATCCACCTGTTCCAGTCCGCCGCCGGCAGTCGCGCTGCTAAGCACTGCGCGTGCCGCGCGGACATCCATTCTTGGTTTGCCCGCAGGTTCATTCTCGTAGCGCGGTTCGTAAACCACGGTGCTCTGCGTCGCCGGCACATGCACCGCCAGACCACCGATCATGGTGCTCTCAATGCGGCCATCTGCTGCAGTTCGTTCGATCCGAAAGCCCTGAATGAAGTGATCGGGGGCGGGTAACGCTGAAGCCTTCTGTGCCCTTACGCTATCCGTCACCCGTGCATCGAGCCAGAACGTCAGCACCGCAAAGATGGCCACCGCAAACAGCGGAAACAGCGCGGCCAGCCGGTCCTGCCGTTTGCGCCAGACCAGCGTCGTGCTCATGTGCCGCTGCCTGTCAGGTAGCGTTGCACCAGCTCATCCAGCCGGCCCTGCACGCGCAGCACCGCCTCGATCATCTCGCGCACCGCGCCATCGCCGCCATTGAGCGTTGCCAGCCAGTGCGCGCGCTGGCGAACAGCGGCGGCGGCATTCGGCACCGTCGCGGCCAGCCCGGCCTGCACTAGCGCTGGCAGGTCGAGCCAGTCGTCGCCGATGTAGGCGACATTGGCAGCGGGCAAGGCCCATCGTTCACAGATCGCAGCGAAAGCGACGCCCTTGTTGCGCTCGCCGCTGACCAGCTCAACATCCAGCTCACGGGCACGGCGCTCGACAGCGGGGCCGCCACGCGCGGTGAGCATCGCCACCTTCCAGCCGGCCTGTTTGGCAAGCGTGATGCCAAAGCCATCAAGCACCGAGAACGACTTCATCTCGTCGCTGCCGAAGTAATTGAGCTTGCCGTCGGTCAGCACGCCGTCCACGTCACAAACGAGCCCGCGCACGGCGAGCATGCGCTCGGCAACGGTGGGGGGGCGGGGGGTCATCAGTCGTGCCATTACCGGTTCTCTTAAACCACTTTCGCGCGCAGCAGATCATGCATGTGCAGGGCGCCGACCAGCTTGCCGGCAGCGTCCACCACGAGAAGCTGCGTCTTGCGGCCCTGTTCGAGCACTGAGACCGCTTCGACCGCCAGCTCGTCGGGGCCAATGCTGACCGGCTTCACCGTCATGAAGTCAGCCACTTTCGCAGCGCTGAAGTCGGAAACTTTCGGCAGACAGCGGCGCAGATCGCCATCGGTGAAGATGCCGGCCACGGCGCCGTCCGGGGTGACGACTGCCGTCATGCCCATGCCTTTGCCGGTAATCTCGAACAGCGCCTGCGCCACGGTAGCGTCGAGTGCCACAGTCGGGATGGCGGTGCCAATGCGCATGACGTCGCGCACGTGGGTGAGCAGGCGCCGCCCGAGCGAGCCACCCGGATGCGAGCGCGCGAAGTCCTCTGCGGTAAAGCCGCGCGCCTCCAGCAGGGCCATCGCCAGTGCGTCGCCCAGCGCCATCGCGGCGGCGGTGCTGGCCGTTGGCGCCAGCCCGAGTGGGCAGGCTTCGGTGCTGACACCCGCGTCAAGCGTGATGTCGGCCTCGGTGCCAAGCGTGGAATTTTCGTTGCCGGTGATGGCAATGATGCGGGCGCCGACGCGCTTGATTGGCGTCAGCAAGGCGTTGACCTCGGCCACCTCGCCGGAATTGGACAGTGCGATCACCACGTCGTCGGCCGTGATCATGCCCATGTCGCCGTGGCTGGCCTCGGCCGGATGTACAAAGAACGCCGGCGTACCGGTGGAGGCTAGCGTCGCTGCGATCTTGCGGCCGACGTGGCCGGACTTGCCGATGCCGGTCACCACTACACGACCACTGGCGTTCAGAATCGTCTGCACCGCCGCCACCAGCGGCGCGCCGACGCGGGATTCCACCGCCGCAATCGCGGCCGCCTCGGTGGCCAGCACCGAGCGAGCGCGTCGCAAGACAGCGACAGAATCTACTGCAATATCCATGCTAGGCAGTATAGCGGGCTGGCTTGAGGATTGCTGTCGGGAGTCGCGAGACCGGTGTTCCCTAGCTGTCAGCTTTTTAGCTCAAGGCCCATTCGAAAAGGGCCCGTAACGATAAAGAGCACCAAGTCGAGATTTGGTCAAATCAGCATTGAAGCCCTATTCACACGGCTGTTTGCGCCAAAAGCTGTGGAGAAATCACGACGGGCCAATCGCTGATTTTCGCCTTGTCGCGTCCGTCAGGTGAGGAATTTTTCCAGCATCCGGTTCAAGAAGCGCTGGCCCCTTTCCGTCGGACGCACGACCTCATGCGTGCGCACCAGCAGTCCCTCGCGCTCAGCCTCGTCCAGCGCCCGACTGACCAGCGACACGGGGTAGCCAGCACGTTCGGAGAACCACGCCACCGGGAAACCTTCCGTCAGCCGCAACGCGTTCAGCATGAACTCGAAACCAACCTCGCCACGAGTGACCTCGCGCCGCTCGAAGACGCAGCTGGCCGGGTCCGCGCTGAGCGCCTTCTGCATGTAGTCACGCGGCTGCTTCACCCGTTCCGTGCGCACGATCTTCGCCTGCTGTCCGGAGCCCGGCGGTCCGCCCGGCGTGGTCAGTTTGCCGTGGGCACCCGCGCCAATCGCCACATAGTCGCCAAAGCCCCAGTAGTTGAGGTTGTGCTGGCAGCGTCGCCCCGGCCGGGCGTGGGCCGAGGTTTCGTAGTGCTCATACCCTGCCTCGCTGAGCAGCTGCTCAACGCGCAACTGCATGTCCGCCGCCAGATCGTGGTCCGGCAGCGGTGGCGGCTTCTTGGCGAACACCGTGTTCGGCTCCAGCGTCAGTTGGTAGAACGACAGGTGCGGCGTGCCGAAGGCGAGCGCCGCCCGCACATCGATCTCGCACTCCACCATAGTTTGCGCCTCGCCCCCGGTGCGGCTGGCGGGCAGCGCGAACATCAGGTCAAGATTCACGTTGCCGATGGTGGCGAGGCCGATCTCGATCGCGCGCCGCGCCTCGGTGCCGTTGTGAATGCGGCCCAGCGCATGCAAATGCGCATCGTTGAAACTCTGGATGCCGATGGAAAGCCGCGTGACGCCCGCCTCGCGAAAGCCTGCAAACTTCTCCATTTCAAATGTTCCGGGATTCGCCTCCAGCGTGATCTCCGCCTCCGGCGACAGCCGCGTCCGTGCCCGCACCCCGGCGAGCAGATCGGCTATCGCCTGCGCCGAAAACAGACTGGGCGTGCCGCCACCGATGAAGACCGTGTGGATCGTGCGGCCCCAGAACTCGGGCAGTTGCACTTCGAGATCGCTCATCAGCGCGTCGATGTATTCGCGTTCCGGTACGCCAGTGGAACCGTCAGGCCGCTCATGCGAATTGAAGTCGCAGTAAGGGCACTTGCGCACGCACCACGGGATGTGGATGTAGAGCGAGAGCGGCGGCAGAGCGGTGAAGTGGGGGCCGAGCATCGTTAGCGGCGCTTGCAGCGCCATGACGAGTGACGAATGACCAATGACGTTTGCTGACGGCGATCAGTAGCCATGAATCGCATTGTCGGGAAAAGTCTTCGCCTTCACTTCAGCAACGTAACTGCGGATCGCATGCTCGATGCTGTCATTGCCCGCCATGAAATTCTTTACAAAGCGCGGCAGCTTGCCGCGCGTGATGCCGAGCATGTCGTGCAGCACCAGCACCTGCCCGGAGCAATCCACACCCGCACCGATGCCGATGGTCGGGATTGGCAGCGACGCGGTGACTTCTGCTGCGAGCGCCGACGGAATCAGCTCCAGCACCAGCAGCGTGGCCCCTGCGTCGGCGAGCTCCCGCGCATGCGTCTTCAGCGTCGCGGCGGCCTCCTCGGTCTTGCCCTGAATGCGGTAGCCGCCAAGCGCGTGCACGGACTGCGGGGTTAGCCCGAGATGAGCGCACACCGGTACGCCGCGCTCGGTGAGAAAGCGCACGGTCTCCGGGGTCCAGCCACCACCTTCGAGCTTGACCATCTGCGCGCCCGCCTGCATCAGCGTGGTGGCACTCGCCATCGCCTGCTCGCGCGACTGCTGATAACTGCCGAACGGCAGGTCACCGATGACAAACGCCGTGCGGTTGCCAGCGGCGACACAACGCACGTGGTAAGCCATGTCCTCCAGCGTCACCGGCAGCGTACTGCTGCGGCCCTGCAGCACCATACCCAGCGAGTCACCCACCAGCAGCAGCTCAACACCGGCGTCGTCCGCCACGCGCGCAAAGCTCGCGTCGTAGCAGGTGAGCATGGTGAGTTTTTCACCAGCGGCGTGCAGCTCACGCAGGCGGAGCAGGGTGATCGGTTTGCGTGCGGCGGGGTTGGTGGTGGCTTCCGGCGGGTGGGACGACATCGGCGTAGGCATGGGTGGCAAACGGGTCGCCATTATGCGGAACTCGCGGATGTCGTGAAGGCGCGGCTGCCTGCGTCTACTGAATCACGTCAGCCCATCTGCTGGAGACCGCCATGCAACTTCGCCTTTTCCACACCGCCCACAGCCGCGATTCGATGCTGATGCCCATGGACGACCGTCAGTTGAATCTGATGCTGCAGTTCAAGATCCAGCTGATTCGCTGCGAGCCGACCACGCACTTCAACGCTGCGGGCACCTACTGCACTGGCAACGGCATCCTGCATGACGGTTCCTACGGCCAGTTTCACCTCGAAGCCTGGACTGACCGCGAGTGGAGCGACTTCAGCCGCAACTTCGCCAACATCATCACCCGTTACTGGGATGACAAGTTCGAGCTCACGCCGAACCAGCCCTGGTATTCGCCGCGCCCGAACGTCACAACCCCGGCGACCATTGATTGCCATCTCTCGCTGGCGCTGGTGACGACGGCTGCGGAGGCGCATCACCGCTACTACATCATCAAGCCGCGCGAAACCACCTTCCGGTCGTTCGCTGCCGCCGACCGTCGACTTGGCCTGTTCACCCATCGCGATCTGGCCTACGGCTGGAATGACCGCCGCACGCGCGTCGGCAGCGAGCGCCATCGGGTCAGCTATCTGCAAAGTACGGTGCTGCACGAGTTCGGGCACACACTCGGCTTGGGTCACGTCAACGGGTCAGGAAACAGCGATGCCAACTACGGCGTGTCGCTGCAGCAGCGTGAGGACCTGATGGGGATGGGTGACCACCTCACGGCGCGTCACGCGCAACCCTGGCGGTCACAGTTGCGCCACCACCTGATTCCCGGGCACAACCGTACCGATGCCGCGCTCCGCTTCACGGCGCGGGTAACAGAGCCACAACTCATCACCTACTGGGATAACGACTGGCATCCGGCGACGCCGGCGACCGGCCGCGCGGGCCATCCGTAGCGGCACGTCGCGCGAGCCGTCAACCGTTAGCCGCTCAGGCGCCCAGTTGCACGCGCAACGCGGTCAGCGCGTCCTCAAGCTCGGCGACCTTCGCCTCCAGCGCAGCAACGCGTTCGACGAGCGCGGTTTCACGATCGGCTTTCGACGGCGGCAGCGCAGGCGCGTCGGCTGCTGGCAGTTCACCACCGAACAGCATGTGCTGCCACTTCGCGGCGCGGGCGCCGGCCTCACGTGGCAATTGCACCACCAGTGGCGGCGTCAGCTCGCCCATTGCCTTGAGCGTGATCTCCACCTCGGCCAGATCGGCGAAGGCGTGCATGCGTTCGGCGCGGGAACGCAGTTCACCGGGCATCTGCGCGCCGCGCAGCATCAGCTCGCACAGTAGGGCAGACTCGCGCGGCGACAGACCGAGCTTTTCGCAAAAGGTCTCGGCGTACTTGGGCACCCGTGTCGCAGCGCCGGTGTAGAGGCTGGTAAAGCCGCGCTCACGCAGGCGCTCCACCGCGCTGGTGACTTCGCTCTCACTCAGCGCAGTAACGGGCGCGCGGTTATTGGACTGGTTGCAGCCGTTGACCAGCGTGTTGATGGTGAGCGGATAGCTGTCCGGCACCGTGATGCGCTTTTCGATCATGGTGCCGATCACGCGTGCCTCGATGGCATCAAGCACGGCCTGCATCGTGCACTCCCAGTCGTTCAGTCAATTCGATCACCAGTTTGGCAAAAGCGCGGCCGCGGTGCGAGCGCGTGCCCTTCTGGTCAATCGGCATCTCGGCGCCGGTCAAGCCAATTTCCGGGTCGAGGAAGTACGGGTCATAACCGAAGCCGCCATTGCCGCGCGGTGTGTCGATCACCTCGCCGTACCAGCGCCCCTCGGCGATGATCGGTTCCGGGTCGTCCTCGCGCATGACGAGTGCGAGGACTGCCGTGTAATGGGCGCCGCGATCCGCCACATCGCGTAAATCAGCCATCAGTTTCGCGTTGTTATCGGCATCGCTTTTCTGCGATCCAGCGTAGTACGCGGAGTTCACGCCGGGATTGCCACCGAGCGCGTGCACGCAGATGCCGGAATCGTCCGCCAGCGCCGGCAAACCCGTGTGCCGCGCCGCGTTACGCGCCTTGACAAGCGCGTTTTCGAGGAAGGTGCAATGCGGCTCCGGCGCTTCCGGCACGTTGAATGCGCTCTGCGGCAGCACTTCGATGCCCAGCGGCGCCAGCAGGCGTTCGAATTCCTTGAGCTTTTTCTGATTGCCGGTGGCGATGACGAGTTTTTGCAGATTCATATCTTGTAGGTCGGGCATTGGCCGACTGGTGCGCGACGGCGGGCATTGCCCGCCCTACAAATCACTTGCGATCAATCGCATGCCTCAACTGGTCAAGCCGATGCAATCGCCGCGTTCTGCGCCGCCGTCAACTGCTTCAGCCCATCGGCCGCCAGCGCCAGCAGCGCATCCATTTCGGTGCGACTGAATGGCTTGCCTTCAGCGGTGCCCTGCACTTCGACGAAGCCGCCATTGCCGGTCATCACCACGTTCATGTCGGTCTCGCAGTTGGAATCTTCGTCGTAATCGAGGTCGAGCACAGGCGTGCTCTCGAAAACGCCGACTGACACCGCAGCGACCGAATCGGTGAGCGGCGAAACCGGCAGTGCGCCCGCAGCGACCAGCTTGTTGCAGGCAATCGCCAGCGCCACGTAGGCGCCGGTGATCGACGCGCAACGGGTTCCGCCGTCTGCCTGCAACACGTCGCAATCGAGCGTGATCTGGCGTTCGCCGAGCTTTTTCAGATCGACCACCGCGCGTAGCGACCGCCCAATCAGACGCTGGATTTCCTGCGTGCGGCCGCTCTGCTTGCCGCTGGCCGCCTCACGCCGTGACCGCGTGTGCGTGGAGCGCGGCAGCATGCCGTACTCCGCCGTCACCCAGCCCTCGCCCGAGCCCTTCTTGTGGCCCGGCACGCCGTTTTCCACACTCGCGGTGCAAAGCACGCGGGTATGCCCGCATTCGATCAGCACCGAGCCTTCAGCGTGGCGCGTGAAGTGCGGCGTGATGGCGACGGTGCGCAGTTGGTCGGGTTTTCGCTGGGAGGGACGCATGTGCTGGTTCTGGTAGTCGGTCTTGTCGGCAGCCATTGTAGGTGGCGACAGCAAGGCATCCGGCAGCCTGCTAAAGCCAGCGCCAGCCGTGCGTGTTGAAAAAACGCAGGCCACTACGCAGGAACAGGCGCAGATGCGCGAGGCCCTTCCTGGCTGCATGCCCGCCGTGATGGATCAAGGTAACGCCGGGGTCGCTGACCACGCGCCCCTGGGCGTGCATGCGCAGCGAGAGATCAAGATCCTCGAAATGCAGGAAGTAACGCTCATCGAAGCCGCCGACCGCCTGCAGGGCCGACGTTCGCGCCAGCATGAAAGCTCCCGAAACGAGCGTGACATCACTCACACGATCCGAAGGCAGGTCGCGATACTCGTAGTGCGCGAGCCGTGCATCGAAGCGGCGCTTCAGCCACGCGGGCGCGAAGCCGCGCAGGAAGAACGTCCACATGCTGGGCATGCGTTTGGACAGATAGCCGGGCCGGCCATCGGCGTCACGCCCCACCGCGCCGACCAGCACCACCTCTGGTGAAGCGAGCGTGGCAAGGCCACCGCTCAGCGCATCGGGATCTAGTTCCACGTCAGGGTTCAGCACCAGATGCGCTGCGTCGGCCGACGCGAGGATGGCAAGGTTGTGCCCGGCGCCGTAGCCCACGTTGCCATGACCGGAAAGCACGCGCGCACCCGGCCAGCCCGATTGCTGCGCCAGTGCCCGCAATGCTTCGCCGAGTTCGCTGGCGTCGCTGTTGTCGATCAGCACCAGACGGACCTGTGTGGCGGGCTGCCGTTGCGCGGCGACGCCCAGCGTTTGCAGATTGCGCAGCAGCTCATCGCGATGCAGCCGATGCACCACGATGCTTACGGTCAGCGATTCGGCCAATGCGGGCGCGGCAGAAACGGGGTTCGCGACAGGCGGTGGCGACGGCGTAGCATTGGCGGACAACATCCGCGCGAGTGTAGGGGAAGGACAGCAATGAGCCAGGCAGCGATCGATGGCAATCATGGCAGCGGCCGTTATCCGGCAGCGAGCCTGGTGGACTTTTGCGCGGCGCTCTACCGTGCGTACGGGATGCGCGAGGACATCGCTGCAGTCAGCGCGCGTCTACTGCTCGAGGGAGACCTGCTCGGGCACAGCACGCACGGCTTGGCGCTGCTGCCGGGCTACCTGAAGGCGCTCGCCGACAGCAGCCTGCGCGCGGCAGGCGATCCGGTGGTGGAAAACCGGCGCACCGTGAGCGAGCTGTGGCACGGGCAGCGGCTGTCCGGTCTGTGGCTGACCGAGCGCGCGATTGCGCGCGCCAGCGACATGGCGCGCGAGCACGGCACGGGCACCGTCGTCATCAAGCACGCCCACCACATCGCCTGTCTGGCCGCTTACCTCGAAGCGCCCGCTCGTGCCGGCTTGCTGGTGACAGTGCAAAGCTCCGATCCCTCGGGCGCGAGCGTGGCGCCGCATGGCGGCATCACGCCGATCATGACGCCCAACCCGATTGCGGTCGGCATCCCGACGGGTAGCGACCCGATCATGATCGACATCTCCAGCTCGATCACCGCCAACGGGCCATCGCAGCGGATGATGAAGGAAGGGCGCCGCGCGCCGGGCATCTGGTACGTCGATAGCGACGGTCACGGCAGCACCGACCCGGCGGTCGCCTTCACCGAACCGAAAGGCGCGCTGCTGCCGCTCGGCGGGCTGGACGCCGGCCACAAGGGCTTCGGGCTCGGGTTGATGATCGAGGCGATGACCGGCGGCCTCGCCGGCTTTGGCCGCGCTGACCCGCCCGAAGGCTGGGGTGCGACGGTGTTTGTGCAGGTGATTGACCCCGAGGCCTTTGGCGGGCTCAAGGCCTTCGCGCGGCAGGTCGATCAGTTGCGCGATGCCTCGCACGCGAGCCGCCCGCGACCGGGCGTGGAACGCGTGCGCCTGCCCGGTGAGGGCGGGCTGGCGCGCAAGGCGCGGCACCTGCGCGACGGCTTGGCACTGCATCCAGCGATCATGCCGGCGCTGCGGCCGCTGGCCGTGGAACGGCATGTCCCGCTGCCGGTGGAATCGCCATAGCCCTGTTTCAGCTTTTCGCTGGAAGCCTCATTGGAAAAGGGCAAAGCGCCGTGAAAGCGGCTCAATCGACTTTCTCCAATTTACGGAGCTGAGCCCAATGCTAGTGGGCGTCTTCGCAGAAAGTCATAGCGCAATTTGCTGGCACGCGCTGCCTGTCGCCAGACGCGGCGCGGGCAGGATCTCCGGTCAGACCACCACAATCGCTTCGATCTCAAACTGCGCGCCTTTCGGCAGCGACGCCACGCCAACCGTCGAGCGTGCCGGATAGGGCTTGGGCAGCAGCGCTTCCAGCTTGCCGTTGACCACACCAAAGTT
Organism: Casimicrobium huifangae; assembly: GCF_009746125.1. Taxonomy (NCBI): domain Bacteria; kingdom Pseudomonadati; phylum Pseudomonadota; class Betaproteobacteria; family Casimicrobiaceae; genus Casimicrobium; species Casimicrobium huifangae. The sequence continues at coordinate 3,773,459 of NZ_CP041352.1, forward strand.
GCCGAGATCGGTGAGGAACAGCGTCAGCTTGACGATGCCGGACAGATCACCGCCAGCGGCCTTGATCACCGCCTGCATGTTGGCCAGCGCCTGATCAACCTGCGCCTCGAAGCCATCGCGCAGATTGCCGGTCGCCGGGTCCAGCCCGATCTGGCCAGAACAGAACACGACGGTGCCCTTGAATGCGAAATTGGCGCTGACCGCTTGTGAATACGGGCCGATCGCGGCTGGCGCCTGATCAGTGTGGATAGGGTGAAGGGCGCTGTTGCTCATGGGGAATGCTCCTGTCGATGGTTAGCTGCGAAGGCGCTTGACGATGTCTGCCGTCAGCGCCGACTGATTCATGGTGTAGAAGTGAATGCCGGGCGCGCCACCATCGAGCAGGCGGCGACAGAGGCTGGTGATGACGTCCGCTCCGAAAGCGCGGATCGACGCCGCATCATCCATGAAGCCTTCCATCTTTAGCGCAATCCAGCGCGGGATGTCGATGGAATCTTTCGCCGCGAAGCGTGCAATTTTCGAAAAGTTGTGAAACGGCATGATGCCGGGCACGATCGGAATCGTCACGCCGCGCTTGCGCACTTCGTCGACAAAATGGAAGTAGGCATCGGCATTAAAGAAGAACTGCGTGATCGCCGAGTGAGCGCCGGCCTGCGCCTTGGCGACGAAGTTGTTCAGATCAGCCTCGGCGTAGCGGCACTGCGGGTGGTACTCGGGGTAGGCGGCGACTTCGATGGTGAAGTCATCGCCGTGACGCTCGCGGATGAAGCGCACCAGATCAGTGGCGTAAGTGAACTCGCCAATTGAGCCCATGCCGCTCGGCAGATCACCACGTAGCGCGACGATCCGCGTGATGCCCTTTGCTTTGTACAGATCGAGCGTCTCGGCGATGCTCTGTTTCGTCGCACCGATGCACGACAGATGTGGCGCAGCGGCGTGACCCGCGTCGATGATCTCAAGAACGGTAGACAGCGTCTTCTCACGCGTCGAGCCACCGGCACCATAGGTGACACTGAAGAACTCCGGTGCCAGCGCACCGAGCTCCTGCGTCACGGTGCGCAGCTTGACGGTGCCCTCCGGAGTGTTAGGCGGGAAAAATTCGAAGGAGATGTTGTTCATGCGGACGGTTTCTTTTTGTTCGCTGTTGTTGTCTTGATTCCAGCGGGTTGCTTGGCGGCAGGCTTCTTCACCGACGCCTTCGGTTTGTTCTTGCCCGCCGCCGCGCGCAGTGCCGCGCCCCAGGCCAGCTCCGCCCAGGGCCGCATCAGGGCGGAGGATTCCATGGCGTCGGGCGGCACGGTGTAGTAACCCATCGTGCGCGTCTTGCCGTCCGCTTCGTAAGTGAAGATGCCACAGCCGGCCTCCTCGAACGCGCTGCACGATTCCTCGTCAGCCTTCAGCCAGAGCTGGTCGAAGGCGATGATCGCGAAGGTCTTGCCGTCCATCGAGAAGCCGGTGCCGCCGAACATGCGGCGCGCCACGATACCGGCCACGCCACCGCGCGGAGCGAGCTGGGAGAGCAGCTCCAGGCAATAGTCGCGGAACTCATCGGCGGCGGCGCGGGATGGTTTGCTCATGGGTGTTCGGCGTTACGCTGCGCGTAAAGAAAGAACTCGTGATTGCCGTCGCTACCGGTGATCGGGCTTTCGAAGTAGTCGAGCACCTTGAGCCCGGCCACAGCGCAAGCCTCACGGATTGATGTCTCGACCATCGCGTACAGCGACGCGTCGCGCACGATGCCACCACGGCCAATGTTTTCCGCGCCCACTTCAAACTGCGGCTTCACCAGCGACAGGACGTGTCCGCCCAGCGCCAGCAGCGCCGGCCATTGCGGTAGCACCTTGGTCAGCGAGATGAACGAGACATCGGCGACGACCAGGTTGAAACCGCCGGCAATACCGGTTGTCGCGCTGGTCAGTTCGCGCGCATTCACGCCTTCGAAGTACGTCACGCGCGGCTCGCTGCGCAGCGATGGATGCAATTGATCATGCCCAACATCGACACCCACCACCTGACTGGCGCCACGTTGCAGCAGGCAATCGGTGAAGCCGCCGGTTGATTGCCCCACATCGAGGCAGCGCATGCCCGTCACGTCGAGACCGACACGGTCGAGCGCGCCGTCGAGCTTGAGGCCGCCGCGCGAGACGAAGCGATTGAGTTCGCTGGCTTCGACTTCGATAGCGATGTCGTCATCGAGCGTGACGCCCGGTTTGGTCAGCGCGACGCGCGTGCCTTTACGACCCACGCGGGTGAACACATGCCCACCCGCGATCAGGCGCTGCGCGGCAGTACGCGACGGCGCGAGTCCGCGCTCGACGAGCAGGATGTCAGCGCGCATCTGAAGCCGCGGCTACTTCTTCTTGCCGAATGGAATGATCAGCGCCAGCAGCCACGAGATCAGACCGTAGAGCAGGCCGCCAAACACTGCCGCCCAGAAGCCGTCGACCGTGAAACCTTCGAGCACCTTGCCGACCATCCAGAACAACAGGCCATTCAGCACCAGGTAGAAGAAACCCAGCGTCAGCACCGAAATCGGCAGCGTGAGAAAGGTCAGCACCGGGCGGATCAGGGTGTTGACCAGCCCCAGCGCAAATGCGGCGAGCAAGGCCGAGACGAAACTCGTCACCTTGATCGACGGCATCAAATAGGCCACCGCCATCAGCGCAACGGCGTTGAGGATCCAGACGATCAGCAATCGAGTCATGGTGTTCTCCCTGGGCAATGAACAGTAAATGACGGATGACCAGTGACGAATGACGAACGCGCCGTCACTCGTCATTCGTCTTTCGTCATGCGGTTAGTAGCGATACGAATCCGGCTTGTACGGCCCGGTCTTCGCCACGCCAATGTACGCCGCCTGTTCGGTCGTCAGCTCGGTCAATTGTGCGCCAAGCTTTGACAGTTGCAGACGCGCGACCTTCTCGTCGAGGTGCTTCGGCAGCACGTAGACCTTGCCGGCCTCATACGCGTCAGGCTTGGTGAACAGCTCGATCTGCGCGATGGTCTGGTTGGCGAAGCTCGACGACATCACGTAGCTCGGATGACCCGTGCCACAGCCGAGGTTCACGAGGCGACCCTTGGCGAGCAGGATGATGCGTTTGCCGTCGGGGAAAATCACGTGATCAACCTGCGGCTTGATCTCTTCCCATTGCAGCTTTTCGAGCGAGGCGACGTCGATCTCGTTGTCGAAATGGCCGATGTTGCAGACGATTGCCTGATCCTTCATCGCAGCCATGTGAGCGCCGGTGATGACGTCCTTGTTGCCGGTGGCGGTGACGAAGATGTCGGCCTTGTCGGCGGCGTAGTCCATGGTGACCACGCGATAGCCTTCCATGCAGGCCTGCAGCGCGTTGATCGGGTCAATCTCGGTGACCCACACCTGCGCCGATAGCGCGCGCAGTGCCTGTGCCGAACCCTTGCCCACGTCGCCGTAGCCGGCAACGACGGCCACCTTGCCGGCGACCATCACGTCGGTGGCGCGCTTGATGCCGTCCACCAGCGATTCACGGCAGCCGTAAAGGTTGTCGAACTTGCTCTTGGTGACCGAATCATTGACGTTGATGGCGCGGAACAGCAGCGTACCTTTCGCACTCATCTCGTTCAGGCGATGCACGCCGGTCGTGGTCTCTTCGGTCACGCCGATGATGTGCTTCGCCTTGCGCTCGTACCAGGTCGGGTCTTCGGCCAGCTTGGCCTTGATCGCGGCGAACAGGCAGCGCTCTTCTTCGCTGGTCGGGTTGGCGATCAGCGAAGCATCCTTGGCGGCCTTCTGTCCAAGATGCATCAGCAGCGTGGCGTCACCGCCGT